>NZ_MJWW01000036.1:0-114495 GCF_001762445.1 Campylobacter sp. BCW_6877 | reverse complement strand
AAAAGGTAAGCTACTAAGAGCGAATGGTGGATGCCTTGACTGGTAAAGGCGATGAAGGACGTACTAGACTGCGATAAGCTACGGGGAGCTGTCAAGAAGCTTTGATCCGTAGATTTCCGAATGGGGCAACCCAATGTATAGAGATATACATTACCTATATAGGAGCGAACGAGGGGAATTGAAACATCTTAGTACCCTCAGGAAAAGAAATCAATAGAGATTGCGTCAGTAGCGGCGAGCGAAAGCGCAAGAGGGCAAACCCAGTGCTTGCACTGGGGGTTGTAGGACTGCAATGTGCAAGAGCTGAGTTTAGCAGAACATTCTGGAAAGTATAGCCATAGAGGGTGATAGTCCCGTATGCGAAAAACAAAGCTTAGCTAGCAGTATCCTGAGTAGGGCGGGACACGAGGAATCCTGTCTGAATCCGGGTCGACCACGATCCAACCCTAAATACTAATACCAGATCGATAGTGCACAAGTACCGTGAGGGAAAGGTGAAAAGAACTGAGGTGATCAGAGTGAAATAGAACCTGAAACCATTTGCTTACAATCATTCAGAGCACTATGTAGCAATACAGTGTGATGGACTGCCTTTTGCATAATGAGCCTGCGAGTTGTGGTGTCTGGCAAGGTTAAGCAAACGCGAAGCCGTAGCGAAAGCGAGTCTGAATAGGGCGCTTAGTCAGATGCTGCAGACCCGAAACGAAGTGATCTATCCATGAGCAAGTTGAAGCTAGTGTAAGAACTAGTGGAGGACTGAACCCATAGGCGTTGAAAAGCCCCGGGATGACTTGTGGATAGGGGTGAAAGGCCAATCAAACTTCGTGATAGCTGGTTCTCTCCGAAATATATTTAGGTATAGCGTTGTGTCGTAATATAAGGGGGTAGAGCACTGAATGGGCTAGGGCATACACCAATGTACCAAACCCTATCAAACTCCGAATACCTTATATGTAATCACAGCAGTCAGGCGGCGAGTGATAAAATCCGTCGTCAAGAGGGAAACAACCCAGACTACCAGCTAAGGTCCCTAAATCTTACTTAAGTGGAAAACGATGTGAAGTTACTTAAACAACCAGGAGGTTGGCTTAGAAGCAGCCATCCTTTAAAGAAAGCGTAATAGCTCACTGGTCTAGTGATTTTGCGCGGAAAATATAACGGGGCTAAAGTAAGTACCGAAGCTGTAGACTTGCACACAACTTAGATTATTTAAGTTTAGAATATAAAAAACTAAGTTATATGTTTTAAGTTATATTTTTACTGATTTTTATAGAGTAAAGATAGAAATAAAACTTAGTAAAATCAGTAAAAATATTCTTGGTTTAAAGTTTAAGTAGTTTAAGTTGTGTGCAAGTGGTAGGAGAGCGTTCTACTTGCGTCGAAGGTATACCGGTAAGGAGTGCTGGAGCGAATAGAAGTGAGCATGCAGGCATGAGTAGCGATAATTAATGTGAGAATCATTAACGCCGTAAACCCAAGGTTTCCTACGCGATGCTCGTCATCGTAGGGTTAGTCGGGTCCTAAGTCGAGTCCGAAAGGGGTAGACGATGGCAAATTGGTTAATATTCCAATACCAACATTAGTGTGCGATGGAAGGACGCTTAGGGCTAAGGGGGCTAGCGGATGGAAGTGCTAGTCTAAGGTTGTAGGAGCTTATACAGGCAAATCCGTATAAGAACACTCCGAGAACTGAAAGGCTTTTTGAAGTCTTCGGATGGATAGAAGAACCCCTGATGCCGTCGAGCCAAGAAAAGTTTCTAAGTTTAGCTAATGTTGCCCGTACCGTAAACCGACACAGGTGGGTGGGATGAGTATTCTAAGGCGCGTGGAAGAACTCTCTTTAAGGAACTCTGCAAAATAGCACCGTATCTTCGGTATAAGGTGTGGTTAGCTTCGTACTAGGATTTACTCCGAAAGCGAAGAAACTTACAACAAAGAGTCCCTCCCGACTGTTTACCAAAAACACAGCACTCTGCTAACTCGTAAGAGGATGTATAGGGTGTGACGCCTGCCCGGTGCTCGAAGGTTAATTGATGGGGTTAGCATTAGCGAAGCTCTTGATCGAAGCCCGAGTAAACGGCGGCCGTAACTATAACGGTCCTAAGGTAGCGAAATTCCTTGTCGGTTAAATACCGACCTGCATGAATGGCGTAACGAGATGGGAGCTGTCTCAAAGAGGGATCCAGTGAAATTGTAGTGGAGGTGAAAATTCCTCCTACCCGCGGCAAGACGGAAAGACCCCGTGGACCTTTACTACAGCTTGACACTGCTACTTGGATAAGAATGTGCAGGATAGGTGGGAGGCTTTGAGTATATGACGCCAGTTGTATATGAGCCGTTGTTGAGATACCACTCTTTCTTATTTGGGTAGCTAACCAGCTTGAGTTATCCTCAAGTGGGACAATGTCTGGTGGGTAGTTTGACTGGGGCGGTCGCCTCCCAAATAATAACGGAGGCTTACAAAGGTTGGCTCAGAACGGTTGGAAATCGTTCGTAGAGTATAAAGGTATAAGCCAGCTTAACTGCAAGACATACAAGTCAAGCAGAGACGAAAGTCGGTCTTAGTGATCCGGTGGTTCTGTGTGGAAGGGCCATCGCTCAAAGGATAAAAGGTACCCCGGGGATAACAGGCTGATCTCCCCCAAGAGCTCACATCGACGGGGAGGTTTGGCACCTCGATGTCGGCTCATCGCATCCTGGGGCTGGAGCAGGTCCCAAGGGTATGGCTGTTCGCCATTTAAAGCGGTACGCGAGCTGGGTTCAGAACGTCGTGAGACAGTTCGGTCCCTATCTGCCGTGGGCGTAAGAAGATTGAAGAGATTTGACCCTAGTACGAGAGGACCGGGTTGAACAAACCACTGGTGTAGCTGTTGTTCTGCCAAGAGCATCGCAGCGTAGCTAAGTTTGGAAAGGATAAACGCTGAAAGCATCTAAGCGTGAAGCCAACTCTAAGATGAATCTTCTCTAAGCTCTCTAGAAGACTACTAGTTTGATAGGCTGGGTGTGTAATGGATGAAAGTCCTTTAGCTGACCAGTACTAATAGAGCGTTTGGCTTATCTTTAATAAAGCATCACTTCCTTGTTAAGGTTTTTAAGAAAGCTTTGAATGTTTTATATGAAATGTTTATATAAACATTATGTTTTTAAGCTAATAAAATCTTTCAAGTAAAGTTTGTATTAGAACTTGCTCTTAACATTGTTTTTTAAGTATTCTATATAAAAACTTATCAAAGATAAAAGATAAGTAAAGAAGAAAGAGAATAAAGAAAAAAAAGTAAAGAAATAAAAGATTAAGCTTTATTTTTTAAATTCAATCTTTCAAAGAATATTTAAATAACAATGTCCGTGATTATACAGATGTGGAAACGCCTTGCTCCATCCCGAACCAAGAAGCTAAGCACATCGTGGGTGATGATACTACGCCTTACTGGCAGGGGGAAAGTAGCTCATTGCGGACTTGTTAAATGTCTTCATTACTTACTTTATATATAAATCCTATGTTTATTTTTATTGTTGTTTTAGATGACACTTAGAATAGTGTTTAAAAAAGAGTTTGTTGCTGGTTAGGGTTTTTAAGAGAATAGGGTGTTAGGGGTTTGGAAAGTTAAGTATATTTGTATGGATTGTATAAATTTAGTTCTTTTAAAAAAGTTGTTTGGGTGATCGGCTACTTGGTTTATTGATATAATTTTAAATAAAAAATAGAAATTAATATATAAATTCACGATGAAATTGTTAATTTTATTAATTATTAAGTTTAATTAACATAAACTTTATATATAAAAGTTAATATAATTTAAATAAGATAATTTATATCTTAAACTATTTATTTCATAATTATATTATCTTAAAAATTTTATTTATAAGGTGTATCTTATGAAAAAGCTTATTTCTAAGGGAAAGGTTTTAACCCTATTACTTGGGGTGGGATTTGCTTTAAATGTGAGTAGTGCAGAAAATTCAAATGTTCTTATTCAAGGAGAAGCTGCACAAGATGGCGATACTAAACCAAGAACGCTTGGGGGTTATGTGCACCAAGAAGATGCGTTTTTTAAATATCTTAAAGAACATCATCCTATGTTTAAATATGAAAAAGAAGGTCGTATAGTAGGTAAATATGCCATTAGTGATAGGGAAGAAGAATATGTAGAATTTTCTAATGGTCCTACTTTTGCACAGCAAAACAATCTAGCTCATACTTCAGTGACTTATCGTTTAGGAATGGAATCTTTTTTAGATTTTCCAAACAAATTTGTAGGTCCAAAAAAATGTGGTGAATGTCATCCTGCTCAATATAAAGCTTGGGAAAGATCACGTCATGCAAAAACCGTTCGTTTTCCTGATGAGTTTGAAGAAGTAGGAAATGATTTAAAAAAACCTATGTATAACTCACAATCTACTATTTTACCAGATGGAATTTATCCTGATGATGTCTATGCTGTAATTGGAACACCTAGAACAAAATATGGTTTTATTGATAGATGGTTGGTTCGTGGAACTTATCATGTTGAAGATGGAAATCTTAGTAATATGACAGGAAAAATTGTAGCTGGCGGCAATCAATTCTCAAGGCTTTGGAGTGAGTTTTTAACACCTGAAATGACCAAAAAAATAGCAGAATTTTCTCCAGGTTTCCCTACTACTATGGAACAATTTGGAGGTAATGGCTCTCAAGTTTGGGGAACAAATTCTTATGCAGCACAATATCGTAAAAATATGCTTTTTCAGCCTGCAAGTTCTTATTGTGAAACCTGTCATAGTTTTAAATTTGATTTTAAAAGCAAAGAAGAATTTTATAAAGCTTTAGGAAATACTCAAGAGCTTAGAAAACATACAATTTCAAAAGGTATTTCTTGTGAAGAATGTCATGGTGCAGGTGCTCATCTTTATGGTGCTAGAGGTGCAGGTATGCCATCAAACTGCGAAAGATGTCATCAAAGATTTTCTTATAATGAAGAAGATGCTAAGAAAAATCCTAGAAAACCATTTAATGCCTTCTTTAAATCTAGCTGTCCAGCTTGTGGAACTGAAGGTGCGCAAATGTATAGTTCAGCTCACTATGATAAGGGTATGAGATGTTCTACTTGCCACGATCCTCATGAGGTTACTTTCAATGATTGGAAAGATGGATATACTAAAGTAGGGCTTAAAAAAACTTGTACAGATTGTCATGACACACAAGCTAGCTTCTTTAAACAAGGAGGAATTCATTCAAAAGATAATTGTACAGCTTGTCACATGCCAAATATGATGAGTTGTGAAAACTTTGGAGCAGTTCAAAATCCCGATAAAGGTGGATTTGATAATGTTAGAGCTTCTCACATTTGGAAAATAAAAGTTGATAAAACTGCTAAAACTCTTAATCCGCCAGAAGGTAAAGAAAGATCTCCAAAAACTCCAGGATGGACCATCGCTAGAGATGATGATGGAAGATTTTTCCTTGATTTAATGTGGGCTTGTGGACGTACAAGTTTTAGTGATCCAAATTTAATGGGGCCAGGTGCAAGTGGATGTCACAGTGCGGTTCAATCAAATTTACCTAAAAAACTTCATTTTACAGATCAAGAGACTATCTATGACATTGTTGTAGGTTGGCAAAAACCTGTAAAAGATGGATATGAAAATATTCTTAAAGGCGTGAAAGAAATTGATAAAGCTATGGCTGAAAATCCTAAACTTTCTGTAGAGAAAAAATCTCGTGTTATTACTTTGGCAAATCAAGCAAGGGCTATTGCAGAAAAATTGCAAAAAGATGGTTCTTGGGGTGTGCATGGTCCTGTTTACTCCAAAAAAATAGTAGATGAGGCTTTGGTTTATATACAAGAAGCTAAAAATATTTTAAAATAAAATTTTCGCCCATTTTTTGGGCGAGTTTAAGGAGTAAATTTTGAAACAAAGTTTAATAAAATTTATATTGCTTGCTGTTTTTTGTTTTTCAACCCCTTTTTTACTTGCCGACGGAAAAATTCAAATAGGTATAGTTGAAGGTGTAACTCCTATCAGCATGAAAGATGCTGAAAAACTTTTAGGGCAAAAAAATGTATATTTTGTGGATGTTAATTCCAAGGAAGAAAGAGAAGTTGCAGGTAATATACCTAATGCTGTTTTAGTTGATGCGCAAAATTGGCAAAATTTATTACCTGATGATTTTAATGCAACTTTAATTTTTTATGGGTCGAATCGTTTTACTTTTGATGCTTCTAATATTGCAAATTTAAGCCAAAAATTAGGCTATACCCATGTTTATGTTATGTTAGATGGTATAGAATCTTGGGTGCTTTCTGGAAGAAAAGTTCAAAAAGAACAAATAGAAAAATGGCAAAACGCTAAAAATTTAGATGATTTTAAAGATAGTATTCATTCAAGAATGTATTTTGGAGATGTTCCAAGTTGTAGGGATTGCCACGGAAAAGGCGAAGATAAAAAATCTATTCGCTATAATAATGCTGCAAATTTAGATCTTATCAATAAAAACTGCGCAAGTTGTCATAAAGATATAGATAAAGAATTTAAACACAGCATTCATCAAAATATCAGCCAAATACAACTTGATAAAGATGGAAAAAAGAAAAAAATTCCAACTTGTACCACTTGTCATGATATCCACAACAACGATCCATTAATGAATGCAATGACCTTAAAACAAAGAAGTGATTTTAAGTGTGGTGAATGTCATCAAGATAAACAAGATCGCTATCATGATACTTTTCATGGTAAGGCTATGGTATTAAATAGTCCTGGTAGTGCTCCAAAAATCGCAGCCTGTTATGATTGTCACGGCAAACACAATATTTTAAAAGTTGAAGATTTAAACTCAACCCTATCGTCTTTAAATCGTGTTCAAACTTGTGCACAGTGTCATCCAAATTCTAATGAAAATTTTGCCAATTTTATTGCACATGCTGATCATAGTGATGGAGAAAACTATCCTTTACTTCACGGTGCTTATATCTTTATGACCGCTTTAGTGATAGGAGTTTTTGTATTCTTTGGTTTGCATACTTTACTTTGGAGTATAAGACTGATTTTAGCAAGATTTTCACATCCTGCAGAATGGAAAAAAGCAAAAGAAAATGCACACAATGACAAGGTTTTAATCAAACGTTTTTCAACCTTCCATAAAATTCAGCATTTCTTTATGGCGGTAAGTTTCTTAGGACTTGCTTTCTCGGGTTTGCCGCAAAAATTTTATACCGCTCCTTGGGCACAAACCATGATAGATCTTATGGGCGGACCAATCGGTGCAACCATAGTGCATCATATTAGTGCTATTGTTATGTTTATAGTCTTTTTCTCTCATATTGGAGAAATCATACTTGTAAACTGGAAAAGAAGAGATTTAGTGCGTGATCCACAAACAGGAAAACTTGATAAAATGAAAATTTTAAAAGCCCTTTTTGGGCCTGATTCTTTAATGCCAAATTGGCAGGACTTTAAAGATATGAAAGCACATTTTAAATGGTTCTTTGGCATGGGTGAAAGACCACAATTTGACCGCTGGACTTATTGGGAAAAATTTGACTATCTAGCAGTATTTTGGGGTATGTTTGTTATAGGACTTTCAGGATTGGTTTTATGGTTCCCTACTTTCTTTAGTACCTTTTTACCAGGTTGGATGATCAATCTTTGTTCTTTAGTGCATTCTGATGAAGCTTTACTTGCAACAGGATTTATCTTTGCAATCCACTTCTTCAATACTCATTTTAGAGCAGATCGCTTCCCTATGGATATGGTAATTTTCTCAGGAACCCAAAGTGAAGCCGAGATTAAACAAGAAAGAAATGCGTATTATCAACGCCTAAAAGAAAGCGGAAGGCTTGAAAGTTTATATGAGAAAAACTCTAAATTTAATTCTTATAAAAGCATTGCTAAATTAGCAGGTTATTTGATGCTGATTACGGGAATGATCTTTTTATTCTTGATGATTTATGCTTTTATAGTGGATTTGTTAAAATAATAATTGCCTAGGTTTTCTAGGCAATTTAAATGAAAGGATTTGATGTTAAAAAAACTGATTTTAGGATTTATAATATTGTTATTTTGTGCTTGTAATAATGAAAAAATAGATGAAAATATTCTTTCTAAAGGAACAAAAACTACAGAACAATACAAACAAGATGCAAACAATCTTGATCTCAATTCTTACAAAGAAATCGCAGAATTTTTTAAAGACAATCAAAATATTGTTTTTTCTGACAAACCTGTGCTAATTATTTTTAGTGCAAATAATTGTGTTTATTGCGATAAATTAAAACACGAAATTCAAAACAACAAAGAAGTTCAAAATATCTTAAAAAACACATATAATTCTTATTATATCAATACAAGTTATCATAAAATTCATAATTACGATAATAAAAAAACAAGCACAGAAGAACTTTCAAGAGAATTCAATATAGACGCTACGCCTACTTTGGTATTTTTTACTCCTAAACATAAAACTTTACTGATTTATCCTGGTTTTATGAGTGCTAAACGCCTTGCTTTGACTATGGAAATTTTAAAAGATGAAAAAAATCAAAAGCTTAATGAAGATAAGCTTTTTAAAACACTTTTTCTAGCATACAAGGAGAAAAATGTTTAAGAAAAGCTTTTTTTCCTTTTGGATGAGTCTTATTTTACTTTTTATCTATGCTCTTTCTTGTGCAGTAGCGACTTTTGTCGAAAATGATTTTGGCACAAATGCTGCTAAAGCCTTAGTTTATAATGCTTTATGGTTTGATATCTTACACCTTTTGCTTTTAATCAATCTTATAGGTATTATTTTTATACACAAACTTTTACAAAGAAAAAAATATGCTTCCTTGCTCTTGCATAGTGCTTTTATAGTAATTTTACTTGGCGCTGCAATCACGCGTTATTTTGGCATAGAAGGAGGTATGCACATTAGAGAAGGACAAAGTTCTGATATCATTGTGACAAGAGATGAATTTATAGCCTTAATGCTTTATAATGATGAAGGTAAGGTTGTAGAATATCAATCCTTTGGAGTAGCTTTTAATCCTTTACTCCATAATAGTTTTGAAAAAAAAGTTTCCATGCAGCAAAATAAAACTATAAATTTAAAACTACTTGATTATGAAAAAGCTCCTAATGCAATGAGCAATCCTATCATCAAAATGCAAATTTCTTTTAATAATGAAAGCAAAGAAATTTTACTCACTCCAAATTACAACAATGAAAATGTTTTACCTTTTAGACTAGGAGGTGAAATTTTTGCACTCAACTGGGGTCCTGAAGAGATCAAACTGCCTTTTTCTTTGGCTTTAAAAGATTTTATCCTAGATCGCTACGCAGGTTCTATGAGTCCTTCTTCTTATGCTTCAGATATAGAAGTGATCGATCAAGATAAAAGTTTTGAGTATAAAATTTTTATGAATAATGTTTTAGATTATGGCGGATATAGATTTTTTCAAAGTTCTTATGATCAAGACGAACAAGGCACCATACTTTCAGTCAATAAAGATCCTGGAAAAATTCCAACCTATATAGGCTATACTTTGCTGACTTTAGGTTTTTTATGGATTTTATTTGCTCAAAACTCAAGATTTCAAAAATTATCAAACTATCTTAAAAATCAAAAAAATCTTTTATTAATTCTTTTTTGTCTTTTTGCTTTTAACATAAAAAGTTTTGCCGATGAAAACACCTTAAAGCTTATACAAAATATCAAAGAAAATTCTGCAAAACATTCTATGCTTTTTGGAAGCTTACTTGTGCAAGACTTTGATGGCAGGATAAAACCTATCGATACTTTAGCGATGAATTACATCCATAAGATTACCAAAAAAAATGATTTTTTGGGTTTAAACTATAATCAAATTTTTCTTGGTATGATGATGTATCCACAACATTTTAGACAAATAAAAATGATTAGCGTAAAAACTGCAAAGCTAAAAGAAATTTTAGGCGTGGATAAAAATGAAAAATATCTTGCTTATGATGATGTTTTTGATGGAGATTTTTACAAACTTTCAAACTATATAGAAGAAGCAAACCGTAAAAAACCTACTTTAAGAGATCAGTTTGATAAAGATATTTTAGCTCTTGATGAAAAAATCAACACCGCTTTTTATATCTATAGCGGAGAAATTTTTAGAATATTTCCTGATCCAAGCCAAAAAACCTATACTTGGTATTCTCCTGCTACACCTATGCCTTTTGATTTAAAGGATATAGAAAATATACAAAGCTTATTGGCAAAATATTTTTTTGATTTTGAACAAGCTCTTAGTACCAAAGATTTTTCTAAAGCCGATGAAAGTTTAGAAAGACTTAAAAATTTCCAAAATTTTTATGGATCAAATCTTATCCCTACACCTACTCAAATTTCTTTAGAGCTTTTTTTAAATCATTATAATATTTTTGACAATCTCACCCCTATTTATCTTTTACTAGGTAGTATGCTTTTTATCTTATTAGTCTATGAAATTTTAAGCCTTAAAAAAGCTCCAAAAATGCTTAAAAATGCCATTTTTATTCTCATTGCTTTAAGTGTTTTGGCTCATGCTTTAGCTTTAATCTTTCGTTGGTATGTAGGAGATCACGCTCCTTGGAGTAATGCTTATGAAAGTATGGTTTATATAGCTTTTGCTTGTGCTTTTGCGGGACTTGTTTTTTATAAAAGATCTTCTTTAGCACTTTGTACTGCAAGTATTATGGCTGGAATTTCTCTTTTTGTAGCACATCTTGGTTTTATGGATCCACAAATTACAAATCTTGTGCCCGTTTTAAAATCCTATTGGCTTAATATCCATGTTTCTATCATCACTGCAAGCTATGGATTTTTAGGACTTTGCTTTTTGCTTGGAGTATTTAGCTTGATTTTATTTATGTTAAGAAATCCAAAAAAAGCTCAAATAGATCAAAGTATTTTAAACTTACATTGTATCAACGAAATGGCGATGATAATAGGACTTGCTTTACTCACTATAGGAAATTTCTTAGGTGGAGTTTGGGCAAACGAAAGCTGGGGAAGATACTGGGGTTGGGATTCTAAAGAAACTTGGGCTTTAATTTCTATTATTGTTTATACTATGATTTTACATCTTAGATTTATCTCAAAATTTAACAATCCTTACGCCTTTGCAAGTGCGAGTGTTATAGGATTTTATTCTATTTTGATGACTTATTTTGGGGTAAATTTCTATCTTTCAGGATTGCATTCTTATGCAGCAGGAGATCCTGTGCCTGTGCCTAAATTTTTATATTTTTTCATTGCTTTTACAGTGATTTTAATTTTAGGAGCATTTTTTAAAAGAAGACTTAAAAATCCTGTATAAATTTACCCTTGAAATTTCAAGGGTAAATAAGAAGTTAGAATTCTTTTCTTGTATCCATAGAGCCTACGATTTTTCCAGTTTTTGGATCGACCATGATAGCATTTACATCACCCATATAAGGTTCTTTGGTGATTTTATAGCCCATTTTTTCAAGATTGTTTTGCGCATCTTTGATGATTCCAAAAGGCTCTGTTCTGATTTCATCAGGTAGCCACTGCATGTGAAATCTTGGAGATTCTACCGCTGTTGATATATCCATTTTATGATCGATCACATTTGAAATCACTTGTAAAACTGTCGTGATGATCCTAGAACCACCTGGACTACCTACTACCATAAATACTTTTCCATCTTTTAGTATGATAGTTGGACTCATAGAGCTTAAAGGTCTTTTTTTAGGTTCTATAGCATTAGCTTCTCCGCCTACAAGTCCGTATAAATTTGGCACGCCTGGTTTGATTGAAAAATCATCCATTTCATCATTGAGTAAAAACCCTGCCCCTTCAACCGCAGCGCCTGAACCATAACTCGCATTGATCGTATAGGTAATGCTTACAGCATTGCCTTTGCTATCTAGTACAGAATAATGAGTGGTATTATGTCCTTCGTGAATTTGTCCTAAACCAGGTTTTACTTTTGAGCTTGGTAAAGCCTTATCTTTTGGAATTTTTGCATAAATTTCTTTAGCGTATTCTTTGCTTGTAAGTTTATCAAGTGGGATTTTTACAAAATCAGGATCGCCCATGTATTCTGATCTATCCGCATAAGCTTGACGCATGGCTTCAGTCATTATGTGTAAAGTTTTAGAGCTTGCAAAGCCTAAATTTTCTATATTGGCATTTTCCATGATATTTAAAATTTCGATGATATGAGCACCCCCACTGCTAGGTGGTGACATGGAAATGATATCATAACCCCTATAAGTGCCTTCTACGGGTTTTCTCCAAATAGCTTGGTATTGTGCTAGATCTTCTTTAGTGATAATGCCTTTGTTTTTAGCCATATCCGCTGCTATTAAATCAGCGATTTTTCCCTTATAAAAAGCATCAGGACCTTCCTTTGCGATAAGTTTTAAAGTTTTTGCTAGATCTTTTTGGACAAACAAATCCCCACTTTTATAAGTGCTGCCATCTTTTTTAAGGAAATATTTGCTTGAACTAGGAAATTCTTTAAACATATCTTTAGCTTCTAGCATGGTTTGTTCTTGTCTATCGTTGATGAGATAACCTTTTTCAGCTAGTTTTATAGCAGGAGCCATCAAGTCTTTTAGTTTCATAGTGCCGTAGCGATCAAGCATAGCACTCATACCTTTAACCGTTCCTGGTACTCCAGCAGCTAGATAACCTATAGTTGAAGCATCTTTTATAACTTCTCCTTTGCTATCAAGATACATATTTCTGCTTGCTTTTAAAGGTGCCATTTCTCTAAAATCAAGCGTGGTATTTTCTCCATTGGCTAGATGAATGACTGCAAAGCCACCACCACCTATGTTTCCTGCTGCAGGATGCACTACAGCCAAAGCATAACCTACTGCTACAGCTGCATCTATGGCATTTCCGCCTTTATCAAGAACTTCTTTGCCTATTTTATTGGCTAGTTCATGACTTGATAAAACAAGTCCTGTGCCTGTTCTATCTTGTATAGGTGGATTAGCTGCACCAAAACTTAGCGTGATTGAAATCGCAAATATAGCTAAATAACGCATTTTACTCCTTTTTAATGATATATAGAATTATTGTAACAAAACTAGGGGTATTGATAAATTTAAAAAATGATATATTTTTATAAAAATATTTAAAATTTTAAAATTTTGTATCAAATATTCTCATTTTATATAATTATTTTTTTATAAAATTACAAAAAGTAACTTTTAAATTTTATACCAAACTTGAGATTTTTTTGCTAAAATATTTAAAATTTATTGAAAGTGCAATATGAAATTTGAAGCTATAAATGAAAAAGAATTTTTAAATCCCTACCACCGCAAAAAGCCTATCTTAGAAACAGAACTAAACGAATTTATCAAAACTTTAAAAGACTATAAAATAAATTTAGAGAATAATCTCAAAAACAACGAAGATTCCCTTGTGGCAAATGCTCTTAGCAAATTTTTTGAAAATTTATCTTTCCAATGCGAAGTCAAAAGCATACACAAAGGCAACAGCGGTATAGACTTGGCCTTAAAAAAAGATGGCCTTGCCCAAGTCATCATTGAAGCAAAATTGCCTCATTCTAGAGAATTTTTTAGCCCAAGCAAACCTAATTGCAAGGCTTTGCATGAGTGCATTTTATACTATCTTCGCGAAAGAAAAGCGTTAAATTCATCGCTTAAGCACATCATCATCACGGATTTTTATAGCTTTTTTATCTTTAAGGCGGATTTGTTTGAAGAGCTTTTTAACAAAAACAAGTATTTTAAAGAAGCTTTTGAAAATTTTGAAAGCAAAAACTCGCTTTTTAAAGGCAATACCGACGAAATTTATAAAGAATTTGAAAAGATTTTAAATGGCGATAGCACTTTAAAAGGGCTTTTT
Organism: Campylobacter sp. BCW_6877; assembly: GCF_001762445.1. Taxonomy (NCBI): domain Bacteria; kingdom Pseudomonadati; phylum Campylobacterota; class Epsilonproteobacteria; order Campylobacterales; family Campylobacteraceae; genus Campylobacter; species Campylobacter sp. BCW_6877. The sequence continues at coordinate 100,679 of NZ_MJWW01000036.1, read as the reverse complement.
GTGGATTTAAAACCTATCTTAGAACAAGATAAGTTAAGCTTTAGTAAGCTTAAGCCTTTGTTTAAAATTTTTAGCAAAGATTGTTTGCTAGGTGAGTTTAACCCCAACGATGCAAATTCACTCAACAACGCTTTTTACAAAGAACTTTTATATATCTTAGGGCTTTATGAGAGCAAACAAAACTCAAAACTCATCATCACAAAAAGCGAAGAAAGTAAAGAAGAGCAAGGAACTTTCTACACCGCTATAAACTCTAAGCTCAAAGAAGAAAATTTTGAAACCATCTTAAAACTTTTGATCTTATGGCTTAATCGCATTTTGTTTTTAAAGCTTATAGAGTCAAATTTGGTGCGTTTTAATGATGATAAAAATTTGAAATTTTTAAATTTCAAAAAAATCCCTGATTTTGACAAGCTTAGCGAACTTTTCTTTGAAGTTTTAGCCAAAGAAAAAAGCACGAGAAAGAAAAGCGAATTTGCTTATCTGCCTTATCTAAATTCTTCTTTGTTTGAAAAACAAAGCATAGAAAACACACTTGAAATTTCAAGCTTAAGCAATGACTTAAAGCTTTTTTACTATAAAAACACCGTGCTAAAAGATGATAAATGCAAGGCTAAAAAAGGACAAGTGAGGCTTTTAGAATACTTGTTTGAATTTTTGGATAGCTTTGATTTTGGTAGCGATGATGAGCAAAGCGAAATTTTAAGCCAAAAAGAACTCATAAGTTCAAGCGTTTTAGGAAATGTGTTTGAAAAACTCAATGGCTACAAAGAAGGGAGCTTTTACACGCCAAGCTTTATCACTTCTTATATGTGTAAAGAAAGCATCACAAAAGTTGTGCTTGATAAATTCAACGCTCAATTTGATCTTGATGCTAAAAATATAAGCGAACTAAGAAAGTCTTTAAGAAAAGAAGATAAAAAAGCACAAAAAGAGCTTTTAAACTCTATAAAAATTTGCGATCCTGCGGTGGGAAGCGGGCATTTTTTGGTTTCTGCTTTAAATGTTATGTTAAGCATTTATGATGAGCTAAATCTTTTTGATGAAGAATTTTATCTAGAAGTGCAAAACGATGAAATTCTCATCACGGGTAGAAAAGGTGAGTTTATAGAGTATAAACGCCCAAAAACACCTAAAGATAAAGCCCATCTTATCCAGCAAGAACTTTTTCATACCAAAAAAGACATCATAGAAAACAACCTTTTTGGAGTCGATATCAACCCTAACTCATGCGAGATCACCAAGCTAAGGCTTTGGATAGAGCTTTTAAAACATAGTTTTTATCAAAGCTTTGATGATGAGAATTATCACGATCTTAAAACCCTGCCAAACATCGATATAAACATAAAATGCGGAAATTCTTTGGTATCTTACTTTGAAACAGGCAAAAGCCTAAACCACTATCCTAACATCAAAGAACGCATTAACAAATACAAACGCATAGTAAAAGACTATAAAGAAGGCTTTTACACAGATAAAAGCCACATCAACCAAGAGATAAAAAATCTCAAAATTTCTTTTAAAAATTTCTGCTTTGCAGATAAATTTAAAAAAGAAATGAAAAGCTTTAACGATAAATGTGAAAAATACTCTAAAAAATACGGAAATTTCTTAGCCATAGATGATGAAAATTTGAAATTCTTTGTTAGTGCGAATTTGACTCTTTTTGACTTTGATGAAAAAGAAGCCACAAAAGAATTTGCAAATCTTAAAAAAGAATACGACAATATCTTCAACCTAGAAAGCAATCATCCTTTTGAATGGCGTTTTGAATTCCCTGAAATTTTGGACGATGATGGAAATTTCAAAGGCTTTGATCTCATCATCGGCAATCCGCCTTATATAAAAGAAAATGATAATAAAGATCTTTTTACCAATACAAAAAAGTTAAGAACTTATCAAGGAAAAATGGATATTTGGTATCATTTCGTAGGGCGTGGATTTGATATACTTAAGAATAATGGATATTTAGCATTTATCGCTACAAATAATTGGGTTACAAATTCAGGGGCTAAAAAACTACGCAATATAGTTTTAGAAGAATCTCAAATTTTAAGCCTTGTTGATTTTAGTTCTTTTATGGTGTTTGATTCTGCAAGCATACAAACTATGATAATGCAATTTCAAAAAATAAAACCGCCTAAAAATTACGAATTTCATTTTGCTAAAATCACAACCCAAACTCCAATTTATGAAGATGTTATAAATCTTTTAAAAAATGAAAAAACCCAAAACAATGAAATTTTAAGCATAAATTTAACTCCAAAAAAATTTATAGATAAAACTTTGAATTTCACAAAAAGCGACTATGAAGAACTTTTTAACAAAATCCAAAAATATGGAAAATTTTACCTTGAAGAAAGTGAAGTGGCACAAGGGATAGTTCCAGCTATAGATGAAGCTTTTGTGATAAAAGATAAAAATGTTTTTTCCAAAAATGAACAATGTTTTATAAAAGAATATTACACAGGATTGAGTGGAAAATTTTATTCTAGCTTTACTGATAAATATTTGATTTATTTGTCTAATAAAAATTATTCTGGAAATTTAGATGATTTACCTAATTTGAAGCAACATTTTCAAAAATATAAAGAAATACTGAAAGAATCAAAAATTAAATATAAAACTCCAAATAAGCCATACTTTTATTTGCATAGAGAACGAGAAGAAAAATTTTTTAAAAAAGGTGAAGAAAAAATTATTTCACAAGTTAGATGTATAGAGCCAATTTTTGTATATTCTAATGAAAATTTTTATGGTTCTAGAGCATTGTTTTTTATTCAGACTTGTAGAATTAATTTGAAATATTTAACTGGAGTTTTAAATTCAAAGCTCATAGCTTTTTGGTTAAAGCACAAGGGAAAAATACAAGGAAATCTATTCAAAATTGATAAAGAGCCTTTGCTAAATATCCCTGTAGTAAATATAAATTCTAAAAATGAAAAATTAGCAAACAAGCTTATAAGTTTAGTCGATGAAATTTTAAAAGCCAAAGAGCAAGACAAAAACGCAAATACCCAAGAACTAGAAAACAAAATCAATTCTTTGACTTATAAACTCTATAACTTAACCGAAGAAGAAATAAAAATCATTGAAGGGAAATAATGAAAGAACTAACAAAAGAACAAAGACAAATCATAGAAAACAAAATCAAACAAGAGGTTGAAAATTTTAATACTTTTTTAGATAGGCAATACTGCATTGACAAAATTTATAAAACGATTATAAATCGAATAAAATCACATTACGATATTGGATTTGATTTTTTGACAATTATTGAAAAAAATATAACCGAAATTGATAAAATTTCCTATGAAGTTATAGCAATAGAAGAAATAAAACAAATTTTAAATATTGAGGATAATATAAGATACATATCTGGTGTATTTTATATTTTTGGTTTATCTAGAACAAATTTAAAGACACAAGTTCATGGAGTTGTAGATATTTTATCATTATTTGAAACCTATCCTTTAGTGTTTGATCATTGTATATTTACCCAAAGAATAGGATATTTTAATCAAATAACAAATATTAAAAAAATATCTTTTTTAAATTGTAATTTTAAAAAAGAAGTTTATTTAAATTTTCAAGAATGCTTAGATATTTTTCAAATGGATAATTGTGTATTTGAAGATAGGGTTACCATTAAAGGAAAATTTAACGATAATGTTTATTTCAATAATTCTATTTTTAAAAATTACGCTGATTTCCACGAGTGTGAATTTGAAAAAACAGCTAGTTTTTATCGAGTGAGATTTGATAAAACTCCAAATTTTTCTCAAGCGATTTTCAAAGGAAATTTAAATGTGGTTAATATAAATTTAAATTTTACTTTTGATGATTTACAAGAGAGAGTCAAACAAGAATGCACTTCTTACGAAAGTCAAAGAACAACTAAAAAAGCAGGCGTTATACCAAATTTATATCAAGAAAAATCCTTAGATAAATTTGCCAATGATTTTAGAGATTCTTTTAGGACTTTTAAAAATGCTTTGATAAAAGATAACAATCTTTTAGACGCTTCAAATTTTCATAAATACGAGCTTTATTGTAAAGAGATAGAGCTAAAACAAAATTGGGATAAAAAAGGTGAGAATGTAAAAAATACGACAGATTTAGAAAAAAATGTTTCGAGAATTCGGGATTTTGTGGATTTTTTACTTTTAGGATTTTATAGAAAACTTTGCGATCATCACACAGACTTTTTAAAAGTTTTTAATAATCTTATATTACTAATTAGTTTATATATTTTGTTTATTTTTGTAGGAAGCTTTGAGTTTGATTTGGAAAAAAAATCTATACAAAATTTAAACAAAACTTCAGATATGTTTTCTTATTTGACAAAAGTCAAGGAAGTAATTATAAATTTTTCATTTATGCAACAATATTATAATCATATTTTAATTTCTTTTGTTGTTGTTTGTTTTATTTGTCTTATAGTAATATTTTATAAGATTTTCAAAAATATAAAATTAGATTTTATAATAATTAAAAATATAATATTTAAAGATATAATTAAAAGTATATTAATTTTATGTGTTTATTTATTATTTTTGCTAATTATCTTAATTTATATAAACATTTATATTCCAAAAAATCAAAATAATTTAAATATTTTATCTAATATAGGAATATTTTTTACATTTTGTATTTTTTATTTATGGATGGTATGTTTAAATACATTATTTCTAAGATATATTTTTATATGTATAAGTTATATTATTGTTATTATATCTATGGGTGCTAATATAACTATTTTAAATCCTTTTATTGGAAAACTTATCAATGATAAAATATTTTCAAATGATCCTTTGTTTATATATCTAACATTTGCTTATACTATTTTAATATTTTTAGTTCTTTTTTCACTCCAAAAAACCGCACGCAAAAATTCCATAGTGCCAAGTTGAAAAATTTAAGGTATTGTGATGAAAATTTGCAACAAAATATAAAAAATAAGGAATAAAAATGGAAAATTTAATTAAAGAACAAAAAAAGTTATTTTATAAAATTATAAAAAATATCAAAGATGAAAATTCTTTAAAACAATTAGAACAATTTCTTAATCTAATCGAAAATAATGCTATACAAAATTCATTAAAAGATATTGCAGAATTTAATTCTGTTTATAATGGAAATGGCAATGATGAAGAAATGTCCGTAAAAGATATGATTAAAGATATAAAAATCGGACAAAAAGATATAGATGAAATTTATTGGAAAATTTTTGATATTGAAACCGATGGTGAAAATAAAAGCAGTGCTTTAATTGAAATTGAAAAAGCTAAAGAATGTGCAAATAAAATGAAAAATGATTATATGAAATTTTATGATCAGGAAGATTCTCAAGGCAATGTTACCGAAGGGATTATTTCGAAGTTGAAACAAGCTTGTGATGATATCGAAGAAAATAAAGATAAAATAGAAAAATTTGAAAAATTTTACAATGAAATTTTTATTGGTGTTGAAGCAGATGAAAATGGAAAAGGTGGAAAGTTATCTCTTGAAAAATATTTAAATGAAAAACGGACTGAAATAAACAATTTAATTTCTAGTAAAAAACAAGAATTAGAAAATTGTTTAAATGACTATAAAGATAAATTTGAAAATTTGTATAAAGAAAAAAATGATGAAATAGATGAATTATTACCAGGTGCAACTTCTGCGGGATTAGCCGAGGCTTATAAAGATGAAAGAGAGGTTGCACAAACAAATATCAAAACTTGGAATATAATTTTTGGAGTGTCTATATTCGTTTTTATTATTGTTTTTGGTATTTATTTTTGCTTTTCATTTGAGGAAAATTTTACATATATAAATTTTCTTAGAGCTTTGCCATTTTTATTTTTTAGCGGATTTTTTACTTATTATTCTACAAAGCAAATTGCAGAATATAAAAGAATAGCAAGTGAGTATGCTTATAAACAAAGATTAAATCAAACTTATAAAGGGTATGAAACTCAAATAAAAGAAACAGAGAACGAGGAACTAAAAAATCAACTTTTAAAAATTATGCTAGATTCTGCAGAAAATAATCCAAGCAAGATACTTGATAAAAAAGGTGAAATTCCTAGTTTAAGCTTGATTGAAAAAATGCTTGATATTCTTCCATTTAATACATTGAAAAGACTTCAAGATAAAATTAAAGCAAAAATAGAAAAATAATTATAAAAAACTATTTAAAAACCGCACGAAAAAATTCCATAGTGCCAAGCTAAGCCTTAAAGCTTAGCTTGAAAATTTATCATCAGTCTTTCAAATAGTATTCTATAGTAGAAACCACTCTTATGGTTTTGATGTAAGGTGTGTTTTTATCCCTGTTGCTGATGCTAAATTGTCCTTGAGAAGCCTTTTTTATCTTGCCTAGATGGCTGTTTGAATCTTGTGCGAATTTTATCGCTGCATTTCTAGCATTGAGCGTTGCTTCTTCTATCATTTGTGGTTTTATCTCATTGAGTTTAGTATAAAGGTATTCTATGTCATAATTATCGATTTTTGTTACTATGCCAAATTTTGCAAGACTTGAAATGTTTTCTAGTATGCTTTTTCCAAGCTTTACATTTTGAGTATAGATGAGTAAATTCGCAGTGCCTATGTATCGGTATGTAGCTTGAGTGTCGTTGCTATAAGGATCGCTTAAACGATCTATGATATTTGGCGAGTTGTAGCTGATCTCATCTTCTTTTATGCCTTGTTTTTCTAAAAATTTGATGATATTTTCTTTATCTTGTTCTAGTTCTTCGTATAAATTTGTAAGATTGTTGTTTGATCTTGTGAATTTTATAGGAAGTATCAAAGTATCCGCTTCGACTTCTTTTTGACTTAAACCCTTTACGCTTACACTTCTTTCAAGTGTTTTAAAATCGCTTAAAGCCTTGTTAAATCCAAAAGCTAGAATCAAACTTGCTAAAACTATGGCTAAAGCCATAAAGATATTATTTGTTTTCATTTTTTCTCCTTTATTTTGATTAGAAAATATATCATATTTGCAACCAATACGCAAGCACACATTACAAAAGCAAGGATTATCGGCGTATTTGCGTTAATAGCCCCAACCACAAAAGAAATAAGCCCTGCAAAACCAAATTGCACCGTTCCAAGCACCGCAGAAGCAGTTCCGCTATGTTCTTTAAACCTTGCCATAGCCAAAGTTGTGGTATTGGGTGCGATGAAACCAAGCATAGCGATACTTGTAAAAATACTAAGTTCAAAAAGCAGGAAATTTGGATGAAAAAAGGCATTTACAAGTAAAATCACGGTCGATATAAACATTATCATCAAAGCTTTTGCTAAGATCTTTTCGCTTTCGTATTTTAAAACCAATCTCGCATTGATATTTGCACAGATGACAAAACCTAAAGCATTTGCCCCAAAAAGCAAAGCAAATTTTTGCTCACTTAAGCCAAAAAACTGCGTAAAAACAAAGCTTGATCCTGTGATATAAGCAAACATCGCCGCCAAAGCAAAAGAAGCGCATAGTATATAAACTAAAAAGCGTTTATCGCTTAAAACAAATTTGTAGCTTTTCATCGCTTCATGATGGGAAAATTTTTTGTTTTTAAGATGAGGTGCGGACTCTTTTAAGCCAAAAAGTATCATCAAAAAAAGCAAAATTCCCAAAGCAAACAAAGTCGCAAAAATACTATGCCATGAAAAATACTCTAGCAAAATTCCCCCAAAAGTTGGCGAAAGCATAGGAGCAAGAGAACTAAAAACCATCATCAAAGCAAAAATTCCTGCAGCTTCTTTGATCTCAAACAAGTCATTGACAATAGCCCTTGCGATAACCACACCTGCACATCCCCCAAGTGCTTCAAAAAATCTCAAAGCGATAAAAGCATAAATATCATCGATAATCACACAAAACAAACTCGAAACGATGAAGAAAAATATCCCTACCAAAGCTGGAATTTTACGCCCAAAAATATCACTTAAAGGCCCATATATAAGCTGTCCTAAAGCAAAAGCGATAAAAAAACTTGCGATACTAAGTTGGGTTAAAAAAGAATTAGTTTGAAAACTTTGCTCCACATGAGAAAGTGCAGGCAAATACATATCTGTAGAAAGCGGTGCTATGCTTGACATCAAAGCAAGGATAACGATGAGTTTAAATTTAGCAAAGCCGTGAATTTTGGTGTGTTTTTGCATTTGTAATCCTAATTATTCTAAAAGAATGATTTTAACAAGTCAATCTTAGAATAATCTTTGTTTTTCTATGTTAAATTTAGGGAAAAATTCTAAGGAAATTTTTATGCAAAATTTAAACCAAAATGAACAAATCAAATGCCCAAGTTGTGGAAGTTTTATCGATATCGGCACTGCTTTATATGCTCAAATTTTAGATAAAGCTAAGCAAGAAATGCTAAAACAAAAAAAAGAATTTGATGATGAGGTAAATGCTAAAAGAGCTGAATACACCAAAGCTTTAAATGATTTAAAAGCTCAAAAGATAGAACAAGAAAAACTCATAAGCGAGCAAGTAAGCCAAAAGCTTCTTTTAGAAAAGCAAAAATTTGAACAAGAACTTCTCACGCAAAAGCAAAATTTCCAAAAAGAATTCAGCGAGAAATTTAACAAAGAGCATGAAAATGAAATGAAAATCATGCAAGAAGAACTCGAGAAAAAAAGCAAAGAGCTTAGCGAGTTTTTAAGCATAAAGGCTGAAAATGAAAGACTAAAAAGAGAGCAAAAAGAAAATGAAGAAAGATTGAAATTTCAAGCCAAAGAAGAGGCTTTTAAAGAATTTAAAGAACAAGAAAACAAAAATTTGGAATTTGAAAGAGAAAAAATGCGTCTTGAATTTCAAAAAAGTACTCAAGAGCAAGATCTTAAATACAAAGAACTAGAAACGAATTTTAAAAGCGTAGCCCAAAAGCTAGAAGACGCGCAACGCAGGATAGAACAAGGCTCACAGCAACTCCAAGGCGAAGCAGCTGAACTACTCATAGAAGAATACATACAAAGTGAGTATTTAAGTGATGAAGTAAAAGAAGTGCCAAAGGGCGTAAATGGAGCTGATTGTCAGCATATAGTAAAGGATAATTTTGGAAATATTTGCGGAAGTATTTTATATGAGAGCAAGCGCACTAAAGAATTTAATAAAGAATGGCTTGATAAACTTAAACTAGACAGTATAGCCGCAAAAAGTGATATAGCGGTTTTGATCACAAAAACTATGCCAAAAGATAAAGAAAAAACGCATTTTAAAGAAGGAATTTTGATCTGTACTTTTAATGAATTCAAAGGTGTTTTAGCAGTGCTTAGAGAAAGCATTATAAACGCTTATAAACTCAAAAATGCCCTACAAAACAAAGATGAAAAAAATCACATTTTATACGAATACTTAAATTCTAAGGAATTTAACACGCAAATCACTTTTATACTCAAAACTTACCAAAATATGAAAGAAGAGTTAGAAGCTGAAAAAAGGGCTTTGCAAAATATATGGAAAAAAAGAGAAAGAGCTATAGAAAATCTAAGTTTTAATTCCACTGCCATAGTGAGTTCTTTAAATGCGATATTTAGCGACTTACAAGGTGGAAATTTGATAGGCGAAGAAGGGATTAAAAGTCTTGAAAATTTAGCCAAAGATGAGGATTAATTTTGGGCTAAGCCCAAAATTAATCATTCTCCTGGGAAGTGATTTGGATTTTTCCAAGGTCCGTATTTTACTTTTATGTATTCTTTAGGGTCTAAATTTTGTTGTGGTGAGGCAAAATACTCAGGTTTTAATGAAGGGGATTTGCTATAAGCTGTATCAAGTCCTGCACGATTTTCTGTAGTGGTTATAGGCATTCTTACAAAACCTGTATTGACATAAGCTGCTATATCTAGTGCATCTTCATCGCTTAATATAGGATTATCCGCACTCGCACCAAAAGGCATGGCTGATTTTAAAAATCTTGCTAAAAATGGTATCATAGCCATGTGTCCACCATCAGGATAGATAAGTAAAGATGGATATAAATGTCCGCTACCTTGTTCGTAATTATCATTTTTTACCCCAAGTCCTCTTTCGCCATGGCAAGCAACGCAATTTTCTTCAAAGAGTTTTTTTCCACGCACAGGGTCAGCTGGGCGATTTGGAAAATTCATCTTAGCGAAAAAATCTCCTTCAAGCTTTACGCCGTCTTTGATACCATAAGCTTCTTTTAGCCATTTAAAATAAGCTAAAATTGCTTTCATTTCTTTAGAATCATTAGGAAATCTATGAGAGTCAGTTCCACCCATTCCGCGAATTCTATCTTCAATAGAGATGATTTTCATCGTTTCTATATCAAGTCTTGGATAATTGTTTAGGACATTTAAAAATGGAATAACATATTTTTTTGTCCCTGGTAAACCATTGCCGTCATTGTCCATGTGACAGGAAATACAGTTTACTTCGTTGCTTGTCTTTTTTAGCTTGCTATAGGGTCCTAGAGTGCTTTCTGTCTTGCTTAAAAGCTTTATACCATAACGGATTAAATCCCCTTGTTTGCCTTTTGGAACATCATTGATGCTTAAATTTTTATTTGGCCATTCTTGCACAGGTCTTTTAGAAAGTTCCTTAAAATACTCTACTCCTTCCTTGTCGCTTAATTCTTCTCCTACTTTGTAGTCACTCACGCTTTTAGCACTAAGACTCAAACTAAGACATAAACCAAGCAATAAAATGTGTTTTTTCATGATTTTCCTCCTTTTTATTTGTAGTTCAAATTGATTTTAGTGTATTTTTTCTTAAATATTAAGCATAATAAGAATAATTTAAATAAAATTAAATTTTAAAGTGTTACTAAAAGTAATATATTTTTAAAGTATATAATTAATATTTATTAAAATTTTATGATATTAACTTTATGTTAGTTATTTAAATAGTTTGTTTTTTATAGAGTTTAGATTTTCTTCTAAATTTTTGAAATTGTTTTCTAAATCTTTTTTTATATCTATAAAGAAAGGATTGCTTAAAGTAGCGATAAGATAATGATTTTCTTTAGAAAAGATATGATTTAAAGTGAAATTTTTATCTTTAAGTTTGATATAAATTTGTTCTTCATTTTCAAAGCTAGGATTTTTGTTTGCACTTAAAATTTCGAGTAAAATTCCGCAAAAAAAGCGTTTATTTTCGTCTAAAAACTGAATATCATAAATTTTAAAACCCTTAAATTCAAAGCAGTTTTGACTTTTAAATTCTTTCAAATCCTTTGTAAGTCCTAGTTTTAAAAAGTCTTTTTGGCTTAAACTTTGCTTTTTAAATTTCGCCCCAAAACGACGCAAAAATAAATTTAAAGCGTCAATTTGTAATTCTTTTTGTGCGAGTTTTAGTTTTTTGGCTGTAAAACGAAAGAAAAAAACACCTACAAAAACAGCTAAAATTACTGCGATTAAGACATCTCTTATAAAAACAAAGGCTAAAAAGCCTACAAGTAAGGCTTCGATAACGCTTAGGAATCTTAAAATTCCTAAGCGTTTAAGTATATAAAGTCTATTATTTTCTAAGCTTTTTAAATCCATTAAGATTTTGCTTTTTCCATTCTTTTTCTTTGAGTTGGATCAAGATAGCGTTTGCGAACACGTACATTTACAGGTGTAACTTCTACAAGTTCATCTTCTTCTATCCACTCTAAAGCTCTTTCAAGGCTTAATTTTCTAGGTGGTACAAGCTTGATTGCATCATCGCTTCCACTTGCTCTTACATTGGTAAGATTCTTTCCTTTGATAGGATTAACATCTAAATCATTTGGACGAGAGTGCTCACCTATAATCATACCGGTATAAACTTTAGTTTGAGGCTCTATGAAAAGCACTCCACGCTCTTGAAGGTTAAACAAAGAATACCCTAAAGCCACGCCATTTTCCATAGAAATTAAAGCTCCATTATTACGCTTTTCAACCGCACCACTAAAAGGACGGAATTCTAAAAAGCTATGATTCATCACGCCTTCGCCTTTGGTATCGGTTAAAAACTGACTTCTAAAACCTATAAGTCCGCGTGCTGGAATTTCAAACTCAAGTCTTGTTTGTCCATCGCCTGTTGGCGCCATGGTTTTCATTTCAGCTTTTCTTTTGCCAAGTTTTTCTATTACTGCACCGCTAAATTCCTCAGGCACATCGATAACTAAATGTTCAAAAGGTTCTGTTTTAACCCCATCTTCAACCTTTACGATAACTTCAGGTCTTCCCATGCAAAACTCAAAACCTTCACGACGCATATTTTCAGCTAAAATAGTGATTTGAAGTTCGCCCCTACCGCTTACTTTAAATTTGCCTTCGCCTGTGCTTTCGTATTTCATAGCGATATTAGTTTTCATTTCAGCTTCTAAGCGTTCAGCGATTTTATTTGAAGTTACATGTTTTCCTTCAGTTCCTGCTAATGGGCCATCATTTACAGAAAATACTATGCTTAAAGTCGGCTCTTCAATGTGTAAAGGATCAAGTGGCATAGGATTGTTTGGATCTACAACGCTATCACCCACATCTAAAGCTTCAAAACCTGCTATAGCTACGATATCTCCACTTCCTGCTTCTTCAATATCCATTTTTTCTAAGCCCATAAAGCCAATGAGTTTTGAAATTCTACCATTTACTTTGGTGCCATCAGCTTTTGCAAGCATTACGCTTTGGTTTTTCTTCACAACCCCATTGAAAATTCTAGCAATGCCTATTTTACCTACGAAATTATCATACCCTAAAGTAAAAACTTGAAGTTGTAAAGGATTGTCATTTGTGCCACTTGGTGCTGGAACGCGTTCAAGTATGGTTTTAAAAAGTGGCTCCATATTATCACTTTCATCGTTTAGATCAAGCTTAGCATAACCATTTTTTGCTGCAGCATAAACTATGGCAAAGTCGAGTTGCTCATCGTTTGCATCTAGGGCTACAAAAAGATCAAAAATTTCATTGATCACTCTTTCAGGATCAGCAGCTGGTTTGTCGATTTTGTTGATTACAACTATAGGTTTAAGCCCTAAAGATAAAGCTTTTTTAACAACGAATTTAGTTTGTGGCATAACACCTTCTTGAGCATCTACTAAAAGCAAAACTCCATCAATCATTTTTAAAACGCGTTCTACTTCTCCGCCAAAATCAGCATGCCCTGGAGTATCTATGATGTTGATTTTTGTGTCTTTGTAATTGATCGCTGTGTTTTTTGAAAGTATGGTAATACCGCGTTCTTTTTCTATATCGTTGCTATCCATAACGCGTTCTGAAATTTGTTCTCTTTCGCTAAAGGTGCCTGATTGTTTTAACAATTCATCTACCATAGTGGTTTTACCATGGTCAACGTGAGCTATAACTGCTATATTTCTAATGTTTTCCAAATTTTCTTCTCCAAAGCTAAATTTTTAAAAGCTTAGATTATACAAAAATTTAACTTAAACTACAAAGTATCAAAACTTGGAACACTTCTTGCTTCAAAAACTTATGAAATTAAAATTTTAAAAAGGAAGTTAAAATGTCAAAACCATTAAATGAAGAGATTTTTGTTGAATTTAAAAGCGATTTAGCTGAGAGAAAAAATGAAGTTTTGCTTCAAGTTTTAGAACTTTTAGAAACTTTTAGATCAGATGAAAACGAAAAAATGGCAAGAATTTCAAGCGAGCTTACAGAAATTTTAGAAAATGAAGAAAATTTAGAGAAAATTTTAAATGCTAAAAATTTAGAAGAGCTTTTAAATATCTTAACTGCTTTAAATGAAGATAAGATGATTAAAGTATATGAAGATTCTTATTTGAAAGAAAAATTTCCTAATGTAATGGTAGATAAATTTTTAAAATAATTTTTTTGAAGGAAAAGTGATGTCAAATTTAGCTCCGCAAAATGATGTTTTAAATCTTACGCCGAGTAAAACTTCTACTACTAGCAGTTCTTTTAGCAAAACCAGTAAAAATAAGGAACATGAAAGTAGCGATAGCAAAAATTCAACTAAAGATGATACGGAGAGTTTTTTAAATTCTTTGCTTAATTCTATCGATGAAACCAATGAATTTTTACCTGATCATATGAAAATCAGTCAAAAAGAAGTTGTTAATGAAGCGATGAACAGGCTTCAAAAAGGAGCTTTTGATGAGAGTGATAAGATAAGCATTTTCGAATCTGCTTCTTTTATGCAAATTCTTTCTTTGTTGGATAAGCTAAAAACAGATACAGCAGATGTTAAACTGGCAAATCTTTCTACTCAACTTTCAAGTCTTATCAAAACAGAGGCTAATTTTAATGCTTTAAAGGGTGCATCAAATCTTAGTGAGCTTTTGGACATAGCTAAAGATTTGGGTTTAAATGTAAAAAATATTAAAGTAGATCGTCTTCTTGATCTTAAAGCAACTTTTCCAAATTTAGATAAGGCTGATTTTTTTAAAGGTGCTGTGGATAATGTTTTTAAAGAAATCATCAATAATAAAATTTCCAATGTGAGTAAAAATTTAAATCACAATTTACAAAATACAACTCATACTACAAGTACTCATTCTACGCAAAAAGCAAATTCTAAAGATAGCGGTTCTTTGCTTTCTCAAACTTTAAAAAATTTAGATTCCATGCTTTCATCCAAAGAAAGCAAACACGAAAAAAATGATAAAGTTAAATCAAAAATAGAAGAAGATACCACAGATGTTAAAAATACTTTAAAAAATATCAAAAATGATGAGTTTGCAAAAAATTTAACAGAAGAGTTAAATATAAAAGATAAAAAAAACCAAGATAATTTAAATAAAGATAACACAAAAGATGCAAAAAATAATGAGCAAATAAAAAAAGATGAAAAAGAATTAAACAACCTAAATAAAGAAAGCAAAGACTTAAACAAAGATTTTAATAAAGAGTTAAATAAAAATCAAGAAAAAAACAATTTAAATCAAGAGAATATACAAGATCAAAATAAAAATTTAAAGAGCAATAATCAAAATTTAAATCTTGATAAAAATTCAAATCAAGAAATTGTCAAAGATGCTCAGAATTTAGTTTCAAATTTAACACAAAAAGATTTTAGTTTAAATAAAGAGCCTAAAAACAACAACAAAGAAAATAAAGATATAAAACAGAATTTCTTTGATCAAAAATTAAATTTTGAAAATTTAAATAAAACTCAAGCAGTTCAAAACAAAGAGAATAATGCTAATTTTAACAACAATACCAATAAAGAAACTTTTACTCAAGAGCAAACAAAAACGCACAGTGAAAATGTAGATAAAAATAATTTAGATGAGCTAAATTCTTTAGTCAAAGATTTAAGTAAAGTAACACAAAACAATGCTCGCAATATCACGCCTAAAGAGACTTTGCAGTATTTTTCACAAGATTTAAAAGAGGCTGTAGATCAATATAAAGCACCTATCACTAAACTTAGTATCACTCTAAATCCTAATAATCTTGGAGAAGTGGAAGTAACTTTGATACAAAGAGGTAATAACCTTCATATCAATTTCAACTCCAATACCAATGCAATGAATTTGTTTATCCAAAATCAAGTCGAGTTTAAAAATTCTCTTGTAAATATGGGATTTACTGGACTTGAAATGAATTTTAGTGATCAAGGTAAAAGAGAGCAAAATCAAAATCAAGGAAAAAATCGTAGCGGATATGGTTTTAAAGATGCTTTAGATGGAAAAAATGAAAGTGAAAAAGTCAATCTAGAGCTTGTTTTAGCGAAGTATTTCTAAGTTGGAACACTTATTGCTTTTAATTAAAAAAGACTGAATGTAAAAAAAGGATTTTATCATGGCGACAACAAATTGGAATAGCAATCTTAACTGGACAAATACTGCTAATACTAACCAAACAAGCAACAAGGATACGAAAGTGGATAATTCATCTAGTAGTAATAGCTCTGGTGTGGTTAGTAATCCAAATGCTACTTTAGACAAAGATGCGTTTTTAAAACTTCTTTTGATAGAGCTTCAACATCAAGATCCAACAGATCCTATGGATAGCGATAAAATGCTTACTCAAACTTCACAGCTTAGTGCACTTGAAATGCAGCAAAATACCAATACAACTATGCAAAAAATGGTTGAAACTATGGAAAAACTTTCCAATTCTTTTAGTACGAGCATGAGTACTGCAGCAGTGGGAGCTATAGGAAAAATGGCTACGGTAAATGAAAACAAAGTCAAATTAACAGGCGCAGATGAGGTTATTGCACTAAAAATGTATTTGCCTGAAGATTCGGATGATAAAGGAATCACCTTAGAGGTTTATGATAAAAATAATAAGTTGGTATTTAGTGAAAAAAGTAATGAGGGAAAAGAAGTATCAAAAGGTTTATTTACATTAGAGTGGCCTGGTAGAAATAATGATGGTGTTTATGCTGGGGATGGAGAGTATAGTGTTAAAGTGGTTTATAATAATAAAAACGGGGAAAAGATCACTGCAAATTATGGAACTTATCCTATAGAGGGTATTAAATTTGTTGATGGGGTTGCTTATGCAAAAATGGGTGGTCAATATGTAAGTTTTGATGATATTGGTGAAATTAGTGATTATAAACTTGGTTCATCTTCAACTTCCGTTGGAGATAGTTCAAGTGGAGACTCAAGTGATGGAGATTCTTCTAATTCTGGATCTACAGAAGATGGTGATAAAGAGGAAAAGGCATAAGCCATGATGAATTCATTTTATAATGGAATTTCTGGAGTTAAAACAAATAGTTTTGGTATTGATATTTATGCAAATAATATAGCTAATGTTAATACTACAGGTTTTAAGTATTCTGATGCTCAATTTAAAGATATTTTTTATAGCACTATAACCACTCAATCAACTAATCCTGCTCAAGGTGGATATGGCTCAGGATCAGCTTCTTCTAATGTGGTTTTTGAGCAAGGTTCTCTTGTGGCAAGCGATAGCGAATTTGATGTGGCTTTACAAGGAAAAGGATTTTTTGGGGTTTTGGGAGCGGATGGTAATGCTTACTATACTAGAAATGGATCGTTTAAAAGAGATGCAAATGGATATTTGGTAGATTCTTATGGAAATTTTGTTTTAGGAACAATGAACCCTGCTTTTACCGGTATCAACTATAGCGATAGGGTTGCGGGGCTTATGGGGGATTATCTTAACACAGGAACTCCGGTAAATAATGGTTTTACCGTAAATTCAAATAATTCTTTCGGTATAGGCACAACTGCTTCTCAAGGGGCTATTAAAGTACCTGTGAATATGTATTTACCTCCTCAAGTAACTCAAAATGTAAAATGGAGTGGAAGTTTAAATACTAACACAACAACAGAAGTGGTCAAAGTAGATCTTGATCCTGGTAAATTTAACATTACAAAAACCGAAGATGGAAAATATGTAGTTAGCGGTAGTGTTAGCAAAGAAGATGTGTTTAGTGCTAAAGTGGGTGATAGGATCATTTTAAATTTCACTGACGATAATGGCGTAAAAAAAAGCTTTGAAGCAACTTTAGATGAAAATCTTAATTTTAAAAGCAATGAGCTTGATTTAAAGGGTTTGGATGAAAATAGCATCAAGCTTGATACAGCTCAAATTTCAACAGAACAACAAAAAGCCAATAAAGATATTTTAGAATCCCCTATTTATAATGCGGATGGAAGTAAAAGTACTTTAAGGGTTACGCTTGAAAGGGTTTTGCCGCAAGAAGGCGATAATATACAATATAAAGCCATTGCCCAAATTTATGATTCTAATGGCAATGCCGTAAGCAATCCAACTGAAGGAAATATGGTTTTTGATAAAAATGGTGCTTTGCTTCAAAACAATATTACAAGCATTGCAAACCCAAATGGCGGAACAATTAATATTGATTTAGGCTCTCCTTATGATGCTAATAAACCTGGTTCGGGTTATAGTGGGATTTATATTAAAGAAGGCGTTGAAAAAAATGTAGTTACACAGCAAGATGGTGTAGCCGAAGGATTTTTTAAACAATATGATATATCTGATGATGGAAGTATTGTAGCACAATTTAGCAATGGTAAAAATGCTATAGTTGGAAAGCTTGCTTTATATAATTTTATCAATGAGCAAGGATTGGCTGCTATGGGCGATAATATCTTTGCTGCAACAGCTAATAGTGGTGATGCAAGTTTTATTATGAAAAATGGACAGATTGTTAATACAGCTAAATTTAAAGGTGGTTTTTTAGAGCAATCTAATGTTGATTTAAGTGTAGAGCTTTCAAATCTTATAGTAACTCAAAAAGCCTTTGATGCAAGCTCAAAAAGCATTACCACAAGCGATCAAATGATACAAAAGGCTATTAATATGAAAAGATAATTTTTAGGAATTATCTTTTTCTAGTTTTTCAAAAATAATTTTAATTTCTTCTATATCGCTTTCGCTATAATCATGACTTGATTTAATATAGCTTGCTTGTTGCCCTTTTTCAAGGTATAAAACTTTTTCATAATCTTTTAAATTTATTTGATGCTTTAGTTCAAGCTCGGTGTTTGTTTTAGGATAAAATTTTAAAAAATTATCCTCTCCAATATTTTCGGCTTTTATGTATATTTTTACATTATAAACCATTTCATCTAAAAAATTTAGCTTTGCGTCAATATGATATTTTAATTTTATAAGTTTTTTATACAAGACACTAAGATGATTATATTTTTTTATGATATCACGATAAAGATTTGAAAATTTCATATCTATAGCATTAAGTTTTTCAGTTTTTTGAAGTTTGATAATCTTGATTTGATTTTTGATTAGATAATCATAGTAATTTTGCATTTGACTTATGATATTATCAAGTTTACTCTTTGTTTTAAGGCTTAAATTTGTAAGATTTTCAGTTTCTGAGTTTGATTTATTGTTAATAAAATCTAGTGGAGAAATTACAATATTATTTTTAAATTTTATATTATTTGTTATGATTAGATTTTTTTTGGGATATAAGATATTATCTGCTAATAAATTGCAAATATAAATATTTTCTGCTTCTATTTTTCCGCCCATGCAGTTTTCAACAAATACATTTTTGGCTATAACTATCCCGTTTTCTAAATTTTTTATATACACAGTATCAGCTTGCAAAGTTCCTTTGTGTGTTGTAATAAAAATATCTTGTGCAAAAATTTCGCTTTTTGCATGAGTTAGGCCTTTGATGCTGATATTTCTTCCATAAAGTTTTGTCGCTCCAATGCTTCCATTTACTTTTATATCTGAAGCTTGAACATTTACAATGCCTGATTTAACAGCATCATCGCTTATATCAAAATAAGTGATTTCTAAGTTTATATTTTCATCGATATTTGTTTTGATTGAACCGGTTGTTTTAAGCCCTACTTGTGATAATTTTAAATCATTTGTAACGCTATATCCTGAACGACCTTTATTTAAAAACCCATAATTTGCACTAAAGTATTTAATCCTATCTTCTAATTCTTCTGTGTAAATACTTTCATCTTTTATGATAAAAGGATTATCAAAAAAAGCTATTGGATTTAAATGAAGGATTTCTCCTCTTAAATTTCTACCTTCTTTGCCAAGAATTCTATAAATGTATTCAAAAAGTAGCTCATTTTTTTCAATAGGTTTACAGTAGTTTCCTTCATCATAGTTAATATTTTCGTCAAAACATTCTTCGTTAACATCTCTATGATAAATAATTTCATCACTTTTATGTTCAATCTTATCTACACCTTTGGCAATTTCAAGCTCTATTTCTTTAATAGATGGACTTTTTTGTATTGATAAGATAAAATCATCAATCTTGTCAAATAAATTTTTATCGAGTCTTAAGATTAAAAATTTTTGTTTGATCATTACTTTATAAATATTTTGTAAAATGTCAAATTTTAAATTTGGATAGTATTTAAAATTATCCAAAAAATTAATATTGACCTTAAGATAAGTTAAACTAGGATTAGATTTAAGCTTAACCATGAAACAGTTTTTTTGTGTTTTTGGATAAATTTCTATAAGAAATTTTTGCACCATGGTATTGTAATTTTTTACAAAAAAATCATCCGCATAAAATAAGTCAAAATCCTTTCTTTCATAAGTTTTTGTTTTTGCTGGTTTTATATTAGAACACAGAAGTTTAAAATCTATAATTCTAAAATCAAGAATTTGATCTGTGCTGGCTTGTTCATATTTTAAACTTTCAAAAGGATTAAAAGTTTCTAAAGTTTTTATTTCATAGCTCATCATTACACTCCTATGTTTTCGAGGATATGATTTAACATTTCATAATTTTGATTTAAATCAATATGATCTAAATGCACTAAAATTTGTCCACATTTTTCACATTTTAAAGTATTTTCTTTGCTAACAAGTTCTTCGTGTATGGTTTGTGGAACTGCATGAGTACGCAAATAACAGTTGCAAATATAATCATAGGTTTTTTCAGTCTTTAAATCTTGCCTAATTGATTTTAATTTTATGTATTGCTCTAGATTATAATGAATCTCTTGAAGATGTAGAGCTTTTTTTGTGAAGTTAGCTATCCATAAATCTTCAATAGCAAAATGATCTAAAATCCAATCTTTGGTCAATGTTGAAAGTTCAAATGACATTTTAACAATATCATTTGAGTGTTCTAAAAGTTCTTTAGTCTTTTTTAATAATATTTGATGAGATTTTCTATGTTCTTCAATTAAAGGAAAATCAATGCTTTCCATAAATTTTTCTTCATCTTTGAAATGAATTTTAATATATTGAAATAATTTTGTAAGAATTTGTTTTAAATCATTTTTGTGTTGCACATCATTATCTTGAATTTTTAAAGCTAAATCGTTTGCAATTTCAGCAATTTCAAAAATTAGTTCGTGTTGTTTATCTAATTGTATGTTTTTAATGCTAAAATCTTTACTCCATTTGATTTCCATGATTTTTCCTTAAAAATTTATATAATATATCTATATAATCGTATTTCCTTGAAAAAAACAATAATTTTGCAAATTAAATTTAAAAATTTATATAAAATATAACCAATTTGTTACATATTTATACATTTTTATATTTAGTTTTTATAGCTCAACACTTTTTAAGTATATTATGATATAATTTCTTTGCCTTTTCTTAGACCTGTGCAATGCTATTTTTAAGCACCGCTTCAGGGTGGGAACACAGCAGAGCACTTGATTTTAGTGTGTGCCGCAGTTATCTGGGGAAGGGTTTTCTTCATTTAAAATTCCCTATTTATTTTTCAATTAGACTAGCTTCTTTATAATGTAAAAAATTATGTATGTTTGTAACAATAAATTAAAAATTTATTTAAAAATTGTAATTTTAAGATTTATTAAAATATTAGTTAATTAAAATTTAAGCATTGTAAATTACATTACCAATATCAAAGGATAAACAATGGATAGAAAGAAAATTCCCTTGTTGGTGCTGTGTATTTTAATTGCAGCTGTGTTTTGGCTTATACCTACTCCTGTAGGTTTGGAAGATAATTCTTGGCATTTTCTTGGGCTTTTTATTGCTGTGATTATGGCAGTGATTTTACAAGTAATGCCTTTGGGGGCTGTTTGTATGATAGCTATTGCCATAATAGCTCTTAGTGGCATTACCACTACCCAAAGTTCTGTGCGCGCTACACATATAAAAACTCTTGAAGGAATTGTTTTAAGAGATAATTCTAATATCTATAAAACAACTATGGATGAGGCAGTTGAAGCCGCTACTTTGCAGGCTTTAATCAATGCTAATATAAGTAGAAATTTAAAAGCAAAGGTTGATGAAATTTTAAAATCAAGTACAGATGTAAATTATCAAATTGAAAATCTAAGTAAAATTTACACCAAAGCTACTTCAAAAACTTCTACGCAACAACTTATTGATGAGACTAAAATTTCAGCTTTAAATACTTTAGCACTTGATTTTTTATCTCAAAAGAGTATAGATGAAAAGGTAAATACTGCTATATCAAATTTAAAATCTAAAACAGGTATAAAAGATGCTTTAAGTGGTTTTTCAAATTCTCTTATTTGGCTTATAGTGATTTCTATTATTGTGGCTCGTGGAGTTATTAAAACAGGACTTGGAGAGCGTTTGGCTTATCATTTTATCAGTATTTTTGGTAAAAAAACCTTAGGTATTGCTTATTCTATAGCTTTTTGTGAAACCATTTTAGCTCCAGTTACTCCTTCAAATACTGCAAGAGCAGGGGCTATCATAAATCCTATAGTTCAAGCTATTGCAAGAAGTTTTAAATCCACTCCTGAAGATGGAACGCAAAATAAAATAGGCACTTATCTTTCTTTGGTAAATTATCAAGCTAATCCTATTTCATCAGCTATGTTTATTACAGCTACAGCTCCAAATCCTTTGGTGGTTGATCTTATAGCACAAGCTACAAATTTAGAAGTGCATTTAACTTGGGGGCAATGGGCTTTAGGAATGTTTTTACCTGGTATAGCTGCTATGCTTTTGATGCCTTTGGTGCTTTATTTTCTCTCTCCACCAGAAATTAAATCCACGCCTAATGCTTCCACTTTTGCTAAAGATAAATTGAAAGAACTTGGAAAAATGAAAAATAGTGAAAAAATAATGCTCAGTGTTTTTGTCTCGCTTTTACTTTTATGGGCTGGAACTTTGGGCTTGTTTTTTGGAATTTCTCTTGATGCGACTAGCGTGGCTTTGCTTGGGTTGTCTTTGGTGTTGATTAGCGGAGTTTTAACTTTTGGGGAAGTTTTAGCTGAAAAAGCTGCTTGGAATACTTTAGTATGGTTTTCAGCTCTTGTAATGATGGCAACTTTACTTGGCAAACTTGGTGTTACACAGTTTTTAGCTGAAGCTTTAGGTGAATTTGCTTCTGCTATGGGACTTGGGGAAATTTCTATTATGATATTTTTAAGCCTTGCTTTTTTATATACACACTATTTCTTTGCTTCTACTACAGCTCATATATCAGCAATGTTTTTTGTTTTTTATAGTGCAGGGCTTGCTTTAGGAGCACCACCACTTCTTTATGCTTTTATTATGATAGCTTCAGGTAATGTTATGATGGCATTAACTCACTATGCAACAGGAACAGCTCCTGTTATTTTTGGAACAGGCTATGTAACTCTTAAAAAATGGTGGAGTATAGGTTTTGTGATTTCCATAGTTGATATAGTAGTGATGATAGCTGTTGGACTTATTTGGTGGAAAATTTTAGGATTTTATTAATAATTTCTAGGAATTAATTCCTAGAAATTATTCTATAAAACCGCTTGCTATGACTTTATCATGATCATAAAAGACTGCCATTTGTCCGCTAGCAAGTCCATAAACAGGATCTTTTAGAGTGATTTTTGCGCTTTTATCTTCATAAATTTCTACCTTACAAGGTGTAGATTTTGAACGATAGCGGATTTTTACTTCGCAATCAAGCTCTTTAGTGTCTATAAAAAGATTGATATTTTTTAGCTTAAATTCACTGATTTTAAGTTCTTCTTTGGTTCCTACGATGATTTGATTTTGCTTAGGATTGATTTTTAAAACAAAATGTGGCTCATGTGCCCCACGCACTTCAAAGCCTCTTCTTTTGCCTATGGTATAGTGCATATAGCCCTCATGTTTGCCTACTACTTTTCCGCTACTATCTAATACTTCTCCAGGAATTTTTGTATCCATAAACTGATCTAAAACTTGCACATAAGTATCTTCAACAAAGCAAATTTCAGAACTTTCCTTTTGAGTGGCAAAAGATTTTAAAACCTCTATAGTGGAAGCAAATTTTTTCACATCTTCTTTTTTCATTTCGCCTAGCGGAAAAATAAGATATTTTAAAGCTTCTTTATCTGCACTAGCTAAAAAATAGCTTTGATCCTTGCTTTCATCTACTGCGGTTTTTATTAAGTTGTTTTCAAGTCTTGCATAATGCCCTGTGGCAAGTTTTTCACAACCTAAACTTTTAGCAAATTCTAAAAGTTTTCCAAGTTTGATAAAACGGTTGCATAAAGCGCAAGGATTTGGTGTTTTACCCTCTTTATAAGTATCTACAAAAGGCATATAAACTTTGTTTTTAAAATCTTCTTGTAAGTCTAAAATATGATAAGGAATTTGCAAAAAGTTTGCAACTTTTTCTACTTTTTTGATATTTTCTTCGTGGTAATTTGGCTTGCCATGAAGCTTCATATAACAACCTATAACTTCATGACCTAAATTTTTAAGTTTATAAGCAGTGACTGTACTATCAACTCCACCGCTCATAGCGACTAGAATTTTCATTAAATTTCCTTTAAAGTATTAATTATAAAATCCAAGTCGTCAGTGATTTTATACTTTAACTCATCTCCTTTAGAAATCACTTCAAGTTTGAGTAAAGAATTTCTGACGAACTCATCAAAACCTCGCCAAAATTCACTCCCAAACAAAATAATAGGAACATCTTTTTTAAATTCTAATTGTTTTAATGTAAGAATTTCACACAATTCATCAAGTGTTCCAAAGCCGCCTGGGAAGATCACAAAAGCTAGACTCTTTTCAATAAGAGCCATTTTGCGTATGGCTAAGCTCTCAAAAGTAATATTATATTCTACAAAATCATTAAGTTTTTGCTCGTGAGGTAAAAATATATTAAACCCTACAGAACTCATTGAATTTGTATTATTTTTTTGTGAAAAAGCACCTTCGTTGGCTGCACGCATAATGCCTCCTCCTCCACCACTTATCACACAAAAACCATTTTGAACACATTTTTGTGCCAAAATTTTAGCCTGCTGATAATAAAAATTATCTTCTTTAAGTCTTGCTGAACCAAAAAAAGTTACGGCATTTTTTAGGTTTGGTATGTTAGCAAATTTTTCTAAATCTTGGCTTATTTTTTCATTCATTTTTCAACCTTTAGTTAAAATAAATTCCATTCTAGCTAAAAATTTATAATAAGTTCTTTATTATATAAGTTTTAATAGGTTTATTTTATTAAGATTAGGAATTTAAAGACTTTTAAATCCTTAAGCCTTAATATCTATACTTTTTGGTGCAGAATTTGAAGAAAGGATTTTGTTAAATTCTCCTGCATCATCATCATCACTAAATTTCATACCAAAAAGAAGTTCTAATTCTTTAGCCTTATTAAAACTATTTTCTAAAAGCTTTTTTAAGAATTCGCTGCTTATATTATTATCTTTATAAGTTTCTTTGTTTTTGCTTTCGCCTTGAATGGCTTTGAAGGGTTTTTCATCTGGGTTTTGACCATTTTCGTTGCTTTCTTGGGTAGAATTTGAGCTTTGTTGTTTATTTAAAAACCTATCTATCTCTTCTTGAGTAAGTGGTTTAACATCAAGTGCGTCAATAAATCGTTTTTTTCTTTCATCTTTTTCAGCAACCCATATTCTTGCGAATTCACTCGCACTTGTAAGAGTTTTTAGAAGATTGGCTTCGCGTATTCTGGCAATCTTATCTCTTGGAATAAATTCAATATTATCAATGTCATACGCTCCGTTAAGAATTTCCCATTCCTCTTCAGTTAATTTATCTTTTCGCATTCGCTCAAGCAAGGAATTTTCAACTTCTTTAACATCTGGGTCTCCATTATAGCCGTATTTGTTCGCATATTCTTCACTAAGCATTTCTCCAAAATATTTTTGCACAAAATCTTCCCAATAAGCATCTTCTTCACTTTTTGGCTCATCTTTTTTAGTATAAGTATATTCATTATTTTCATCTTTTTTAATGCTTAAAGCATTATTTGGATAATTGATATTAGGATAGTGAGAATTAAGACTTATCATAAAAATCCTTTTTTAAAATACTAAAATAACCTTGGATTCCAACCACCCATAGCATCTTCTATCACGCTCTTATATTGATGGGCGAATTCTCTTATAATTCTATTGTTATTTAACATAGGAGAGGAATTATACTGATAGATTTGTCCATTATTTACATTATAAACAGCAACCCCATAAGTAAATAAAACATAAGGCTGTCCTAAATTTGAATATTTAATTTGTCTTTTTACCTTATATACAGGACGATAATCAGCAGGGGAATTCGCACTGACTTGCAACCAAGCAAATAATCTGTCTCTACTAGGATTTTGACATTTATCTTCTCCTGCACCGCACAAACCTTTGTTAAGATTTTCGAGTTCATATTGCGTAAAATCTACAATAGCATAAACTTCTGAGGTTAAATTGCGTCTGTCTTTAAAAATTTTATAATCCCCAAAAACATACCCACCCTTAACTTGTTTCATCTCATCTAAATTAAGAGCTTTAACCCCTTGAGAATTATCACTTAAAGCACCATTACTAACTTTAGCTAAAAAATCCCCAGCAAAAGCAGAACTTGCCAACAAAGAACCTAAAATCAATGAACTTGCTAATTTTTTAAGCATAATTTCTCCTTATTTAATTATTTTACTCTTTATTTGAATAATATCACAAATTATATATTAAAATCAAATTTTTTTATTTGGAACATTCATTGCTTTTAAAAAAATTTGAAAATATTTAGAAAGGCAACAATGAAAAAGATTTGTTTAGCATTTATGGTTTTAGTTAATTGTGTTTTTGCTAGTGATGAACTAAATATAGACAGTTTATTTAAAAAGCAAATAGGCTTAAGAAGCATTACAAGCTTTTCTTTGCTTAGCACAGGAAATGCAAACTCGTATTCTCTTTATCCTAATATAACAATAGGCGGAGATCCTACAATTTGGAATGATACAAAGCAGGTGTTTTTAACTCAAACTTTCATTTATACCATAACACCTAAGTTTGACATACTTATTTCAGGGGACGGAAGTTATGCAAGACAAGAATATACAAACTTTTTTACAAATGAGTATTCTAGTAAAAACAGAATAGGTTTTGATAGTTTATGGCTAGGTTTTATTTATACAGGCGATAGCATTGCAGATTTAATTCCACAAATTACCTTTCAAACTGCAGTCGTTCAAAGAGAAAAAGCAATCAATCAAACCAAAAACTTTTATCTAAAATCACAAAGCTTACAAGCTAGTTTAAGGGGATATAGCGATCCTGTGGTTTATAGTATTTATACAGGATTTGGTTATAATCAATCAAGAAAATTTAAAACCCTTAAAATAGAGTATGGAAATAGTATTTATGTGGGTGGGGATTTATCTATTATTCTAAGTCCTAAAATTACTTTAGATTTAGGAGCAGAGCAAAGATTTCAAACCGAGCAAAAAATTAATGGTTATCAAAATTCTGAAGTGCGTTCTATTCCAACTTTAAGTCTAGGTTCGACTTATAGCATTAATTCAGATACCGCAGTTTCTGTTAATGCTAGTTTTGGAGGAAGCTCTGCTTCTCCTGATAGTATATTTGGGATAAGCTTATGGAAAAAATTCTAAAAATTTTATTATTTTTACTCATTCTTGCTTTGAGTGCAAAAGCCGAATGGGTAGTTAAGTCTTATCAAGAAATTAAAAACGAAAGAGTAATAAGACAAACTTATGAGCAATCTTGTGGGGCTTCATCTTTAGCAACTTTACTTAATATACTTGATGATCAAAAAAAGTTTGATGAACTTGAACTTTTAAAGATTATGAGCGGACAAGAACTTTATACGGATATGGTAAGCTTTGCAGATTTAAGCGATGCAGTTAAAAAACTGGGCTTTCAAAGCAATTCATATCAAATCAATAGAGAAAACTTGGATAAACTTGTAAATATTCCAATGCTTGTAAAAATTGAAGATGATCCACGCTTTCCACATTTTGTTATAATTATCAATCATAAAGGTAATTATTTACAAGTGCTTGATCCAAGTCATGGAGAATATATAAGTTCTAAAAGTCAATTTTTTAGTATTTGGGATAGATATAATAAAGGTGGTTATGCTTTAATTGTTGCTCCTAAAAAAGAGCTAAAACCTTTTAAGTTAAATACTCCAAAATCTTTACATTTTGATTTCAGCCCTTTTAGTTTGTTTTAGTTTTAATTCGTTTATATTTATTATTCTTAATTTGTAGGCTAAAACTTTTTATCTTAGTTGTTCTAATCTTTCTTTTTTGGAACCAATTTCTGTAATTTGAACGCCGAAGTTACCATCGACAATTACTACCTCGCCATAAGCAATTCTTTTATCTCCGATTAAAATTTCAAGCGGATCGTTTGCAAGTTGATTAAGCTCCACAACTGAGCCTATATCCATAGTTAAAACATCTTTTAAAAGCATTTTTTTATTGCCTATACGCACACGAACAGGCAAACGCACATCCATGATAAGATTGATATTTTTAAGCTCTTCGCTAAGCATTATCGCTTTTTCTTCAGCGTTGTGATTAGAATCAGTGCTTGTATTTCCTGTTTCAGCAGGTTTTCCACTTAGAATGTTGTGAAGTGTTTGATCCATGGCTAAAGAAACTTGTTCTTCTAAATCGCCTATTTTTACATCATATAAAAATAATTTTTTAAAATCTTTAAAATCTACGCTTTCAGGCACAAATTCACAAGATTCTATACTAAAATCCATTTTTGGAATGTCTTTTTGAGCTCCTAAAGTTGTAGAAAATGCTGAAATGATATTTTGGATGGCTTCTTTAGCTGCATCCATTTCATCAGGACCTAGTTTATCGTTTTTGGTGATCTCTTCTTCACCCATCATCCATTCACCAATAGCACTCATTAAAACAGCACCGGCTAAAATTCCTATTTTTCCACCATTTGCTATATCAAATATAGCATACACTAAAGGTGCTTTTAAAGTATCACTTGCATTGACATCAAATTCTTTATATTCGCTAAATTCAGCACTTTTTCCTGTTAAACCTTCAATGGTGCTGATGCATTCATTTGTAAACATTTTTAAAAAATCATTGATCATATTTCTTCATCCTCCTCTTCAGGCTCATCATAAACACTAGCTTTAGCTTTACGTTCTTCTTCGTATTTTTCCAAAATTTCTTTGATTTCATCTTTATCTGTGCGTATGAGTTCTAAAATTTTAATAGATTTTCTAAAACGATGCAATCCAATTTGTGCTAAGAAAACATCTTTTTTATCGATGCTTACTATAGCTTTATCATCTGCTTCTCTATCAAGCCTTAAAATATCACCTTGTTTAAGTTCTAAAAATTCATGAACATTAATTAAGGTTTTTCCTAAAATTGCCTCATATACCACTTCAGCACGACCGATTAAAGTTTTAAGTTCTTTGTTACGTGATTTTTTGGCTGAGGTTTCACCCATCATAATATCGCGGTTTGCTAAACGGCTTAATATACTTTCTAAATGTACTACAGGATAGCAGATATTTACCATACCGCTTGAATTTCCTATGATGATTTCCATTACCACCATGATAACAATCTCATTTTGAGATACGATTTGCACAACATTTGGACTTGATTCTTTAGCTTCAATACTAGGATAAATTTCAGTTACAGTAGCCCAGCTTTCTTTAAGTCTTTGCATAATGATACGCAAAATAGAATCAAGCAAATTAAGCTCAATATCCGTAAGCTCACGCGAAGCTTCATAGCTATCACCTTGACCACCTAAAAGCCTGTCTATCATAGGAAAAGCTATGCTTGGATTGATTTCTAAAACACAGTTTCCATCTAAAGGTTTGATAGAAAAAACGTTAAAACTTGTTGGGCTTGGCAAAGACATTAAAAACTCTCCATAAGTCATTTGATCGACTGAATGAAGTTTAGTTTCAACAATACTTCTCATCATCGATGAAATTTGAGAGGCTAAATTTCTTGCTAATTTATCATGTATGCCTTTGATTGTCCTAAGTTGTTCTTTTGAAACTCTGTTTGGACGCTTAAAATCGTATACAACGATATTTCTTTCATCTTTTTCATCTTTTGAATTTGAGGCTATGGGTGTGTCGGTGTTATCATCAACAACTTCAAGCAGGGCATCAATTTCTTCTTGGGAAAGTATCTCAGCCATTACATTAGCCTTTCTCTAAGTTTTTTAAGAAGTTTTTTGTGAATTTGTGAAATTCTACTTTCACTGATTTGTAAAATTTCACTGATTTCTTTTAGGCTTAATTCTTCATAATAATAAAGCTGAATGATTAACTGATCGCGCTCTTTAAGATCATCTAGCACTTCGTGAATTTTTTCTAAAAGTTCTTCTTTTTCAATTTTTTCTAAAGTATTGTCTTCGTTGTAAAGTTCGATTTGCTCATCGATGGGCAGGGTATAGCTAATAGCATGAGCTGTTCTTACTTCTTTGATTTTTTCTACATCCAAATCAAGTTTTTTGGCTAGATATTCATCATCAGGTTCGCATTCATGCTCAAGGAAATATTCATCCATGATTACATCAATATCTTTAATAATTTTGCGATTATTGCGACTCATTACATCAAGACTTCTAAGATAATCAAGCATAGAGCCATTAACTCTTTTTCTTGCAAAACCCCAGAAGTTATCATTTTGTTCTTTATCGTAACGGCGTGAAAGCTTTATCATTTCTTCAACGCCTATGCTAATAAGATCATTAACATCTATGCTTGAAGGCAAGCGTTCTTTTAGTCTAAAAGCCATAGCACGCAGAGCTGGCATGTAAGAAAGCACAAGCTCATCTTGCTCTTTCTTTAGCATTTGTGCATAAGCTTTAGGCGGCTCTTTTAGCATTTCTTCGTCTTTCTTTGGATTCATTTTTCTTTAGCTCTTCTCTTTCTTCATTGAGCTTTTCTAAAATTATATCCATTTTCTTTTCACGAATAACTAAATCGTTGATAATATTATTGCTAGTTTTTTCATAATCGTGTTTATTAAAGATTCTACCGCTAATTTTCTTTACATCTATAAAATTCATAATGGCAATATGAACAAAAACATAAAACATAAAAGTAATAAAACAAGTAAAAATCAGTATATCAAAGGCTTCATCTATACTAATAATGCTAAATGCAAGTCCTATAAAAAATCCACAAACAGTAAAAAATGCTACGTAATTTTCTGGCCTCATAATCTCTTCTCTTTATTGCTAAAATCTTTCAATAATTTTTCTAAAAAAACTTGAAAAACTACGATTAGAAACATTATCAAGCACTTTCCGTTCCAATCTATATAAAAGCTTGGAAGCTAGGGCTTTAAGCTCATCACTTGAGGCTGTGTTTTCATCGCTAAATAAAGTTCTTTTTTTAATACTACCACTTACATCTTTAGAAGCGCTTAAATGACCTAAGAATTCTAAATTTAAAGGATTTTTAATGTTTGCATCTGCAACTTTTTTAATATTTTCAAACACTTTTAAAGCTTCATTTTCGTTTTTTACAACATTAAAGAGCATTAGTAAATTTTCTTTTGTCTTAGAAGTTGTTTTTATGGTTGCATACGCATCAGTGATTGCTGCAGGATCAGGAACAGTTACTACTATAACTTCATCAGCCATTTCTAAAAAATTTAAAATATTTCCACCAATACCCGCGCCTGTGTCGATAATAAGAAAATCAAGCTCATCTAAAATACTTGCTTGATTTAAAAATCTCTCGTAAATATTTTTATCATTATATTTTAAAATCTCATCTCCACTTTCGCCTGGGATGAGCCATAAATTTGGCTTAACTTCTATTAAAATATCTTCCAAGGAGCATTCTCCACGTAAAACATGCAAGAGATTTTTTTGTATGCGTACATTTAAAATGACATCCAAATTTGCCAAGCCAATATCAGCATCAAAAAGCCCAACTTTATAGCCATTATTTGCTAAAACATTGGCTAGATTTGCGCTAATCGTACTTTTTCCAACACCACCTTTTCCACTTGTAATAGCTATAAAATGAGTATTTTGGGATTTTTTGGTTCCATTTTGACTCATGAGATTGCGAAGTTTATTTGCTTGGTTATTCATTATTTTTTCCTTTATTAAACCCTTCTAAAATACAATGAACTAGAAAATCACTATTGGCTACTTCTAAATCATCTGGCACTTCTTGTCCTGTAGAGAAAAAGCTTAGAGGAATATTTGTTTCATAAATAAGAGAGAAGATATTTCCAAAAACCTTTGTTTCATCAAATTTAGTAATAATCAAAGTATCAATATTTAAGAATGAAAAATTTTTATAAATTTCCATTAAATCTTCATGTTTGGTGTTTGCAGAAACCACTAAATTTACATCAATTTCTGCATTTGAGTGCATTAAAAATTCTTTAGTTTTAGAAAGTTTACTTTGATCGTATTGTGAATTTCCTATAGTATCAACCAAAATTACTTCGCAATTATTTAAGCTTTTTATTGCTTCATCTAAATCCTTTGGTTCTATGCTATCAATAATAGGAAGTTTCATCATTTTTGCATACTGAAAAAGTTGTTCAACCGCACCGATTCTATAAGTATCAAGCGTAATAATACCTGTTTTATAACGCTTATCTCCATAAGCATAGCGAAAAGCTAACTTAGCTAAGGTTGTTGTTTTTCCGACTCCTGTTGGGCCCACTAGCATCATGATTTTTTGTTTTTTTATATCGCTTTCAACGCGACAAGGCAAGATATTTCTTAAAAGTGAGTGAAAATATCTTTGAACCGCATCTTTGTTGGTTTTCATAGCAGCTGGCATATTTTCTATAGTTGCCTTCATAATCGCTTCTAGATGATTTTCAAGCATTCCACTTTCTTTGGCTTGCTTATAAATACTTGCAAATTCAGGAGGTATCATAAGATTTTTTCTAGCTTCAGCTTTATCATCCCACATCATATCTGCAAGAAGATCTATTTTATCGTTAAGCTTGTTGATTTGTTTTTCAAATTGCTTTTCAAAATTTTCTATTTTTTTATTATAATTTGGATTAGGGGTGTAATTTTCTAAAGGTGTGTTTGTGACTTTAGAAATTTCATTGCTAACTTCACTTAGTTTTTCTTTAAAATCATCAAAGCCTAGAGTCTTATTTTGATGAGGGTTGATTTTGTTTTGTGGAAAATCTTGATAGGTTTTTTTAGTTAAGTCATTGTTTTTTACAGTGTTTAAATTTGTATTTAAGCGAGTGTTTGAGAAATCCAAGACTACATCTTCATCTTCTTGAGGGATTTGAGATCTAATTTTTTCTTCTGTAAGAGAGGTAGAAGATGGTTTTGGCGAGCTTTTTTTTGCAGGTAAAGATTTTCCTTGTTTTTTTAAGTGTTCTTCATAGTCGCTTTCTTCTATGGCTACCATAACCTCATAAAGTGCATTGCGATTTAAGGTTTTAGGACGAATTTGTTTATTTGTTATAATTAAAGCTTTATCTCCGTAATCTTCTTTTACTTTGGGTATAATTTGTTCTGTATCTTCAACAGTAAAAGTATGTATAAGTTGTCCCATATTATATCCTTATATCATGCCTAAAGGCAAAATTACACTCACTCTTTCTTTAACCCCTTTATGAGGCACCTCACACCACTTATCACGCTTGACTTTTTGTGAAAAGTATAAAAGATCTAAATCAAGCGTTCTAGGAGCGTTTTTGAAAGTTCTCTTGCGTTTAAATTTTACTTCATAATAAAGTAAAACTTTCAAAAGTGCTCGTGCATGCAAATTAGTTTGCATCAACATAACAGCATTGGTAAAATCTTTTTGCTCTTTAAAACCAAAGGCTTCATTTATCAACATAGGAGATGTGGATAAAATTTTAAATCTTTTATCATCCATCATTACTCGAAAAAGCATATCAAATCTTTTTTTTTCAGGCTCTATATTGCTTCCTAAGCCTATAAGGGCTAAATATTTAAAAGATCGTATATTTTGACTAAAAAAAGGAAAAAAACGACTTTTTTCAAAGTGTTTTACTCCTTGAATTTTTAGCATTATTATTTATTTGTTTGTTGTGCTTGTTGCATTGCGTGCAAATTTTTTATTTGTTCGCAAATTTGAATTACACCCATTAAAGCCAAGTGATAGCCAAAAGGACCAAAACCAACAATAGTTCCAGAGCATACAGGCGCTATAAGACTTTTTTGGCGAAATTCTTCTCTGCGATAAACATTGCTAATATGCACTTCAATTGTAGGCAAAGCTACCGCTGCAATAGCATCTCGAATAGCTATTGAAGTATGAGTATAGCCTGCTGCATTGATAATAATTCCATCAACTGTTCCAAGGCATTCTTGAATTTTGTCTACGATTTCACCTTCAAAATTACTTTGGAAAAAGTCAAGTTCTACATTGCTTTGAGTGGCAGCTATTTTCATTTGCTCATGAATTTGCTCCATTTTCATAGCACCATAAATTCCCACTTCTCTTACGCCAAGCATATTAACATTTGGGCCTTGGATAATCATTATTTTCATGGATTTAACCTTAAAAATTTATTTTTAACCTTATATTATAACATTTTAAAAATAAATTTTTGCTACAATGTAATTTTTGAAAGGAAAATCGTGTTTATAGCTGCTGCAAGATATCTTTTTTTATGTGATGAAGATTTTACGATACTAGAAAATCAAGCCTTTGTTTTTGAAGATAAAATTTTAGAATTAGGTAAATTGGATAATTTAAGAAAAAAATATCCTAAGGCTAAAATCATCAAAACACCTAAAAATTCGGTTATTTTACCTACTTTTATAAATCCTCACACACACTTAGAATTTAGTGCAAATTCAACAACTTTGCATTTTGGAGAATTTTTAACTTGGCTTAAAAGTGTTATAAATTCTCGTTCCATGTTAAATGCGCAGGCCAAAGAAGAATTAATACTTCAAAGCATTAAAAAAATGCAAAAAAGCGGCATAGGCACCATAGGTGAAATTTCAAGTTTTGGGAGTGATTTAGATCCTTGTTTAAAGGCTAGTCAAAAGGGTATACGTGTAGTATTTTTTAATGAAATTCTAGGCACAAATGAAAATCAAGTTGAAGATAAAAAACAAGAATTTTTAAAAAGATTTGAAAATTCTTCGAAATTTAAAAATGATTTTTTTATCCCAGCAATTTCGATTCATTCTCCTTATTCAACTCATCCTAGTTTGGCTCATTTTGCTCTTGATTTAGCTAAAAAGCAAAATTTACTAGTTAGTACGCATTTTTTAGAAAGTAAGGCTGAAAATATCTGGCTTAGAGAGTCTAAAGGGAGGTTTAAAAAATGGCTTGAAAATTTCACACTTCATCCTAAGCCTCTTTATACACCAAAGGATTTTGCTAAACTCTTTAAAGGAGTAAGGACTCTTTTTACGCATTGTGTTTATCTAAAAGAATATGAATGGTTAGATAAAAATTTACATTCTATTACACATTGTGCATTTTCAAATCGTCTTTTAAGTCAAAAAAGCTTAGATTTAAAAACGGCTTTAAAAAGTGGATTAAATATCCATTTAGGAACCGATGGACTTAGCTCAAATATTTCATTGTCCTTACTTGATGAAATGCGCGCGAATTTGCTTATACATAAGAATTTTGATTTATTAGAGTTAGCATCTAAGCTTTTGCAAATGGTAACACTTTATCCTGCAAGGGCTTTAAATTTAAATTTAGGAGAGCTTAAAAAAGGTAAAATTGCTGATTTTAGCGTATTTGAGCTAGGAGAATGTGATAAAAAGCAAGCTCCTTTGCAGTTTATTTTAAATGCTAAGGAAGTGGATAAATTATTTATAAAAGGAAAAGAATGCAAATTTTAAAATCATTTTTTAAGGCTTTAGGGTGTGGAATAAAATTTATCAATACTTATTTTAAAACCTTTGTTTTATTGTTGATTGTTATATGGATTTTAATGCCTAGTGCAAATTCAAGCTCCAATCTTGCAAATTTAGAACGCATTGATTTAAAGGGTGAAATTTTTGATAGCTCTGCGGTTTTAGAAAAAATTATCAATACTAAAAATGATAGCAATATCAAAGGAGTGCTTTTTGTTATAGACTCTCCTGGTGGAGCTTTTGCTCCTAGTATGGAACTAGCTCTAGCTATAAAGGATTTAAAAATTAAAAAGCCCGTGCTTGTCTATGCAAGCGGAACTATGGCAAGTGGAAGTTATTTAGCAGGAGTTGGAGCCAATAAAATTTTAGCCAATCCGGCAAGTTTTATAGGCTCTATCGGTGTGATTATGCAAGGAGCTGATTTAAGTGGATTGGCTAATAAACTCGGTATTAAAGAACAAACTATTCAAGCAGGTGAATTTAAAAGTGCTGGAACTTTTGCAAGAGCTTGGAATGAGAATGAAAGAAATTTTTTACAGGGTTTAATTGATCAAAGTTATGATCTTTTTACAGGTTTTGTTGCTAAGGAAAGAGCATTAGATCTTAACAAAAAAGACCAATGGGCAAATGCAAGAGTGTTTTTAGCTGCCAAGGCTAAGGAGCTTGGTCTTATAGATGAGCTTAGTAATTATGAAAATGCTAAAAAGGAGCTTGAAAAACTTGCTAATGTTTCAAATCCCGTTTGGAAAGAAGAAAATAAGATTGATAAATTTCTTAACCGCCTAGAAGGACAAGTATCAAGCTTGATAAGTAAAAGCTTAATCGAAATCGCTTATAAGACTAATAGCAGTTTTATAAACGCTAGATAAAATATATAAATATTTTTATTTAATTTTTGTAATATTTTTATGCAATAATTATTTATATTTTAGATAAGGAGTAAAATAATGAAAAAAAATATTGTTTTTTTTGAAGTTAAAGGTGGGAGTGATAAAGGTGAAGATGGTTATAGAAAAGATACTATACCTATGGTAAATGCCTTAAAAGCTAAGGGTTGGAATGCTGAGGTGATTTTTTTTGAAGTGAGTAAAAAAGATGAAATTTACAAATATGTGAAAGAAAATTTTGATGGTTATGTTTCTCGCATCAATCCTGGTAATCTTAAAGAAGAAAATGAGTATTTTGATATGTTAAGAAAACTTTGTGCTGATAAGCTTGTAGGTATGCCTCATCCTGATGCTATGATAGGTTATGGTGCTAAAGATGCACTTACAAAATTAGCAGATACTGATCTTGTTCCAAGCGATACTTATGCTTACTATGATATTAAGACTTTTAAAGAAAATTTTCCAAAAAGTTTGGCTAAAGGTGAAAGGGTTTTAAAGCAAAATCGTGGCTCTACAGGAGAGGGAATTTGGCGTGTGAGTGTAGAGGGTAGCGTTAGTGGAGATAGTTTGCCTTTAAACACAAAAATCAAGTGTACGGAAGCTAAGGATAATCATGTAGAACATAGAGAGCTTGGGGAATTTATGGATTTTTGTGAGCAATATATCATAGGTGATAATGGTATGCTTGTGGATATGACTTTTTTACCGCGCATTAAAGAAGGTGAAATCAGACTTTTAATGCTTTATAACACTCCTGTAAATGTAGTACATAAAAAACCAGCCGAAGATGCCGATGCTTTTTCTGCTACGCTTTTTAGTGGGGCAAAATATCGTTATGATAAGCCAGAAGATTGGAAAACTTTGGTGGATATGTTTTTAGGCGAGCTTCCTAAGGTAAGGGAAAGATTAGGCAATTACGACTTACCATTGATTTGGACGGCTGATTTTATTTTAGATACTGATGAAAAGGGCAATGATAAATATGTTTTAGGCGAGATTAATTGTTCTTGTGTAGGCTTTACTTCTCATTTAGAGCTTGCTGATGAAGTGGCTTCAAATATTATTAATATTGTAAGTAAAACTAAGGCTTAGTTTTTAAGTTTAATGTCCATTTTATTATTGCAAAATGGACATTCTTTTTCTATTGTTTTTAAGTTTGAGCTATATTTTATTGGGAAAAAATTTTTACAAAACGAGCATTTTATATCTTTGGTTGGTACAGGATAGGAATAGTCAAATTTATCCAAAATAAAATATTTTATTTTTTATCCATTAAATTTCCTTCTTTGTCTAACTTATACTTTATTTATTATTTTAACGCATAAATAGTTAATTAGAAATTTTCTGAATATTTTTTATAAAACTGTATGGCTTCTTTACATTTTTTACATTTAAATTTTACACTCTTAAGTTGAATTTTTTGATGAATTCCAAAAGGTACATCATACATTTGTCCTATGCATTCACATGTATAAAGATAAACTGCATTTTCATCATCTTTTTCTTCTTTGACTTCTTCAAAGCTTACTTCCCCATCATCTTCAGAAGCTAAAGAAGATCTTCTGTATTGTTCAACTTTCGTATCTTCATAGAGTATATGTTCTAAAAGCCATTTTTTAGAAACTGTGTAAAGCTTCTCTTTTAAATCATTAGTGGTTTTTATGTTTTGTATAAGATAAGACATATCATGAAGGATATTTTATGCATGATTTTGTGTTCATTTAAACAAGGATAATGAATTTATTGCATATAATCTTCTTCGTTGCTAAAATGTTCTTTTATTATAATTAAAAAGTTCTATTAAAATTTCTTTTAACTCATCTCTTTGAACAAATTTATAAACCATATTTTCTATTTTTGCTGCAAGTTCAAAAAGTTTTTGCTGTTGAATGTCAATCATTGTGTCATGAATACTGTATTTTTCATTCCAAGTTGGAATTAGTTTATCCAAAAGCACCTTCTTTAATTTTTGTATTTAAAATTAATTTCATATATTTGAGTGAAATATTATATTTTTTTTATATTTGTTAATATAAAAAATATATATAATTAATATTAAAAATTAAGACTTACTGATTCTAGTATAGAATCAGTAAATAATAATATGTGCAATTTGTGGCCCATGAACACCAAAAACAGTGATAAGTTCTATATCTGCTGTTCTTGAAGGCCCTGCTATAAGTAAGATATTAGTAGGTAAGATTTCATTTTCTTTTTTTACCAAATTTAAAGCCTCGCTAAGACTTTTAACAACATTTTCTTTTTTAAGTAGCACTATACAAAGTTTAGGTGCAAGGCTTAGCATTCTAGGTTGAGTTTTGCTTGAAGGTACAAGTGCAACTCCGTGAGAGCTTACCCCTGCTCTTGCATGAATGATGGAAAAATCACTATGAAAAACCTCAGATCTTAAATTTTCGATTTCTTTATCAAAGCAAATCTTTTTTTCTGCTTTGATTTGTTCTAAATTTAAATTTAATTCCGCCCCATAAATCATACTTTTAAAGCTATATTTTGCGATAATTTCATTGATTTTTTCTTCTAAGGTGTCTTTTGTAGCATTTTCAACGATATATTTGTTATCACTCATTTTTTGTTTCATTTCTGCAAGCATATCTTGGGTGGTTTGGATATGTTCTACAGGATCTATACTTTCAATGCGTGTGAACGTTGTTTCTTTGTAAGCTTTTTTAAGATGTTCTAAAATGCTTGCTTTACTTTTGCTTGAAATTTCATCGATTTTACTCATAGCTTACTCCTTCTAGTTTTTGCACTTCTTTATAAAGATCCATTTTAATTTGAGGTAATTCTTTAAAAGCGTACCATTTTTTAATCACAGGCAAAACGCTTGCGAAATTTTGTACCGTCCAGTTAAAATAATGTGCTTTTGAAAGTGAAAAACGCCATTTATTACCATTGGTTGCGATATTTTTAAATTGTTTAAAAGCAAAGGCTTCTAAGGCATTGTGATGAACATTATTTGCTCCTAAAGGTGGATTTTTACCTTGTCCTATTTTATCACATCTTAATTTGCGAATAAGATCAGCCAAAGGAATTTGCACTGGACAAACTTCAGAACAACGCCCACAAAGTGAACAGAAATTTAAAATATCTCCTGTATGATCTATACCAAAAATATTAGGACTGATTACTTCTCCTATAGGTCCTGGATAAGTGGTTTGATAGGCATGTCCACCGATTTGATCATAAACAGGGCAAAAATTCATACAAGCCCCACATCGAATACAACGCAAAGCCTCATAATAATCCTCATGAGCTAACATTTTAGAGCGATGGTGATCAAATAAAATCACATGCACTTCTTTAGGACCATCTAAATCCCCATTTTTTCTAGGGCCTGTGATGATATTGTTATAAGTTGGTATAAATTGTCCTGTGGCTGAAGGAGTGAGTAAAGAAACCATAGTAGCCGCATCTTCAAAGCTTTCCATGACTTTTTCTATGCCGCAAAGTGCGATATGAATATCAGGTGCTGTAGTGCACATTCTACCGTTTCCTTCATTTTCTATAAGCCAAAAAGCCCCTTCTCTTGACATGGCAAAATTGACCCCACTAAGTCCAAGCTTTAAGTCTTCAAAATCTTTTCTTAAATGTTCTCTAGCTACCGCATTTAAACTTTCAGGTTCATCGTTCTCTAAATTTGCTCCTAATTTTTCTTTGAAAATTTCTCCGATTTCATGGCGGTTTCTATGTATAGCAGGTACAACTATATGTAAAGGAGGCTCTTCATTAAGCTGTAAAATAAGCTCTCCAAGATCGGTTTCTATAGCTTTTAAACCTTTTTTTTCTAGGTAGTGATTTAGGCCTATTTCTTCGCTTGCCATAGATTTACCTTTTAAAAGCTTGGTAATATTTTTTTCTTTCATGATTTCATAGACGATTTCACAGGCATCTTCATCACTACTTGCCCAATGCACTTTAATGCCATTTTTTGTAGCATTTTTTTCAAATTCTAAAAGCCTTTCTTCTAAACTCATTAAGGCATTGTTTTTAGCTTGTTTAGCTTTAGCTCTTAAACCCTGCCAGTCTTTAAATCTAGCATCAATAACATTGAGTCTATTTTTTTGTAAAGTATGCATGGCAGTCATTAAATTTTCTTGCATTTGCTTGTCATTGAGTTTAATTTGAACGATTTGTTCGTGAGGAATTTTTTGACTCATAGTCTTTCTCCTTCCAAGCGTTTAAGTAAAAAGTCATATAAATGTATGCCTTTTATATCTAAACCCATTCTTTTCATTGTGCCGTCTATGTTTAAAAGACAACCTCCATCGCCACTGATGAGATATTTTGCACCGCTATTTTGTATATCTTTAATTTTACTTCTTACCATAGCATTTGAAATTTCAGGCTCTTTTACTGAAAAAGTTCCGCCAAAACCACAACATTCTTCCTCGTATTGAAGTTCTACTAATTCTACATTTTTTAGTTTTTTGATAAGATTTTTACTCGCTTGTATGCTTTTTTGCACTCTTAAAGCATGGCAATTAGAATGCCAAGTTACTTTTATAGGTGCACCTTTATCTTCATAATCTACTTTTAAAACTTCATCAAGGTATTGTGAAAGTTCTATGACTCTAGAGCTAAAATCTTTGACTTTAGAAAATTCAGGTTTGTTTTTAAAAAGTTCTTTATAGTCATGACTCATCATACCCGCACAAGATCCGCTTGGCACAACGATGGGGTAATCTTTATCAAATAAATCCACATTATATAAAGCAATCTCACGACTTTCATCGAAATAACCTGAGTTAAAAGAAGGTTGAGCGCAACAGGTT
The DNA here is from genome assembly GCF_001762445.1 of Campylobacter sp. BCW_6877. NCBI lineage: Bacteria > Pseudomonadati > Campylobacterota > Epsilonproteobacteria > Campylobacterales > Campylobacteraceae > Campylobacter > Campylobacter sp. BCW_6877. Next base: position 59,585 of record NZ_MJWW01000036.1, on the reverse strand, counting down.
TGATTTTTTTTAAAAATCACTTCAATACCTTCACGCCTTAAAAGTTTTATTGCATTTAAAACGCTTTGTTGCATAGCAGCACTTCCTAAGCATGTGGCGTAAAAATACACCTTTTTCATGATCTCTCCTTTTGGGATAATTTAGGATAAATATTTTAATCCTGTAAAAATAAAAGCAAAGTAAATTTTCCAACAAATATTCTAAAAACGAATATTTGTTGAAGCAAAACTTAAATTTTTAATTATTTCACTATAGCTTCAGGGATGATTTCTTGTAAGAAAAAAGCTATAATGCAAGTCCAAATTCCTATTAAAATAATAAAAGCTACAGAATATTTTAATGTGAATTTGAAAAGATCAGATTCTTTTCCTACAAGCCCAACTGCTGCGCAAGCTATAGCAATGCTTTGTGGACTGATCATCTTTCCAACGACTCCACCTACTGAATTAGCTGCTAAAAATAAAGCTTCACTAACACCTAGTTTTTGAGCACTTACTTGTTGCAAGGTTCCAAAAAGTAAATTAGCACTTGTATCAGAGCCTGTTAAAAATACCCCTATCCAGCCAATGATTGGTGAAAAGAAAGAAAAAGCATCACCTGTATGTGCAAAAGCAAGTCCTAAAGTAGTGCTCATACCACTATTTTTAGAAATAAAAGCAAAAGCCACAACTAAACCTATGGTGATACAAGGTATAGCCATTTCTTTTAAAGTAGCCCAAAAGCATTCTGCTGCATCTTCAGCTTTGATTTTTAAAATAGCTATAGTTAGAAAAGCGGCAAGTAAAATCGCTGTTCCTGCTTGAGCTACGGTTTTTCCATTGATTAAATCTACACCCAAGGCCAAAGATAAAGGCTTAGCTTCTCCTATGCCTGTGATAGAAGGGCTTAAAATTCCAGTTGTGATATTGCTAAATTGTAAAGTAATGCTTGTATAGCTTAAAATTCCGTCCTTATCAAAGAGAGCTTTAAACCAAGGTTGTGTCCAAATGATAATACAAACAATAAGTAAAATAAAAGGCGACCAAGCTTTTAAAATTTGATTAAAACTTAAGGTGTTATCTTGAGTGAAATTGCTTTCATTATCAAATCTAAAAATATTTTTTGGTTTCCAAAATTTTAAAAATACAGTTGTAACCGCTAAAGAAACTACAGCTGAGATAATATCAGGTAATTCTGCTCCTAAGTGATTTGAGCTTAAAAATTGAGTAGTTGTAAAACTTAGTGCCGCAACTAAAATAGCTGGAAAAGTTTCTTTAACGCCTTTAAATCCATCCATTAAAAAAACTATGAAAAAAGGTATAGTAAGACTTAAAGGAACTAGCATTCTACCTACCATGGCAGAAACTGAATGCTGTTCTATGCCGACAAGATTTGCCATAGCAATAATAGGAATTCCCACCGCACCAAAAGCAACAGGAGCGGTATTTGCGATAAGACAAAGTCCTGCAGCTTGCAAAGGACGCAAACCAAGTCCTACTAAAAGTGCAGCAGTTATAGCCACAGGGCCACCAAAACCTATAGCACCCTCTAAAAATGAACCAAAACAAAAACCTATTAAAATCACTTGAATTCTATGATCTGGAGTAATACTCATCACGCTTTTTTTAATGATTTCAAAAGAACCCGACTTAATAGAAAGTTTGTAAAGAAAGATTGCCGCAATGATAATCCAAGCTATAGGCCACATACCATTTGTAAAGCCTTGAATAAAACTTGCGCCCACTAAATTCCAAGGCATTTTATAGGCAAATAAAGCTACCAAAGTAGCAAGTATAACAGTTAAAAAACCTGCTTGATAACCTTTAAGTTTTAAAACAACCAAACAAACTAAAAAACATAGTATAGGTAAAAATGCCACTAAAGCACTTAGCCAAATGTTTGAAAAAGGGTCGTAAACTTGTTGCCATGTTAAAATTTGCTCCAATTTTTCCTCCTTGATAATTATTTATGTATAAATTTATTGTAACAAAAAATTAAATTAAAATAAAAAAATTATAGAGTAAAGTAAATTACATTGTGTTATTATTGATTATTTTGTGTATTTTTGTAATATCATAAATATTAAATAAATATAAAAATAGAATAAGAAAAAATCTTATTCTAAAGGGGTAGAAGCTGTTAAAGGTGGAGTTATAATCATTAGTTCGTTTACTTCATAAAAAATTAGGATCTAAGGTGCAAGGGGCTATTCTAAAGCATTTTTGTGTAGGAATATTTGGATTAAAAAGTTACCATACATTCATCAGATTCCAAAACTAAAGAACAAATTTGCACAGCTGAAGTTGTTGTTGGCATTATAGAAAATACAGTTTCTAGTTTACTATCTTTTAGATTATCTTGACAAGATTTTGCTCCAAAGGTTCCATCTTCTAGGATGGTCAAACAAAGATCGCTTTCTTTTGGATTTGTAAATTGCACATAACCAAAAGGAAGTTCATTAGCTAATTTATCTTTTTGTTTTAACTCATTGCTTAAAACAATTTCTTTAATATTCCAATTTTGATCAATAGGATCTTTTGAGATATCTCTAAAGGCACTTAAAAAAATTCCCGTTTCCAAGCTTCTTATAGAAACCATTTCGGTAAAATCTTTCAAATCTCCAGTAGGAGTTGCAAAGGCTAAAGTTATAAACATAAAAAACAAAGTAATAATTTTTTTCATATTAAATGTCCTAAAATTTTCTAAAATTTACTGGAAAATGATCCGAAACTATATGAGATCTTAAACTTGCAAGCATTAAAATCGCAGCTAAAAGCGGTGGAGTATAGGTTTGTTGTCTATTTGAATTTCCTGTAATTGCATAATCAAGAGTCCCTCCGTTTGCTTGAGTTGCACTAGTTGGAAAAACCACTCTAATTTTATTTGCTAATCCTCTATCCACTGTATTTGTTATAGTAGAAGGATCACGGTTAAAATCCCCTGCTATCATCCAGTTAGCTTGAGGTATATTTACAAAATGTGTATTTACGGGCTGTGATAATTGCTCCTACATCTGTTCCTTCATTGGCTAAAACATAGATATTGAAAAAAGCATCACTTCCATCGCGAATTCCTATAATGGGTCTTGAAACTATAGCTAAATTTACACGATTAGCTCCTACATCAACGCGAGAATAATAAATTAAAAACCCTATCAGGTCTTGAAAGAGTCCTCAAATTCTACTCATATTCGTCAATAGGCGTTCCACCTTGTTGCACATGGCGTCCTATTGGAGTGGCTATTCTTAGTAAAGTTCCTATTTCTTGTATCATTAAGATATCTAAGGGGTTTGCTCCACTTGCAAGTTGTTTTATTGCATTATTGTTGATGCTACTAGTTAAAGGTGGGGTAAATAGGAGTAATAAGTACTAAATCAGCATTGCTAATTAAACTTGGAATTTCTTGATTGGTAGGAAAAATAGGTTCAAGTCCTAATTTTAAAGAAAAAGAATTAGTATCTTCAAATTCTCCAAATGAACGCCCCAAAGGATTTACATTTTCAAAATTTAGAAGAACATGCATTAAAGAAAAAAAATCATAAAAAAAATAAAAACTTTAATTTTTTGCATTAAAAACCTTGATTATGTATTTAAATTTTTTAAGAAAATAATAACATAATTTTCATTATAATTTTCCGCTTCTTAAAATGTTTTATTTTGTTGTTTTTAAAGGTAGAATTTACATGCATCTTAAACACTTATATTTTAGTATTTCTCAAATTTTTAATTTTTACAAAGAAGGTTTTAAAAATTTAACTCTTGGAAAGACCCTTTGGAAAATTATCTTTATCAAACTTTTTGTTATGTTTGTGATTTTAAAACTTTTTGTTTTTGATGTAAATTTTAATTCTATTTTTAAAAGCGACAAAGAAAAAAGCACTTTTGTACTCAAAAATCTTACACTCGAAGGAAAATAAATGAACGAACTTAATAGCGTTGATTGGTCAAGAGCGCAGTTTGCTTTAACTGCACTTTATCATTTTTTGTTTGTGCCTTTAACCTTAGGCTTATCTTTTATCATTGCTATCATGGAGACTATCTATGTAAAAACTAAAAATGAAAGATGGAAAAAAATCACCAAATTTTGGCTTTCATTATTTGCTATAAATTTTGCTATCGGTGTAGCTACAGGTATTATAATGGAATTTGAATTTGGAACAAACTGGGCAAATTATAGCTGGTTTGTGGGAGATATTTTTGGTGCACCTTTGGCGATTGAAGGTATTATGGCATTTTTTTTAGAGGCTACTTTTTTTGCAGTTATGTTTTTTGGCTGGGATAAAGTAAGTAAGGGTTTTCACTTACTTTCAACTTGGTGTGTGGCTATAGGAAGTAATCTTTCTGCTTTTTGGATTTTAGTGGCAAATGGTTGGATGCAATATCCTGTAGGAATGAGCTTTAACCCTGATACAGCAAGAAATGAAATGCAAAGCTTTTTTGAAGTAGCACTTTCTCCTGTGGCTATTTCAAAATTTTTACATACCATAGGCAGCGGTTATGTGATTTCAGCTTTATTTGTAATAGGAATTTCAGCTTGGTTTATGTTAAAGGGACGCCATACTATCGAGGCTAAAAAAAGCTTAGTTGTAGGAGCTAGTTTTGGTTTGGTTTGTTCAATCTTTTTGTTTTTCAGCGGAGATGAAAGTGCTTATCGTGTAACTCAAACTCAACCTATGAAACTTGCAGCTATGGAAGGGGTTTATCAAGGTGAACATCGTGCAGGACTTGTACCTTTTGGAATCTTAAACCCTAAAAAAACCATAGATAATAACGAAAGTGTGTTTTTATTTGACATTACTATACCTTACGCTCTTTCTATATTAGGAAACCGTGATCCAAATTCTTTTGTTCCAGGAATTGAAGATTTAATCTATGGAAATGAAAGCAAAGGTATAGAACCTATGCAAAATCGTATCGATAGAGGAAAAATCGCTATACAAGCTCTAAAAGACTATAAACTTGCTAAAGAAAACAATGATACAATAGCTATGGCAAATCACAAATCTATTTTAGAAACTCATTTTAAAGATTTTGGCTATGGATATCTAGAAAAACCAAGCGATACTATTCCGCCTGTGGCTTTAACTTTTTATAGCTTTCATATCATGGTTGCTTTAGGAAGTTTTTTCTTTTTACTTTTCATCGTTACTCTTTATCTTACTATGGCAAATGATATTGAGAAATTTAGAAAAGTACTTTGGGTGTGTTTATTATCCATTCCATTGGGTTATATCGCCGCTGAAGCAGGCTGGATTGTTGCTGAAGTAGGCAGACAACCTTGGGCAATTCAAGACTTACTTCCTGTACATATCGCAGCAACGCAACTTGGAAAAGTCAATGTTCAAATTTCATTTTGGATTTTTGCAGTACTTTTTACAGCCTTATTGATTGCAGAAGTTAAAATCATACTTACTCAGATTAAAAAAGGTTTTGACGCACATGCAGGGCATACTCCACTTATGGGCAAAGGAGAAAAATGATGTTTTTTGGTTTAGAACTCGAAGGTTTGCAAATTTATTGGTGGTTGATTTTAAGTTTGCTCGGCGGACTTTTAGTTTTTATGTTTTTTGTCCAAGGTGGACAAACTTTAATCGATGAGCTTAGCAAGGATGAGCTTGAAAAAACCATGCTAGTCAATTCTTTAGGGCGTAAATGGGAGCTTGGTTTTACAACTCTCGTACTTTTTGGCGGAGCTGCTTTTGCAGCTTTTCCACTTTTTTATAGTACAAGTTTTGGCGGAGCTTATTGGGCTTGGCTTTGTATTTTATTTTGTTTTATTTTACAAGCTGTGGCTTATGAGTATCGTAAAAAAGAAAATAATGTTTATGGCTCTAAAACCTATGAAATTTTTCTTAAAATTAATGGCTATTTAGGTGTGTTTTTAATCGGAGTTGCAGTAAGTAGCTTTTTTAGCGGTTCCGAATTTATCTTAAATGAGCATAATTTTGTTTCTTGGCAAAATCCTTTGCACGGCTTAGAGCTTTTACTCAATCCTTTTAATTATCTCTTAGGCTTAGCTTTGGTATTTTTAGCAAGGCTTTTAGGCGCAGCGTATTTTATGAACAATATCAATGATGAGAATATCAAAATAAGAGCTATGAAAAAACTTATGATCAATAGCATTTTATTTTTACCTTTTTTCTTAGGTTTTTTAGCGTGGATTTTCTTAAAAGATGGTTTTAGTGTAGATGCAAATGGAACTGTAAGCATGAGTGCGAATTTATATTTATATAATTTCTTAAATCAAATGATTTTTGCTGTTTTGCTTGTTATTGGTGTGATTTTAGTGCTTTTAGGTATGGTTCAAGGAGTAAAAGGTTGCTCTAAGGCTATTTTTACTCTAGGACTTGGAACGGTTTTAATAGTTTTTGCTTTATTATCAAGTATTGGTTTAGGTCAAAGTGCTTTTTACCCATCTTTAAGTGATTTACAAAGTTCTTTAACTTTAAAAAATGCAAGTTCAAGCTATTATACTCTAAGCGTCATGGCTTATGTGTCTTTGCTTGTACCTTTTGTTTTAGCTTATATTATCTATGTTTGGAATGCAATGGATAAGGTAAAAATCACACGCGAAGAAATCGCAAACGATGATCACGCATATTAAGGAGAAAAAATGTTACATGCTTTGTTTTTATTGACTTGGCCTTTAGTAATTTATCTAAGCTATAAATTTATAATGCTAAATATCAATCAATTAGAAAAAGATAGCAAACTATAAAGCAAGATAAGATTTAAACCGATATAAGTATAAATCTTTTCAAAATATTGCAATTTGCCCATTTTTGGGCATCTTTTAATCATAAATCTTTTAAAGCTTCATTAGCGGCATCAAGGGCGTGAATAAGGCTTGTGTCAAAAATTTTGATATTTGTATCATTTTTGGATATTAATAAACCAATTTCAGTGCAAGCTAAAAGCACTCCCTTTGCACCTTTTTCTTGTAGTTTTTTTATAATATTTAAATATTTTTCTTTAGATTCTTGCTTGATTTTACCCTTGCAAAGCTCATTAAAAATAATATCATTAACGATTTTTATATCTTCATCGCTAGGAATAATAACGCTAATATTTTCTTCAATAAGCATTTTTTTATAAAAATCCTGAGTCATTGTGTATTTAGTACCCAATAAACCAATTTTTTGTATGTTTTCTTGTTTTAAAGCCTTAGCAGAGCTTTTTGCAATATGCAAAATAGGGATATTTATGTTTTGTTGAATTTCATCAAAAACCTTATGCATAGTATTAGTTGCAATTATTATAAAACTAGCCCCTGCAAGTTCTAATTTTTTAGCACACTGAGTTAAAATTTGCGCAGCTTCTTGCCATTTATCTTGGCTTTGTAAATTTTCTATTTCTTCAAAATTAACACTGTAAAGTAAAATTTTTGCAGAATTTAAAGATTTTAATTTATCATTTATAGCTTGATTTATTGTTTTATAATAAGTAATAGTACTTTCAAAACTCATTCCGCCTATAATACCAATGGTTTTCATTTTTCTCCTTAAAAATTAATTTTTGAGTTGTTTTATTATAATATATTTCATAGAAATACGATTTATTTTTAAATAAATAAATGTATTTTAATATTTTTATTAAAATTTAAAATAATTTTTTAAACTATTTTCCAATCTACAGGAATTTTACCAACTTTTTTTAAAAATTTATTAGCCTTTGAAAAATGTTTACAACCTAAAAATCCTGTTCTAGCTAAAGGGCTTGGGTGAGCTGCTTTTAAAATCAAATGCTTAGTATTATCAATCAAAATCTCCTTGCTTTTTGCGTAATTTCCCCAAAGCATAAAAACAAGCCCTGATTTTTCATCGCTTAATTTATGTATTATAGCATCACTAAATTCTTGCCAACCCCACGAACTATGACTAGCTGCTTTATTTGCTTCAACGCTAAGAATAGAATTTAAGAGCAAAACTCCTTGTTTTGCCCAAGAGCTTAAATCTCCGCTTTTTGCTGGAGCGATGTTTAAATCATTTTGCAATTCTTTAAAAATATTATTAAGACTTGGTGGGATTTTTACATTTTTTGGAACCGAAAAACTAAGCCCCATTGCTTGGTTTGGTTGATGATAGGGATCTTGTCCTAGGATAATAATTTTAATTTCTTTTAAGGGACATAAATTAAAAGCATTAAAAATTAAATTTGCAGGCGGATAAATAATTATATTTTGATCAATCGCATTTAGGTATTGTTTTTTGATTTCTAGAAAATATTTTTTTTGAAATTCGTCTCTTAAAAATTCTTTCCAGTCATCATTTATTTTAATCTTATCTATATTTATTGTAATTTCTTCCATGTTATCCTTAATTATTTAAATTATTAAAAATTTTATTCTAGCAAAAAAAGCTTGCAAAAATATATTAATTTTTTTTGAAGTAAATAAAATTTTTTATATTAATAAAAATTAAATATAAAGACATAATAGGATATAAAAATACTTAATTTATTATATTTTGAAAGTATTTTAATTATTAACCAATTATTAACTAAAAATGCAATATCATTATTTTATGATTTAAATCAAAAATTTTTGATTTTAAATTAAAATACTTTTATGAAAGGTTCAAAATGGGAACAAGAAAAGAACATGATTTTATTGGGGAATTGGAAATCTCTGATGAGGTTTATTATGGAGTGCAAACTTTTAGAGCTGTTGAAAATTTTGATATTTCTCATGATAGATTAAAAGATTTTCCTCGCTTTGTTAGAGCTTTGGCTAGAGTAAAAAAAGCTGCAGCTATGGCAAATCATGAATTAGGTCTTTTGGATAAAAATATCCAAGATGCGATTATTAAAGCGTGTGATAAAATTTTAGAAGGCGGGTATTATGATCAATTTGTAGTAGATATGATCCAAGGAGGTGCTGGAACAAGTACAAATATGAATGCTAATGAAGTTATAGCAAACATAGGACTTGAACTTATGGGTCATAAAAAAGGTGAATACCAATATCTTCATCCAAATGATCATGTTAATTTAAGCCAAAGTACTAACGATGCTTATCCTACAGCTTTACACCTTGCTTTGCATGATTATTTAAGTGATTTGGCAAAAGCTATGGAATATCTAAAAAAAGCTTATGAGAGAAAAGCTGAAGAATTTAAAGATGTTCTTAAAATGGGTAGAACCCAACTGCAAGATGCTGTACCTATGACTTTAGGTCGTGAATTTAAAACTTTTGCCGTAATGATAGGTGAAGATATACAAAGAGTATTAGAAGCTAGAAAATTGATTTTAGAGATCAATTTGGGCGGAACTGCTATTGGAACGGGAATTAATTCTCATCCTGATTATCCGAAGGTTGTAGAAAGAAAAATAAGAGAAGTGACAGGTTTTGAATATACTGTGGCTGAGGATTTGATCGAGGCGACTCAAGATACGGGAGCTTATGTACAAATTTCAGGTGTTTTAAAACGTGTTGCAACAAAACTTTCTAAAGTATGTAATGACTTAAGACTTTTAAGTAGTGGTCCAAAATGTGGTCTTAATGAGATTAATCTTCCAAAAATGCAACCAGGTAGTTCTATCATGCCAGGTAAGGTAAATCCTGTTATTCCTGAAGTAGTTAATCAAGTTTGTTATTTTGTTATTGGAGCAGATGTAACTGTAACTTTTGCTTGCGAGGGTGGACAATTACAACTTAATGTTTTTGAACCAGTTGCAGCATATAGCTTATTTAATTCTATTGTAATGCTAGAAAAAGCAATGTATACTTTAGCTGATAAATGTATAGATGGTATTACTGCAAATGAAAAAATTTGTTCAGACTTTGTCTATAATTCAGTAGGTATAGTAACAGCTTTAAATCCTTATATTGGTTATGAAAATTCAGCTTCTATAGCTAAAGAGGCAATGAACACTGGAAAAAGAGTGGCTGATATTGCGCTTGAAAGAGGGCTTTTAAGTAAAGAACAAATTGATGAAATTTTAACACCATCAAATATGCTAAATCCTCACATGGAAGCTAAAAAATAGCATTTTAGGATTTAATATGGATATAATGATAATTTTGCAAGTAATCGTCCTTCTTGGGGCAATTTTTATCGGTATTCGCCTAGGCGGTATTGCTATAGGTTATGCTGGAGGATTAGGTGTAGTTATACTAGGACTTGTTTTAGGTATGAAACCTGGTAATATTCCTTGGGATGTTATTTTAATTATTGCTGCAGCTATTGCAGCAATTTCTGCTATGCAACAAGCAGGTGGACTTGATTATATGGTAAGGGTGACAGAAAAAATTTTAAGATCAAGCCCTAAATTTATAAATTATTTAGCTCCAGCTTGTGGATGGTTGCTTACAATCTTAGCAGGAACAGGAAATGCAGTATTTTCTTTAATGCCTGTTGTAGTTGATGTTGCAAAATCTCAAAACATAAAACCTAGTGCTCCACTTTCATTAATGGTTGTTTCTTCACAAATTGGAATCACTGCTTCTCCTGTGAGTGCAGCTGTGGTTTATATGAGTGGCGTTTTAGAGCCACTTGGATGGAATTATCCAACTTTAATTGGAATTTGGATCAGTACAACTTTTATAGCTTGTATGCTTACAGCTTTTATAGTGAGTTTAATCACTCCTATGGATTTAAGCAAAGATAGCGTTTATCAAGAACGCTTAAAAGCAGGACTTGTTAAAGATGCAGGAGCTATTTTACATGGTGAAGATAAACCAGGTGCTAAACTTTCAGTAGGAATTTTCTTGATCACTGTTTTGGCAGTTGTACTTTATGCAACCGCAATTTCGAGCAATATTAAATGGATCGATCCTGTTGTGGTTCCAAGAGATGCAGCTATTATGAGCTTTTTACTTACTGCAGCAACTTTGATCACTTGGCTTTGTAAAGTTGAACCAGGTAAAATTCTTGACACTAGTGTATTTAAAAGTGGTATGACTGCTTGTGTTTGTGTTTTTGGTGTAGCATGGCTTGGAAATACTTTTGTTGCAGGACACGAAGCTTCTATTAAAGAAGTAGCAGGCGACTGGGTTAAACAAACCCCTGCTATGTTAGCAGTTGCATTTTTCTTTGCAAGTATGCTTTTATATTCTCAAGCAGCAACCGCAAAGGCTATTGTACCTGTAATTATCACCGCTTTAGGAATTTCAGCAACAAATCCGCATGATTCTTATATGCTTGTAGCTTGTTTTGCAGCAGTTTCAGCACTTTTTGTGCTTCCAACTTATCCAACCTTACTTGGCGCTGTGCAAATGGATGATACAGGAACGACTAGAATTGGTAAATTTATATTTAATCACTCTTTCTTTATACCAGGAGTTTTAGCTATTGCAATTGCTGTAGCATTAGGCTTTGTATTAGCTCCTATGCTTATTTAAATCAAACCCTAGGTTTTTCTCCTAGGGTGAAAATTTTTTCATTAGTTTTTAAGTATATACTACGCTATAATATTCATTTTTAATTTTCTTTAAGAAAGGAATTTAATGAAGATAAAAGTTGGGTTGATTTTTTCAGGTATTGTTTGCCTTTTTTTAACAGCTTGTGTTAATCAGGTTAAACAAAATACAACATTTGAAAATGCTTTAACACAAAAATATTGTGGTGATGATTTTTTCAATCAAAATTTAGAAAAAATTAAAAAAAATGATGATGTCATTTATACAGGATTAAATGCAGGTTTGATTGCTAGAAATTGTGGTGATTTTAACAAAAGTAATGTATTTTTTGATGCTGTGGAAGAATCTTATAAATATGATGTGGATTTAGAAAATGTAGGCTCTAAAGCAGCTAAATTTGTTGGTACAACCTTGCTTAATGATACTATAGTTGATTATGATGGTTCTTTATATGAAAGAATTATGGTTAATATATATAAAGCTCTAAACTATATGGAAGAAGATGATTATGAAAATGCAAGAGTTGAGTTTAATCGTGCTTTAATGCGTCAAGATAAGGCAAAAGAATATTTTGCTAAAGAAATTGAGAAAAATCGTGCTGATTTAGATAAGGCAAAAGAAGATAAAAATTATGATAAAAATATGAATGAAAACTCAAAAGTTATAGAAGCACAATACGATAACTTATTTAAAGAGTTTGATACAACAAAAAATTTCATAAATCCTTATGCGACTTATCTTGCTTCAATATTTTTCTTTATGGATAAAGATTATAGAAAAGCTGCAGATTTATTTAGAGAAGTAGCTATTATTTATCCAAAAAATAAAACTATCAAAAAAGAGGCTAAAATTTTTAAAGAATATGCCACAAAAATAAAAGTCAAAAAAGCTAAAAAATATGTTTTTGTAGTTTATGAAAATGGATTTGGTGTAGTTAAGGATGAATTTGCTTTAACCTTACCTTTTATAGTGGATAAAAAAATTATTAGCACAAATATTGCTTTACAAACCTTGAAAAAAAGGGAAGCTTCTTTTGCAAATTTAAATATAAATGGTCAAAATACAAATGATTTTGTAGATTTAGACAATATTGTCGCTACTGAATTTAAAATAAATATGCCTGCAATGATTGCTAAAGCCTTAGCTCAAACTATAATTAAAACCACTTTAAATGTAGCTGTTGCAAATAATGACTCTACAGGTGGATGGCTAAGTCTTGCAACAGCAGTAGCAACTGCTGCAACCAACAAAGCTGATGTGCGTTCTTGGAGAGGTTTACCAAAAAGTATTGCCATAGCAACAATAGAAAACGACGGAAATTTAGAAATCAAAGATCCACAAGGCAATATTTTGTTTCAAAAATCATTGGATAAAAATAAAAATGCTCTTGTTGTAGTGCGTTCTTTTGCTCCGTATTTACCTGCAAGTGTTGCTATCATGGAAAAATAAGGCTAAAAGATGAAAAAAATTATTTTATTTATTTTAATGTTTTTACTTAGTGCTTGTGCACCAAGTTATCAAATAAATTCAAATCAAAATACTGTAATTTTAGGTTCAAATTTACCAAAAAGTTTAGTAAAACAATTTCAAAAGCGTATAAATAGCAATGGTTATTTAGAATTTGAAGTGATTTTACGCAGTACTTTTGCTAAAGATGTAATTTATAAAGTAGATTGGTTAGATAAAGATGGTTTTGTGCTAAGAGATGTTTTAAATGAGGATTATCAAGCCCTTAGAATTCCAGCAGGACAAGAGGTAATTCTTCGTAAACTTGCATCTGATACAAGAGCGAAGGATTTTAGATTAGAAATTAAAGCAAAAAATTAATCTCATTTTAGGAAGGATAAATCATGAAAAAAACAAAAATTTTAGGAACAGCTCTTATTGGAGCTTTGCTTTTTAGTGGTTGTGCGCAAACAGCTTATACAGATGGAAAGGCAAGTCAGGTAAAAAAAGGCGATGCTTTAACCTTGGGTCTTGATAGACAAGATTTTGAAAGTGCAGCTGAAACTATGATAAATAGTATGTTAAGCGATCCTGCTTTTGCAAATATTAAACCAGGTACAAGAAAGGTTATTGCTATTGGTAGGGTTGTGAATGATACCCCGCAAAGAATCGATACTGAAAAACTCACCGCAAAAATCACTTCTGCATTAAGAAAATCAGGTAAATTTGTTCTAACTTCGGCAGTTGCTGCAGGCGGAGCGCTTGATAGCATGAGTGAAGATGTAAGAGAATTAAGAGATAATGATGAGTTTAATCAAAAAACCATAGCAAAAAAAGGGACATTGGTATCGCCTGATTTTTCTCTTGCGGGTAAAATTAGACAAGATAATGTAAAACTTAGCAATGGTAAAACTCAAGTAGAATACTTTTTCTTACTAAGACTTACTGATTTAACATCAGGTTTAGTTTATTGGGAAGATGAGCAAACTATTGATAAAACTGGTTCTAGTAAATCAGTTACTTGGTAAAATAAAAATTAATTTATGAATAAAATTTTTAGCTCAAGTGTTTAGCTTGAGCTTTTTTTATGATTTTTAAAAGGATATGAAATGAAAAAAATATTATTTATTGGCTCTTTAGTTATGGCAAGTTTACTTTATGCACAAGGTTCCCAGCCTGTAGAAATTACACAACAAGATATAAATACTCAAAATGAAATGTCTGATGCAAGTACTAAGGATATTACCCCAAAATCAATTGAAGATTTTTTTGAAGAATTTGCCGATAATTTCGGTATAGAATATGGTATAACCAAAGATGGAAAAACTTTTTATACGGGAAAAAGTACTGTTGCTGTAAATGATACTGATCCACAATTTGCACAAGCTTTACAAAATGCTTACCAAAAAGCAATGTTAAATTTACAAAGCGAATTTATAAGAGATGTTTTTGGAAGAATTGCTACAAGCAGGATTCAAAATTATGAAGCAGATAATTCTACTAATGCTAAAGAATTTGATGAATTGCCAAAAGGTGATAAGGTTGATCAAATTTTAAATAAACTTACACAATTAGCTGGTGCTCAGCTTGATAAGGCATTAAAAGATTTAGGTATAGATACAAATTCTTTAAGCGAAGACAGAAAAAAGACTTTATTAAAGCAAGAATTTCTTAATAAAACTATGACAAATGCCATAGGTTCTATGAGTGGACTTGTTCCTGTGCAAACTATAGTTACACAAAGAAGAGGTGAGTATGATGTAGGTGTTATTGCTGTTATTTCCAATAAAACTCGCCAATTAGCAAAAGATATGGCACTAGCAAGACAGAGTGCTATTAAGGGTAAAGGCAAGGCAATAAGTGAGTATCTGCCAAAAGATACAAAAGGCTTTTTAAATGAATATGGAATTCGCTTAGTTTATGATGAAAATGGTGCACCTATTATTTTAAGTTATGGAAACTGGGGTTATGTAGCAGATTCTAGCAATGCTAAAAAAACAAATATTTTAGAAGATAGAGCCAAAGAAACAGCACTTACTATGGCTGATGCTGCTATTATAGAGTTTATTAATACAAATTTAAGTCTTAAAGATGAAAGAACAACTGGTGATACTTACGAGGAAATTATCAAACAAAGTATTAATGTTAATGATAGTTCCACTCAAGAACAAACTCAAAACATAACAAATATTATTGACAAAGTAAATAGTAAAATAAAAGCAAGCGCAAGCGGTAAAATTCGTGGTATTCGTACTCTTAAAAAATGGAGCTATACAAGTGAAAATGGTATTGAACATGTAGGAGCTGTGAGATTTTATTCTTATGAAAATTTAGCCAACACAAATGAGGCTTTAAATTCAAAGTCAAATGCAACAAAAAATGAAGCTAAAAAATCTTCTAGCATACAAAGAAGTTCTAATGTTGTAAATAGCATGGATGATTTTTAAAGGTAAAAGATGAAAATAACTAAAATTCTTTTTTTAGGCTTATTTTTAAGCCTAAGTCTTAATGCTAAAGTTATAACCACAACTTCAACAAAATCAAGCACAGGCGAAGGCACAGGTTTGACTAGGGAAGATGCGATAAACAATGCCATTATAGAAGCTATAGGAAAAATGAGCGGAGTAAGCATCAATTCTCTTAAGAAATCTAACACTAGCGTTTCAACTGATAATTCAGGTTCAAACATACAAGATAATTACAGCGAGCAAATTTCAAAAGCCACCAAAGGTAGAGCCGATACTTATGAAATCAATAGTGTTGAACAAGATGCAAATGGTAAATATACAGCCAATGTAACGATTTTTAAAACCACAACAACAAAAAAGTATCAAGTTCCAGGTTTAAGTGCAGATAATAGAAGAAGTATTACTGTTTTTGATTCTACTCCAGATGCTGCAAAAAGAGGCATAGGCTCAGCTTTGCAACAAAAAATCATTTCTGATTTATTGCAAAGTCGTAAATTTAATGTTTTAGACCGTGATTCTAGTGGCTATTATGAAATGGAAAAAGCTTTAATCAAAAGTGGCGACGCAGCTAGTGATGAAGTTTATAAACTTAAAAATGTGTTAGCAACAGATTATATTTTATTGTTTTCTATTTCAGGACTTGAAGGTAAGCAAAAAACAAGCAATTTAACAGGAAAAAGCAAAACTGAAATTGAAGTTATCGTAGATTATCGTGTGTTTTTATTTGCTACAAGACAAATTAAATTTTCTAATACTTTAAGTATGAAAGTTAACATTAAAGACGATAGCCTTAGCGCCAATGAAGCTGCACTCAAACAAATTGCAAATCGTATTGCAGGAGATATTTTAAATGCAATTTATCCTTTGAAAGTTGCAAGCGTTGAAAACAATGAAGTAGTATTTTCTCAAAGCTTAAATCAAGGTGATATTTATGAATGTTTTGCTCTTGGGAAGGTTATAAAAGATGCTTATACAAAAGAAAATACAGGAAGAGTAGAAAGCAAAACAGGAAGTATTGAAATCACTCGCACAAGCCCTAAACTTTCTTATGCAAAAATCACAGAAGGTAGTGTAAAAGTAGGCGATATTTGTAGACCTTTAATTGGTAGCAATAGTGGAAATGGTTATACTATAGGTCGTGATGCAAATTATGAAACCCAAGAAGGTGGCGGAGTAAATCTAGGCTTTTAAATTTTTAGAGTTTGATTTTTCTCAAACTCTAAATCCTTTCTTAAATTCATCAAAAATTAAAGAAAAATTTTGTAAAATCAAAATTTTATTAAACCACTAAAGCTTTTAAATCCGTTATTGCGGTGCTTTATGGTACTACCAATTTATAAGGAAAAGCAATGTATGCTATTATCAAACACAGCGGAAAGCAATACAAAGTAAGTGTTGGCGATGAGCTAAAACTAGATCACTTTGAAGCTGAAAGCAAAGCAAGTATTGAAGTAAGCGAAGTTCTTGCTATCAATGATAAAGAATTAAAGGTAGGTGCGCCTTTCGTAGCAGGTGCAAAAGTTGTTTTGGAAGTGATCAATCACGGAAAAGATAAAAAAGTTGTGATTTACAAAAAAAGACGCAGAAAAGATTCTAAACTCAAACGCGGTTTTAGAAGACAATTTACTCGCGTTGTAGTAAAAGATATCAAAGCTTAAGGAGTAAAGAATGGCACACAAGAAAGGTCAAGGTTCAACTCAAAATAACCGCGATTCTATAGGTCGTCGTTTAGGTGTTAAAAAATTTGGTGGCGAGTTTGTTAGAGCTGGAAATATCATCATCCGCCAAAGAGGAACTGCAACTCATGCAGGTAACAATGTAGGTATGGGAAAAGATCATACTATCTTTGCTTTGATTGATGGTTTTGTAAAATTCGAAAGAAAAGACAAAGACAGAAAAAAAGTTTCTGTATATCCTGCATAAGTTTTTAGGACGCTTTTTAGCGTCTCGAAAACTTTAAATTTATAAATTTAACTTCTTTTATTTACTCAAATTTAGCTTTATAAATTTAAAGTCAAAGGCAATTTAAATGTTTATTGATAGTGTTAAAATTACTTTAGCTTCAGGCGATGGTGGTAAAGGTGCTGTAAGTTTTCGCCGTGAAAAACATGTTCCACTTGGTGGCCCTGATGGAGGCGATGGTGGAAATGGTGGCGATATTATTTTCGTATGTGATAATAATACCCACACTCTTGTAAATTTCAAAGGCAAAAGAGAATTACGCGCACAAAATGGTGCTGGTGGAATGGGACGCAATAAAAATGGCAAAAAGGGTGAAAATTTAGAACTTATAGTGCCCGAAGGAACGCAAGTTATCGATGCACAAACTAATGAAATTTTACTCGATCTTACCAAAGAAGGACAAAAAGAGCTTTTTTTAAAAGGTGGAAAAGGTGGACTTGGCAACACTCATTTTAAACACGCCACTAATCAACGCCCCGATTACGCACAACCTGGTATAAAAGGAGAAAGTCGCTTAGTTAGACTTGAACTTAAACTTATTGCCGATGTAGGGCTTGTGGGCTTTCCAAATGTGGGAAAATCTACTCTTATAAGCGTTGTTTCAAATGCAAAACCTGAAATTGCAAATTATGAATTTACCACCCTTACTCCAAAACTTGGACTCGTAGATGTAGATGAGTATAATTCCTTTGTTATGGCTGATATTCCAGGGATTATCGAAGGAGCAAGTGGGGGTAAAGGCTTAGGACTTGCCTTTTTAAAGCACATAGAAAGAACGAGCTTTTTACTTTTCGTGCTTGATCCTATGAGAGAAATGCCTTTAAAAGAACAATTTATAGTACTAAGAAAAGAACTTGAAAAATTTTCCAATGAACTTTTTGGGCGTAAATTTGGCATCATGATTTCAAAAAGTGATAGTGTTAATTTAGGAGAAGAATTTGCCGAGCAAATTGCTTTAAACATTAATGAGTTAGAAAATTATCTCAAAGAAATAAATAATCCGCAAAGCTTTTTAATCAAAGTCTCAAGCCTTGAAAAAACAGGACTTAAAGAACTTAAATTCATGCTTTTAGAAGAAATTAAAACTTTAAGAAATAACAAATAAAAATTTTAACAATCTAGGAAGTGTTTTATATTAAAAATTTCAAACACTCCCTATTTTTTCAAAAAATAACTAGTTTATATGAAATTTTGGCTAAAATTATAAAAATTTTTCAAGGAATAAGCATGAAAAGAATAGTTGTTAAAGTGGGTTCTCATGTGATTAGCGAAGAAAACACTTTAAGTTTTGAGCGTCTTAAAAATTTAGTCGCATTTTTAGCTAAACTCATGGAAAAATATGAAGTGATTTTAGTAACTTCAGCGGCTATTTCAGCAGGACACACCAAACTAGATATCGATAGAAAAAACCTCATTAATAAACAAGTTTTAGCCGCTATTGGACAACCTTTTTTAATCAGTGTTTATAACGAGCTTTTAGCCAAATTTAATAAACTAGGTGGACAAATTTTACTTACAGGTAAGGATTTTGACTCTAGAAAAGCTACCAAACACGCAAAAAATGCTATCGATATGATGATAAATTTAGGAATTTTGCCTATTATCAATGAAAATGACGCTACAGCTATAGAAGAAATTGTCTTTGGTGATAATGATAGCTTAAGTGCTTATGCTACGCATTTTTTTGATGCGGATTTGCTTGTGATTTTAAGCGATATTGATGGATTTTATGATAAAAATCCTAGTGAATTTAGTGATGCAAAGCGTTTAGAAAAAATCACTCATATTAAAGAAGAATGGCTACAAGCAACCATAAAAACAGGCAGTGAACACGGAACAGGCGGTATAGTAACCAAACTTAAAGCAGCTAAATTTTTACTTGAACACAATAAAAAAATGTTTTTAGCAAGTGGATTTGATTTAAGTGCGGCAAAGACATTTTTATTAGAAGATAAACAAATAGGTGGAACTTTGTTTGAGTGATTAATTTATTAAATTCTCTTTTAAAATCAAATAAGTTATAATTAAAACTTTTAATTTCACACAAAGCGAAAAAATGAAAAAAATTATTTTTATGGGTACTCCATCTTACGCAACTTGTATTTTAAAAGCAC
This sequence comes from Campylobacter sp. BCW_6877, assembly GCF_001762445.1. Lineage (NCBI taxonomy): Bacteria > Pseudomonadati > Campylobacterota > Epsilonproteobacteria > Campylobacterales > Campylobacteraceae > Campylobacter > Campylobacter sp. BCW_6877. The sequence goes on along the minus strand of NZ_MJWW01000036.1, from coordinate 40,257 downwards.
TAGTAGAAAATGAAAATTTTAAACTCGTAGCACTTTTTACCCAGCCTGATAAAGCTGTAGGTAGAAAGCAAATTTTAACTCCAAGTGATACTAAGGCTTTTTTAAGTCAAAATTATCCTAGTATTCCTATTTTTACTCCAAGTTCTTTAAAAGATGAAAATATTATAAGAGAGATTAAGGATTTAAATCCTGATTTTATCGTGGTTGCTGCCTATGGAAAAATTTTACCTAAAGCCATTTTGGATTTAGCATCTTGTGTGAATTTGCACGCTTCTTTACTTCCAAAATACCGTGGTGCCAGTCCGATCCAAAGTGCAATTTTAAACAAAGATGAAAAAAGTGGAGTTTGCACCATGCTGATGGAAGAAGGGCTTGACACAGGTGCTATACTTGAAAGCTTAGAATGTGATATAAAAGATAAAAATTCAAGTGAAGTTTTTGAACTTTTAGCAAATTTGGCCGCTAAGCTCATCCTCTCTACTCTTTTAAATTTCGATAAAATCACCCCTAAAAAACAAGAGGAAAGTCTAGCAACACTTTGTAGAAAAATCAAAAAAGAAGATGGACTTATAAATTTGCAAAATGCAAGAGAACTTTATCAAAAATATCTAGCTTTTACTCCTTGGCCTGGAGTTTTTTTGGAAAATGGACTTAAATTCTTAGAAGTTGAACTTGTGGATGAATTAAAACAAAATGCTAGGATGGGTGAAATTTTAGAATTAGAAAAAGAAAGTTTTTTGCTTGCTTGCAAACAAGGAGTTTTGCGTATTAAAAAACTTCAAGAAAGTGGAAAAAAAGTTCTTGATGGTAGGACTTATTTAAATGGAAAAAGGCTTAAAAGTGAAGATAGTTTGTGTTGAAAGTATAGACTCAACTCATCTTTTTTTATGCGAGCAAATACGCAATGGAAAGATTGATGGAAATTTTGCTATTTATGCTTTAGAACAAACAAATGGAGTTGGAAGCAGGGAAAATTCTTGGCAAAGCTCTAAAGGAAATTTACATCTTTCTTTTTGTATTAAAGAAGAAGATTTACCAAAAGATTTACCTTTGGCCTCTGTGAGCATTTATTTTGCTTATTTACTTAAAGAAGTTTTACAAGAAAAAGGTTCTAAAATTTGGCTTAAATGGCCTAACGATCTATATTTAGATGATAAAAAAGCTGGAGGGGTTATAAGTGCTAAAATTTCAAATTTTATCATAGGCGGTATGGGTTTAAATCTGAAATTTTCACCTCAAAATACAGCTTTATGCGATATAGAAATTTCGCTTAAAGATTTAGTGAGTGAGTTTTTGCAAAAAGTAGAAAAAAAATTTTTATGGAAGAATATTTTTAGCAAGTATATGTTAGAATTCGAAAAATCAAGAAAATTTAGCGTCCATCATGAAGGTAAAGTTTTTTCACTTGAAAATTCTTTTTTGTATGAAGATGGTTCAATTTTACTAGGTGATAAAAGGGTGTATAGTTTAAGATGAGCGAAATTATTACAATAGCAAACCAAAAAGGTGGAGTAGGAAAGACTACAACAGCAGTAAATTTAGCCGCTTCTTTAGCTGTGGCTGAGAAAAAAGTACTTTTGATTGATGTTGATCCGCAAGCTAATGCGACTACAGGACTTGGTTTTAATCGTAATAATTATGAGTATAATATTTACCATGTTTTTATAGGAAGAAAAAAGCTTTCAGATATTATTTTAAAAACAGAATTGCCACAACTTCATTTAGCTCCTTCAAATATAGGTCTTGTAGGTATAGAACAAGAGCTTGCTAAAGGTGAAAATAATGAGAAAAAAATGCTGCTTAAAAATCAAATTCAAGAAGTGATTGATGAGTATGATTTTATTATTATTGATTCTCCACCTGCTCTTGGAAGTATTACTATAAATGCTTTTGCAGCAAGCGATAGTGTAATTATCCCTATACAGTGTGAATTTTATGCGCTTGAGGGTGTAGCTATGGTTTTAAATACAATTAAAATTATCAAAAAAACTATTAATTCTAAACTCAGGGTTCGTGGATTTTTACCGACAATGTATAGCTCTCAAAATAATCTTTCTAAAGATGTTGTAGATGATTTGAAACAAAATTTTAAAAAACAACTTTTTACTATTAATGGAAACGAAGATGACTTTATTGTGATCCCTCGCAATGTAAAACTTGCAGAAAGTCCAAGTTTTGGAAAGCCTATAATTCTTTATGATATTAAATCACCAGGTTCTGTTGCTTATCAAAATTTGGCGTATTCTATATTAGGATAATTATAATGGGGTTAAATAAAGATAGGGGTTTAAGCAGTTTAATTAGTGATATGGATACTGTTTATAGTAAAGAATTGGGTTTTGATAAAAATCAAAGCACTATGATAGAAATTGATCAAATTTTACCCAATCCATTTCAGCCAAGAAAGAATTTTGATCAAGAAGCTTTAGATGAGCTTGCTAATTCTATCAAAGAATTTGGACTTATTCAGCCTATTATTGTATTTAAAAAAAATAGTAAATTTATTTTAATTGCTGGAGAACGTCGCTTAAGAGCGGTGAAAGCATTAGGAAAAAAAGAAATTCTAGCTTTTATTGCTGATATTGATGAGAATAAGCTTAGAGAATTGGCTCTTATTGAAAATATACAAAGAGAGAATTTAAACCCTATTGAGCTTGCTAATTCTTATAAGGATTTGATGCAAGTTCATAAAATTACTCAAGAGAATTTAGCAGAACTTATTCATAAGTCTCGTACTCAAATAACAAATACTTTAAGACTTCTGAATTTAGACATTAGAACTCAAGAGTTGATTGCTTCTGGAAAAATTTCTCAGGGTCATGCTAAAGTTTTGGTTGGTTTAGATCAAAAAGATGAAAAAATGTTGGTTGATAGTATAATAGGTCAAAAACTTAATGTTAGAGATACCGAAAAAATAGTTAAAAAAATAAAAAATAATGAAAGCTTACCTAATCAAGAATTTGAAGATGAAATAAAGAAATTAAAACACATACTAAATCGCTTTGGATTTGACTGCAAAAATAAAAATAATGATTTTGTAATTCATTTAGAAAATATTGATAAAATTAAAAAATTAATCAAAATGCTTGAAAAGTTTTAACCAAAATCTTAGCTTTTTTATGGTAGAATAGTCTTTCAAAAATTCTAACCAAGGAGAATTATGTTTGAAGATATGCATCCTTCCATAATGCTTGCTACTATGGCTATTTTTTTAGCTATGATAGTTATTTTAAATAGTATGCTGTATAAGCCGCTTTTAAAATTTATGGATGAAAGAAATGATTCTATAAAAAATGATGAGAATAAAGTAAAAGAAAATTCTCAAGAAGTTTTATGTGTGAATGATGAATTAGAAGTTATTCATATTAACACTAGAGAAGAAATTCAAAAAATCAAACAAAGTGCTATAGCTGCTGCTAAAGAAGAGGCAGAGCAAATTCTTAGAAGCAAGAAAGAAGAATTAGAAAGAAAAATGGCCAGCTTTTATGCAGATTTAGCTATTCAAAAAAAAGAGTTACAAGAACATTTAAACATACATTTACCTGAGCTTAAGCAAGCTTTGCAAAATAACATAAAGAAAATTTAAGAGGAGAGAAATGAGTAAGTTATTATTTATTATATTTTTGCTACCTTTGTATGCTTTTGGTGCATCAAATGGTAGTGGAGAATATGATATTATTCCAAGGACTATTAATTTTCTAATTTTTGTGGCTATATTGTATTATTTTGTTGCAACTCCATTTAAAAATTTTTACAAAAACCGTATTGTAAAAATTTCTTCTAAGCTTGATGAAATTCAAAAAAAACTTTTAGAAAGTAAAGCTAAGAAATTAGATACGATGAAAAAACTTGAAGAAGCGAAAGCAAATGCTGCTGCTGCTTTAGTTACAGCAAAAAAAGAAGCTGAAATCTTAGTTCAAAATATTAAGAAAGAAACTCAAGATGAGTTGGATTTACTTCAAAAACATTTCGAGGAACAGAAAGATTATGAATTTAGAAAAATGGAAAAAGAATTAGTATCAAATACTTTAAACGAAATTTTTTCTGATCCAAATATGACATTAAAACAGAGTGAAATAATAGAACTTATGATGAAGAAGGTATCTTAAATATGGAGAATATAATTGCAAGAAGATATGCAAAAGCGATAGCTTCAAGAGCTGATATAAATGATTTTTATCAGAATTTGTGTATTTTAAATTCTGCTTTTGTTTTGCCAAAATTTAAAAATATTATAGAATCTAATGAGATTAAAAAAGAAAGAAAAATGGAATTTCTTGATTCTTTTTTTGATATTAAAAATTCTAGTTTTCAAAATTTTTTAAGACTTTTGATTGAAAATTCAAGATTAGAATGCATTCCTCAAATAGTTAAAGAACTTGAAAGACAAAAAGCTTTTAAAGAAAATATTTTTGTTGGTATTGTATATTCTAAAGAAAAATTAAATCAAGAAAATCTTAAAGATCTTGAAGTAAAACTTAACAAAAAATTTAATGCAAATATTAAATTAAATAATAAAATCAGTCAAGATGATAGCATTAAAATAGAATTGGAAGAATTAGGTTATGAACTTTCTTTTTCTATGAAAGCTCTTCAAAATAAGCTAAATGAATATATATTGAAAATTATCTAAGGAGAAAAAGTAAATGAAATTTAAAGCTGATGAGATCAGTTCAATAATCAAAGAAAGAATTGAAAATTTTGATTTAAATCTTGAAATTGAAGAAACAGGAAAGATTATTTCTATAGCTGATGGTGTTGCTAAGGTATATGGACTTAAGAATATTATGGCTGGAGAAATGGTAGAGTTTGAAAATGGTGATAAAGGAATGGCCTTAAACCTTGAAGAGTCGAGTGTAGGTATTGTTATACTTGGAAAAGGAGAAGGTTTAAAAGAAGGTGCTTCTGTAAAAAGACTTAAGAAATTACTTAAAGTTCCAGTAGGTGAGGCTTTGATTGGCCGTGTTGTAAATGCTTTAGGTGAGCCAATTGATGCTAAAGGTGTGATCAATGCTAATGAATATCGTTTTGTTGAAGAAAAAGCAAAAGGTATTATGGCGAGAAAAAGTGTTCATGAGCCTTTACATACAGGAATTAAAGCTATTGATGCGCTTGTGCCAATTGGTCGTGGTCAAAGAGAGCTTATCATAGGTGATAGACAAACAGGTAAAACTACTGTTGCTGTTGATACTATTATATCTCAAAGAGGTCAAGGAGTTATCTGTATATATGTTGCAATTGGTCAAAAGCAAAGTACAGTGGCACAAGTGGTTAAAAGACTAGAAGAACATGGTGCTATGGAATATACCATTGTTGTAAATGCCGGCGCTTCAGATCCTGCGGCTTTACAGTACTTAGCTCCATATACTGGCGTAACCATGGGTGAATTTTTTAGAGACAACGCAAAACATGCTTTAATTGTTTATGATGATTTGAGCAAGCATGCTGTAGCTTATCGCGAAATGTCTTTGATTTTACGTCGTCCTCCAGGTCGTGAAGCTTATCCAGGCGATGTTTTTTACCTTCATTCAAGATTGCTTGAAAGAGCAAGCAAGCTAAATGATGAATTAGGTGCTGGTTCTTTGACGGCATTGCCGATAATTGAAACACAAGCAGGAGATGTTTCTGCTTATATTCCAACTAATGTTATTTCAATTACAGATGGACAAATTTTCTTAGAAACTGATTTATTTAACTCAGGAATTCGTCCTGCAATTAATGTTGGTTTATCAGTATCTCGTGTAGGTGGGGCTGCTCAAATTAAAGCTACAAAACAAGTTTCAGGCACATTAAGACTTGACCTTGCTCAATATAGAGAGCTTCAAGCTTTTGCACAATTTGCTAGTGATTTAGATGAGGCAAGTAGAAAACAACTTGAACGTGGACAAAGAATGGTTGAACTCTTAAAACAACCACCTTATTCTCCGCTTAGCGTTGAAAAACAAGTAGTTTTAATTTTTGCAGGAACCAAAGGTTTCTTAGATGATATTGCTGTTTCTAGAATTAAGGAATTTGAAGATGGAATTTATCCTTTTATTGAGGCAAAACATCCAGATATTTTTGAGCAAATTCGCTCTAAAAAAGCTTTAGATTCTGATTTGGAAGAAAAACTAGCTAAAGCCATTAATGAGTTTAAAGCAAATCATTTATAAGGTCTTTTATGTCTAATTTAAAAGAAATTAAAAGAAAAATTAAAAGTGTTCATAACACTCAAAAGACTACAAATGCTATGAAGCTAGTTTCTACTGCTAAGTTAAAAAAAGCAGAAGAAGCAGCTAAAAGATCAAAAATTTATGCACAAAAAATCGATGAAATTTTGAGTGAAATTTCATTTCAGATCAATAAAATTGTTCACAATGAAGATGATGTGCGTTTATCTTTGTTTCATAAAAAAGAACAAATTAAAACCGTAGATTTAATATTTATCACTGCAGATAAAGGCTTATGCGGTGGTTTTAATATTAAGACTTTAAAAACAGTAAGTGAAATGCTAAAAGAATATGAAGCAAAAAATATTAATATTCGTCTTAGAGCTATAGGTAAAACTGGGATTGAATATTTTAATTTTCAAAAAATAGAATTGTTAGAGAAATATTTCCATCTTAGTTCTAGTCCTGACTATGAGAAAGCATGTGAAGTAATTCATGCTGCTGTAGATGATTTTTTAAATGGAAATACAGATGAAGTGATTTTAGTTCATAATGGTTATAAAAATATGATTACCCAAGAACTTAAAATTAATCATCTTATTCCAGTTGAACCAAAGAGTATTGAACAGACTCATAATTCTCTTTTAGAGCTTGAACCGGAAGGAACTGAGCTTTTAGAAGATTTAATGAAAACGTATTTTGAGTATAATATGTATTATGCGTTAATCGATTCTTTGGCGGCAGAGCATAGCGCAAGAATGCAAGCTATGGATAATGCAACTAATAACGCAAAGGCAAGAGTGAAACAACTAAATTTAGCTTATAACAAAGCAAGACAAGAATCTATTACTACTGAGCTTATAGAAATTATCAGTGGTGTTGAATCAATGAAATAGTAAATTTTAAGGAGAAGATAAATAATGCAAGGATTTATTTCACAGGTATTAGGTCCGGTTGTTGATGTAGATTTTAACGACTATTTACCTCAAATTAATGAAGCAATTGTTGTAAATTTTGAAAGCGAAGGAAAAAAACATAAACTTGTTTTAGAAGTAGCAGCTCATTTAGGAGATAATAGAGTTAGAACTATTGCTATGGATATGACAGATGGTTTGGTAAGGGGCTTAAAAGCTGAGGCTTTAGGTGCTCCTATTAGTGTTCCTGTTGGTGAGAAAGTTTTAGGAAGAATTTTCAATGTTACTGGAGATTTGATCGATGAAGGTGAAGAAATTTCTTTTGATAAAAAATGGGCGATTCATAGAGATCCACCAGCTTTTGAAGATCAAAGCACAAAAAGTGAGATTTTTGAAACAGGGATTAAAGTTGTGGATTTACTTGCTCCTTATGCAAAAGGTGGTAAAGTAGGTCTTTTTGGTGGTGCAGGTGTTGGTAAGACTGTTATTATTATGGAGCTTATTCACAATGTTGCATTTAAGCATAGTGGCTATTCTGTATTTGCAGGTGTGGGTGAGAGAACTCGTGAAGGAAATGACCTTTATAATGAAATGAAAGAAAGCAATGTTTTAGACAAAGTTGCTCTATGTTATGGACAAATGAATGAACCACCAGGGGCAAGAAATCGTATTGCTTTAACAGGTTTAACAATGGCTGAGTATTTTAGAGATGAAATGGGTCTTGATGTGCTTATGTTTATTGATAATATCTTTAGATTTTCACAATCAGGTTCTGAAATGTCAGCACTTTTAGGAAGAATTCCATCAGCTGTGGGTTATCAACCAACCTTAGCAAGTGAAATGGGTAAATTCCAAGAAAGAATTACTTCAACTAAAAAAGGCTCAATCACTTCAGTTCAAGCTGTTTACGTTCCAGCTGATGACTTAACCGACCCAGCTCCAGCAACTGTTTTTGCTCACTTAGATGCTACAACGGTTTTAAATAGAGCTATTGCTGAAAAGGGTATTTATCCTGCAGTTGACCCACTTGACTCAACTTCAAGAATGCTTGACCCAAATATCATTGGAGAAGAACATTATAAAGTTGCTCGTGGTGTTCAATCAGTGCTTCAAAAATACAAAGATTTACAAGATATCATCGCCATTTTAGGTATGGATGAGCTTAGCGAAGAGGATAAACTTGTAGTTGAAAGAGCAAGAAAGATTGAAAAATTCTTATCACAACCATTTTTCGTTGCAGAAGTTTTCACAGGTAGCCCAGGAAAATATATAAGCCTTGAAGATACAATAGCAGGATTTAAGGGAATTTTAGAAGGTAAATATGATCATTTACCAGAAAATGCTTTCTATATGGTTGGAAATATAGATGAAGCTATTGCAAAAGCGGATAAATTAAAAGGTTAATTTATGAACGATTTGATTAATTTCGAGATAGTTACGCCTTTGGGTGTAATCTATCAAGGAGAAGTAAAATCTGTTACTTTACCGGGTAGTGAAGGGGAATTTGGCGTGCTTAAAGGACATGCTGCTTTGGTTTCTTCTTTAAAATCTGGAGTAATTGATATTGAAAAAGCTGATTTAAACCATGAATTAATTGCTATTGATGCTGGACATGCAAAGGTAGATGAAGATAAGATTTGCGTGTTAGCAAAGGGTGCGGTTTGGGTTTGTGGAAGTGATGAAAGTGAGATTGAAAAAAATCTTGCTCAAGCAAAAGATTTGATTAAATCTATGAGTTCTGATAATGCAGCTTTAGCAGCAACTTTTTCAAAACTTGATAATGTAAGGATGCATTAATGAATTTTGAAGCTATATTTTATTTTTTCAATAGTTCAAGTATTATTACTTATATAGTTTTATTATGGCTTTCTTTATATTTTATTTTAGCATTTAGTATTTTGTTTGCTAGATTGACTTATTTGGCTACATGGAGAAATAAAGAAAAAGAAAGTTTAGAAACTTTGCTCTTGGGTGAGAAGGATTTAAGTCGTACTGATTCGATTTTAAGAAAATGCAATGATACAACTTCAAATCATTTAGAAATCTATAAAAATTTAGCAAGTCGCCGCGCTTCTGCTGGACTTACTTGGCTTAGTATTATTGCTTCAACTTCACCTTTTATAGGTCTTTTTGGGACAGTTATTTCTATACTTGAAACTTTTGGTGGGCTTGGAACTCAAAATTCTTTAAGTATCATAGCTCCTAAAATCAGCGAGGCTTTAGTTGCTACAGGTTGTGGTATTTTAGTAGCAATTCCTGCTTATACATTTCATCTCATCATTAAAAGAAAAGCTTTCGAACTTTTAAGCATTATTGATAGCGAGATTAAAGTTATAAGTTCGAGTAAATAAGGTTAAAAATGCCATTTGATGATGAAAAACCTGAGCTTAATATCACACCTTTAGTAGATATTATGCTTGTATTGCTTGCGATTTTAATGGTAACAGCTCCAAGCATTACTTATGAAGAAAAAATTAATCTTCCACAAGGTAGTCAAAAAAATACTAGCGCTCCAACTATTAAGAGTTTAATTATTAGTATTAATGCAAAAAAAGAAATTTTTTTAAATCAAGAAAAATACGATTTTATAAGTTTTGCTGACAATATTGCTCAAAGAAAAGCACAATTTAATACCGAAGATCCGGTTTTTATACGCGCTGATAAAAGCTTAAAATATGACGATGTTATTTCAGTCTTAAGAAGTGTAAAAAATTTAGGATTTAATAAAGTTGCTTTACAGACTGAATAATCATGAAAAATTATGGTTTGAGTAATTTAAATTCGTTTTTACTTGCTTTAGCAATATATATTAGTATAGTAATTCTTGTTTTTTTTAGACTTGTAAGCGAGGTTGAACCTGCTATACAATATACTGATATAAAAGATAGTTTTGTAGATATTGAACTTGCTGAACCATCAAAACAAGTTATTACTCAAAGCAACACTCCTAAAGAAATACAAAAACCAACAGAGCAAATTGATATAGAAAAGCTTTTTGCTCAGACTACAAATAAAACAGTTAAAACCGAAGATATTGACCAAAAGGCAAGTAATTTTAATGAGCTTTTTGGAAATATCAAAGAAATACAAGAAGAAAAGACTACAAAAATTCAATCAAGTGCTAAATCAGGAGCTTCTAGTGCCCCAAAACCTCAAGCTTCCGAACTTGTAAAGCAACTTAATGATAGTTTACTTCAAGAAGAAAGTTCAACGCAAGGCGAAAGCACAAAGGCGCAAAAGATTGGAATTTATGATGAATTTTTAGGGAAAGTTGTGCGTATTATCACTCAAAGATGGACTCAGTATTATCCAAATAGTGAAAAAATTTCTGTTAAGGTAAAAATTTTTATTGATGAAAATGGAAAATTTGGCTATACTTCAGTTGAAAAAAGTGGGAATCCTTTATATGATGCTAAAGTGGCTGAATTTTTAGAAAGTCAAAAAGGTAAATTTATTACTTATCCTCCGCAAAATAAAAATATAAGCATTACCATGAATTTAAGAGATGAAGCAAAAGTTAAAAATGATTAGGAGAAAAAAATGAAAAAAATTGTAGCAATTTTTTTAGTCTTTTTAGGAAGTCTTTGGGCAGAAGATCCAGTGATTGATGTTGTTAATTCTGGTGTGGTTTTACCAAAGATTATCGTTAAAGATAATTCAAATTTAAGTGATGAGAATTTAAAGAAAAGCTTTTATAATATCATTGTGAACGATTTGAAAGTAAGTTCAAACTTTGAAGTTGTTGCTAATGCAACTGAAACAAGTAATTATACTTTTGAATACGCTTTAAATAAAAATGGTAACACTTTGAGTTTAAATGTAAAAATAAAAGCTGGCGGTTCTGATAAGTCAGAGCAAACTTATACTTTAAATGGTTTAGAGCAATATCCATTTTTGGCACATAAAAGCGTCAAAGCTTCTGTAAATGCGTTAGGACTTGCACCTGTTGATTGGATGGATCATAAAATTTTGATCGCGAGAAATTCTAGCTCTAAAAAAAGTCAAATTATTATGGCTGATTATACTTTAACTTATCAAAAAGTTATTGTTGATGGTGGGCTTAATTTATTTCCAAAATGGGGAAATAAAGAACAAACTCTATTTTATTATACAGCTTATGATCATGATAAGCCAACTTTATACCGTTATGATTTAAATACCAATAAAGCTAGTAAAATTTTATCAAGTGGCGGTATGGTTGTAGCAAGTGATGTGAATGTAGATGGAAGTAAACTACTTGTTACCATGGCTCCAAAAGATCAGCCTGATGTTTATTTATATGACTTAAATACCAAAAATCTAACACAATTAACTAATTATTCTGGTATTGATGTTAATGGAAATTTTATTGGCTCAGATGATAGTAAAGTGGTATTTGTAAGCGATCGTTTAGGATATCCTAATATTTTTATGCAAGATTTAAATAGCAATAGTGCTGAACAAGTTGTTTTTCATGGTAGAAACAATTCGGCTGTTTCGACTTATAAAGATTTTTTGGTTTATTCAAGTCGTGAACCAAATCAAGCAGGTGTTTTTAATATTTATTTGATGTCAATTAATAGTGATTATATTCGTCAACTTACAGCAAATGGAAAAAATTTATTTCCAAGATTTTCTAGTGATGGTGGAAGTATAGTATTTATCAAATATTTAGGTGCGCAAAGTGCTTTGGGTGTTATTCGTGTAAATGCAAATAAGACTTTTTATTTTCCTCTTAGGGTTGGAAAAATTCAATCAATTGATTGGTAAAAATTTCAATTTTAGGTTAAAATTAATTAAAAATTAGATATAATAATAAGAATTTATTAACTTTGAAAGGTCATAAATGAAAAAAATTCTTTTTACTTCAATCGCAGCTCTTGTAGTTGTTATTAGTGGTTGTAGCACAAAAAGCACTAGCGTAAGCGGTGATAGTAGTGTTGATTCAAATCGTGGTTCAGGTGGAAGTGATGGTTGGGATATTGATTCAAAAATTTCTCAACTTAATGATACTTTAAATAAAGTATATTTTGATTTTGATAAATTCAACATTCGTCCTGATATGCAAAATGTTGTAAGCACGAATGCTAATATCTTTAACACTGAAGTAAGCGGTGTAAGTATTACTGTTGAAGGAAACTGCGATGAGTGGGGAACTGATGAATATAACCAAGCTCTAGGTTTAAAAAGAGCAAAAGCTGTAAAAGAAGCTTTAATCGCTAAAGGTGTAAATGCTGATAGAATTGCTGTTAAAAGCTATGGAGAAACAAATCCTGTGTGCACTGAAAAAACTAAAGCTTGTGATGCGCAAAACAGACGTGCTGAATTTAAATTATCAAGATAATTAATGAAAAAAATATTCACAGTAGCTCTTCTTGGAGCTACTTTACTTTATGCAGAAAGCTCAGCTTTTGGTGCAGGAGATATAACAAGCAATTCTTCTTATGGTTTAACTTCAAATGAAAAATTATTTAAAGAAAAGTTAGATAATTTAAATAATGAAAATATACAAACAAATGCTAGAATTAATGAAATTAACGAAAGAATCGAGGGTTTACAAAGCACTTTAGAAGGTATAAATTCTCAATATGCTAAATCAAATTCTAGATTAAGTCAAGTTGAAGAGAATAATCAAAATATTGAAAATAATTTTACTAGTGAAATTCAAAAATTAAAGGCTTATGTTGAAGAAAGTAGAAAAATTCAAGAAGCTAATAATAAGCAAGTAAAAAAAGTTTTAGCCGAACTTAGTTCTTTAGTAGATGCTATTAATGCAAATTATGTTTCTAAAAACGAATTAAATGATGCAAATTTAAGCGTTAAAACTATTACACCTAGTGTTGTTGTTTCAACTGCAGATTCAAATAGTACCATTGAAAACAATAATACTCAAAATACCCAGGATGATAAAGCAAAACAAATTGATGAATCTTGGAAAAAGAAAAAAAATAATGAAATTTTAGAATTAGCGATAAAAGATGTTGATAAAAATGCTTTTGAAGATTCCAAAGCAAAATTAAATTTTCTCATAACAAAGCAGTATAAACCTGCAAGAGCAAATTTTTGGTTAGGGGAGATCGAGTATAAACAAAAAAATTATAACAATGCTATTGTTTATTATAAAAAAAGTTCTTCTTTGAGTACAAAAGGGGATTATTTCCCAAAACTTTTATATCATACTGCCATTTCATTGGATAAAACAGGTGATACAAAAACAGCAAATGGTTTTTATAAAGCTTTAAAAACTAATTATCCAAATTCACCCGAAGCAAAAGCTTCACCTAATAGAAAATAAATTAAGGAGATAAAATGGCTATAGAAAAAAATAGCGTAGTTTCAATGTTTTATGAGTTAAAAGACGCAAATACAAATGAAGTTTTAGAATCAAATTTATACTCTCAACCTATTTCTTTTATTTTAGGCAAAGGTCAGATTTTAGAAAGCTTAGAAGAAGAAGTGATGAAGCTTGATTGCCCTAGCAATGCTGATGTGGTAATTCAAAAAGAAAAAGGTTTAGGCGAATACGATGAAAATGCAATTCAAACTTTGCCAAAAGAGCAATTTGCAGGTATTGATTTAAAGGTAGGTATGGAGCTTTTTGGCGAAGGTGAAAATGGTGAAACCGTTCGTGTAACTGTAAAAGAAATTGGCGAAAATGATGTCACAATTGATTATAATCATCCTTATGCAGGTCGTGATTTGCTTTTTTCTTTAAATATCGTAGATGCTAGAGCTGCGAGTGAAGATGAAATTCTTACAGGTATTATCGCAGGAAGTCATAGTTGTGGTTGTGGAAGCGGACATAAACACGATCATCATCACGGACACGGTGGCGGCGGTTGCTGTGGCGGCGGCGGTTGCGGTTGTCATTAATGAAGACTGCGTTCATATTTCCAGGTCAAGGCTCACAAAGTCTTGGCATGGGAAAAGATTTTTATGAAAACTCTATAAAAGCCAAAGAACTCCTTCAAAACGCAAGTGATTTTTGTAAGATTGATTTTAAACATTTGCTTTTTGAAGAAAACGAAAAACTCAATCAAAGTGAATTTACTCAACCCGCCATCGTTTTAAATTCCTTAATGGCTTATAGTGTTTTACTTGAAAAAAAACCTGATTTAAGTTCGAAATTTGCCTTAGGGCATTCTTTAGGTGAATTTTCAGCCTTAGCTGTTAATGGTGCTTTTGATTTTTTAGAGGCTCTTTCTTTGGTCAATAAAAGAGGGCTTTTTATGCAAGAAGATTGTGTAAAAGTTGAAGCGGGTATGATGGTTGTTTTAGGGCTTGGTGATGAAAGAGTTGAAGAGCTTTGCCAAAAAGCACAAAAAGAAAATAAGCAAATTTTTGCTGCAAATTATAACTGCGATGGACAAATCGTTGTAGCAGGTTTAAAACCTGATTTAGCAAGTTATGAAAGTGTATTTAAAGAAGCAGGAGCTAAAAGAGCTATGCTTTTAAATATGAGCGTGGCAAGTCATTGTCCTCTTTTGGAAAATGCTTCAGCTAAGCTTTGTGTGGAGCTTGAAAAGGTGTTAAAACCAAATTTTAAAGCCGTAATTTCTAACGCAAATGCCAAAATTTACACAAGCAAAGAAGAAGCCCTTGAGTTTTTAAAAGCACAACTTATCTCTCCTGTGCTTTATAAACAAAGCATTAAGGCATGTGAAAATGAAGTAGATTATTTCATAGAATTTGGCGCAAGTGTGCTTAAGGGTTTGAATAAAAAAATCACTTCAAAAGAAACTTATGCTTTAACAAATATGAATGATATTGATGAATTTTTAAAGGTTATATGATGAAAATAGCAATTTTAGGAGCCATGAGTGAAGAAATCACTCCTTTACTTGAAACACTTAAAGATTATACAAAAATAGAACACGCTAATAATACTTATTATTTTGCAAAGTATAAAAATCATGAACTTGTTTTAGCGTATTCTAAAATCGGCAAGGTAAATTCTACTCTTAGTGCTAGTGTGATGATAGAAAAATTTGGCGCACAAGCTTTGCTTTTTACAGGAGTTGCGGGTGCTTTTAATCCTGAACTTGAAATTGGTGATTTGCTTTATGCAACAAAATTAGCCCAATACGATCTTGATATTACCGCTTTTGGGCATCCTTTGGGTTTTGTTCCAGGTAATGAAATTTTTATCAAAACCGATGAGAAATTAAACAATCTTGCTTTAGAAGTTGCTAAGGAATTAAATATCAAACTGCGTGCAGGTATTATTGCAACGGGTGATGAGTTTATTTGCGATGAAGCAAAAAAAGCAAAAATTAGAGAAATTTTCAATGCGGATGCTTGTGAAATGGAAGGCGCAAGTGTGGCTTTGGTTTGCGATGCTTTAAAGGTGCCTTGTTTTATCTTAAGAGCTATGAGTGATAAAGCAGGGGAAAAGGCTGAATTTGATTTTGATGAGTTTGTGATCAATTCAGCTAAAATTTCAGCCAATTTTGTGCTTAAAATGTGCGAGAAATTATGATAAATCTTAGCAAAAAACTTATACGCCAAGTTGCACAAGCTAATGCTAAATTTGGACTTATTAAAGATGGAGATAGGGTTCTTTTAGGGCTTAGCGGCGGGAAAGATTCTTTGGCTTTAGCCCATCTTTTAAATCGTATGCAAGCTCATGCTCCTTTTAAATTTGAACTTGAAGCGGTAACTTTGAGTTATGGCATGGGCGAGGATTATTCTCATCTTCATGCACATTGTGAAGAACACGGCATTAGACATAGCGTGCTTGATTCAAATATTTATGAAGTTTCAGGTGATACCATAAGAGAAAATTCAAGTTTTTGTAGTTATTTTTCGAGAATGCGTCGTGGAGCTTTATATACTTACGCTCTTGAAAAAGGTTTTAACAAGCTTGCTATAGCCCATCATTTAGATGATGCAGCAGAAAGCTTTTTTATGAATTTTATTCATAATGGAGCTTTAAGAACCTTAGCGCCTATTTATCAAAGCAAACGCGGTGTAATTGTGATACGCCCTTTGATTTTTGTGCGAGAAAGACAGCTTAGGGATAATGCTACGCAAAATGAACTTAGCGTGATAGGAAATGAATTTTGTCCTGGTATGAAACTCAGCGAAAAAAATGTAAAATTCCCCCACGCTAGAGAAGAAGCTAAACAGCTTTTAGCAAATTTAGAAAAAGATCATCCTAAGCTTTTTACAAGTTTAAAAACCGCTTTTGCCAATTTACACACGGAGAGTTTTTGGCTTCAAAAGGCATAAAAGCATGAAAAAAGCTTTTGTTTTAGTGGATTATCAAAATGATTTTATTGATGGAAGTTTAGGTTTTGATAAGGCTTTAAAAATCAAAGAAAATATTCTTAAAGCCTTAAATCAAATCGATTTTAATAACACGCATTTGCTTTTAACCTATGATACGCATGATGAGCATTATCTACAAAGTAAAGAAGGTTTAAATTTACCTGTAAAACATTGTATTAAAGAGAGTTTGGGTTGGCAAATGCCAAAGGAATTTGAACCTTTTTTACAAAAAGCTCATAAAATTTTTTATAAAAATACTTTTGGTAGCTTAGAACTAGCTAATTTCATACAAAAAAGCGATTATGAAGAACTTCATTTTGCAGGGCTTGTTTCTCATATTTGTGTGTTTTGTAATATCATTTTAGCTTTTGGTGCTAAGCCTAATGCAAGGATAATTTTACACCAAAATTTAAGTGCAAGTTTTGATGAAAATTTAGAAAAATCCGCTTTTGATATACTTAGAGCTTATGG
Source organism: Campylobacter sp. BCW_6877 (assembly GCF_001762445.1). Lineage (NCBI taxonomy): Bacteria > Pseudomonadati > Campylobacterota > Epsilonproteobacteria > Campylobacterales > Campylobacteraceae > Campylobacter > Campylobacter sp. BCW_6877. The sequence goes on along the minus strand of NZ_MJWW01000036.1, from coordinate 23,474 downwards.
TATTGAAATTGTTTAATGCAAGGCTTTATACTTCATACTCAAAAAGTTAAAGACGAGGATTTGATCGTTTATATTTTAAGTCCTAAAATGCTTATTAAGGCTTATCGTTTTTATGGACTTAGACATTCTAGTATTTTAAGCGGCTATAAAATCGACTTTGCTTTAGAAGAAAATCCTAGTTTTTTACCAAGACTTAAAGATGTATTGCATTTGGGATTTTTATGGATTATGCAAAGGGATAAAATGCTTATTTGGCAAGAATTTATCCGTCTTTTATATAGACACTTAAAAGATGTGGAAGAGCTTGATAGTTTTTATTTTGATTTACTTGATGAGTGTGTGAAAAGGTTTGAAAAACAAAATCCAAAGCGTGTTATTGTTGATGCTTATTTAAAAATTTTGGAATTTGAAGGAAGATTGCATAAAGATTTTTTTTGTTTCGCCTGTGATGAGAAAATTCAAAATTCCATTACATTACTAAGGGCTTTTTTACCTTCGCATTCTCAATGTGCTTTAGGATTTGAGTTTGAAGAGAAAAAACTAAAACAATTTTATAGCAGTAAAAATTGTGCGATTTTTGATGATGAAGAAATAGAAAATTTATATCATTTGATTAAGGAAGGTTTATGATATTAAGTGATGAAAAATGTGATTTTTTAGAATCTATAGCAAGTTTTTTAAGCCCTAAAGATGTGGAGCTTGTCTTTGTGGATAGTAAAGAAATGCAAGAAATTAACTTAGAGCAAAGAAAACAAGATAAAACCACTGATGTACTTTCTTTTCCGCTTGAAAATATCGATGAAAGTTTGCCTTTGGGTTCTGTTGTGATCAATGTGGATTTGGCAAAAGAGAAGGCTAAAGAGTTAGGGCATAGCTATGAAGAAGAAATAAGCTTGCTTTTTATCCACGCTATGCTTCATTTGTTAGGTTTTGATCATGAAAATGATAATGGAGAAATGAGAGAAAAAGAGAAAGAACTTATAGAGCATTTTAATTTGCCTAAAAGTTTGATTATAAGGACTTTAAAAGATTAAGTAAGAATTTTTTCTTCGAGTGTTAGAAGGTTTTATATTATATATTTTAAATTATGAGTAGATATTTTAAGAAAAAATCATTTTTGCCGATTTATCTTAATAAATTTCATTTACAAGGAAGGCAAAAATGATTAATGGTATAAATTCTTATTCAAACTACAATTACACAAATACTTTTAGTAATACTACTTCAAATACAAAATCATCTAATGCCATAGCAAATAATAACCTTGTAAGTGATAAATCACAAGCGGTAGATAAAATTTTAGGCTATGGCGTAGATAAAGAGGGCTTTTTTACAAGTGATTTCAACGAAGCAGCAGGCTTGCCAAAAGATTATAAGATTTATGCAGATGGTTTAAATAATTTTGTAAATAACTTTATTAAAAGACAACCTTTTTACTCTCAAATAGACATTGCTAAAACAATAGGAAATGCTTATAACTCTTTTTCTTCTTTTGTTAAAGATAAGGGATTAGGAGAAAGCTTTCAAGAACAGGATTTAAAAAATCTATCCCAAAAAGATGGGGTAAATTATTGGCAAGAATTACAAAGCGATAATGCTTTCATTTGGAAGCTTACTGATGAAAATATAGCAGATTTGGGTTCTAATAAATATCAAATACATGATAACAAAATATCTAAAGGTGGTGCTTTAATTGCGTTTTTTATAAATAATCTTAGCACAATTAAAGGACAAACAACCTTACTGGGTAAATTAGCTGGACTTAATAGCGATACGGACAACAATGAAATAAAAGAATTTTTGTCCTTTATGAATAAAAATCCTTTAAAATATTCCTACGAGCAAGATGGCTGGGGCAATCCTATGGGAGATAGTTTATCAATATGGAATTATATAAATAGAGCTAAAAATTTAGGAGATGATAAACTAATAAAAACTATTGAGAATTTAGGAGATGAATACAATAAGCTTATTAATTCTAATATGAGCCTAGAAGAATTTAAAACCAAATATCTTGATTTTAAACAAAAACACGATGAGTTTGTAAAATCACTAGAAGAAGCAGAAAAGGCAAAAGGTGTAGATTATAGTAATCCTTTAAAAAATACAAATAACAAAGAAACTTCAGAAGAAGGCAAAGAAAAGCCTTTTAAACCTATACAAGCAGAAAGTAAAAACAAAGAAACTTACAAAGATGATAAAATATAAGAAACCAACTTGTAAAAAAACTATTAGAAGGTAAATTTAGCACTAGTAAAGAATTAGAAATTCTTTTTGGTGTGAAATTTAGTGATGATGATGCAGGAGAATTTAATAAAATTCTTTCTTTAAATTCTGCACCAAAAAGTATAGATATTAAGGCTTAAGGTTTTTTAAATTATAAAAATCGATCAAGTTAAACTAAAAAATTCTTCTATTTTTTTTCGCATTTCTTCGACATTGTCGATACGATTAACGCTATCTCTAAAGGCTGAAGCGTCTTTATAGCCTTTAGAATACTCGTGTAAATGTTTGCGAAATATACTTACGCCTTGATCTTTGTAGTGTTTTATCATTTCATCAAAATGAGTGAGTATGATTTCTTTTTTGAGTTTTTCATCTACGCTTTTACCGCTTTTGATTTCATAAAATATCCAAGGATTTCCCACGCTTGCACGCCCTATCATGAGTCCATCGCATTTTGTGATTTCATAAACTTCTTTAGCGTTTTGTGCGTTAATATCACCATTTGCAATCACAGGAATTTTCACGCTCGCTTTAGCACTGGCAATGGATTCATAATCGGCTTTTCCGCTATAAAGCTGTTTTCTTGTGCGTCCGTGGATGCTTACAAAATCCACCCCCAAGCTTTCACAAATTTTAGCCATTTTTTCAGGATATTTTTCATTAAATCCTAGTCGAAATTTCACACTTGTAAGGCTTTTTTTATTGTTTTCTTTAATTACTCCTACAAGATTTTTAAAAAGCTCTAATTTTTCTAGCAAAGCACTACCAGCGCATTGTTTAACAACTTTATTTACAGGGCAACCGCAATTAAAATCAATCCCATCTACAAAATCCATTTCATTTAGCATTTGCACTGCTTTTTTTAGCACTTCTTTATCTCCACCTGCAATTTGGACTATATAAGGATTTTCTAATTCAGCTCTTTCTAGCATATGTAGAGTTTTAGAACTTTCATAAACTAAGGCATTAGAACTTATCATTTCGCTTATGGTGATATCAGCACCAAATTTTTTTACTACATTACGAAAAGGCAGATCTGAAAAACCTGCCATAGGAGCTAAAAATAAAGGTTTTTTGCTAAAATCTATCATTGTATGAGTTGGTTTAGATTGATTTTGATATTTTTTTCACGCAAGGCTAAAAAGGCCTTAAAATCATTAAATTTCTTATCATCATTGTGAATTTGCTCTCTTAACTCATCTAAAAGTCCAAATTCAGCTAAAAGATATAAATGTGCTCTTAAAGCTTCGCTTTTTTCATTTTTAATTTTGTTAAAAATTCCTAAAATAGCATCAGGATTTAAAAGTTTAGTACTTAGTTTTGCTGCGTTAAGATAGTCTTTTTCGCTTAGTATATTGTGTGAAAGTAAAACTTCGTATTCTGCTGCACTAAGTTCTAAATTTCCTTCTTTAAAACGCTTGATAAGTGTGAGAACTTCAGAAGGCTTTTTAGGGATTTTTACATTTTTAATTTGTTCATAACTAGCTTTTTCTATAAGAGTATTAAAAGCAATTTCTTCAAATTCATCTTTGATTTCATTAAGGTTTTTAAGTTTGCTATAGGCATAATTTGCATCGTTTTTGAGATGATTTTTTTCATTTTGCAAATATAAAACATTGTTATTTTCGAGTTTAAATTTACTAAGGTTAAAAAATTCGTTTTTATTTAAACCATCAATAAGATCTAAAATTTCATTGATTTTATTTGAGTGTGGAATTTTTTCATGTGTTTTTAGGGTTTTAAAAAGCTGTGCCACAGCTCTAAATTCTTTTGTTTGAAAAGTGGTTTTAAGATCTTTTTCAAGGAGCAAATCTTGAGTATAAGCTTCAAATTTAGTTGCATCTTTAAAAAAATGCTTAAATTTTAAATAACGCAAAAATCCATAAAATGCTATGTGCAAAACGGCTAAAATCATATAAACAAATAAAGGAATAACAAGCCATATCATAATAGGTAGTTCAAAGGTATAAGTACTGATATTTAGAGTATAGCTTCCTAGTTCTAGATGCCAAGCAAAGGCAAAAATAAGTGCTATATAAATAAAACTTGCAAGTAAAAAGAGTTTAATTTTCATGTTTTTTTCCTTGTTCTGCAATTTGACGGCAAGTGATACAATATCTTGCGTGAGGTTTGACTTTTAGTCTTTGAGAGTCGATTTCATCATCACAAGATTCGCAAATTCCATAAGTGCCGTTTTTGATTTTATCTAAAGAATTTTCGATTTCTATAAGTTCTTCTTTGAGATTGGTGCTGATAGTAAAGTCAATTTGAGAGCCTGTTTCTATGACAGAAAAATCTACACTATCGCTTGGGACGCTATTGTGAAGAGCTTCGATTTCATTTGAATTGCTTTGCAAATTTTCTAAGATGGTTTTTTTTCTTTCTTCTAAAATATTTTTGAAATTTTGTATTTCATTTTTTTTCATTTTAAAACTTTCTATTTGTGATAAGGGTGATTGTTGTTGATGCAAAATGCACGATAAATTTGTTCTAAAAGTAAGGTTTTAACAAATTGATGTGCTAAAGTAAGTTTGCTTAATGATAGTCTAAAATCCAAACTTTGATTAAATTCTTCTCTTAAACCATAAGCACCGCCTATAAAAAAACTTAATTCATTTTTATCTTGGATGAGTTTTGCAAATTCTATACTTGTAAGTTCTTTCCCTTTTTCATCAAGAGCGATACAATAGCCTTTTTTATAAGGCATAAAAGCTTCTTCATAGCTTTTTTTTGCTTCTATGGCATTTAAATTTTGAGCTAAGGCTATTTTTTTATTAAAAACATTTATTTCTTTTAAAGTGGCGTATTTAGAAATAAGTTTAGAGTATTTCTCACTCCAAGTTTTAAATTCATCACTTTTTTGAATACAAAAGATATTAACTTGCAAATTATTTTCCACTAAAAAATTTTAGTACATCGCTAAGATATTGTTTTTGTTCTCCTCTTTCAACTATGGCATCTATAAGTCCATGTTCTAACAAGAACTCTGCTTTTTGAAAACCTTCAGGTAAATCTGTTCCTATAGTTTGTTTAATAACTCTTGCACCAGCAAAACCTACTAAAGCTTCAGGTTCAGCGATGATTAAATCTCCAAGCCAAGCAAAAGAAGCACTTACTCCGCCCATAGTAGGATCAGTTAAAATGCTAATATAAGGAAGTTTTTCTTTGCTAAGAAGTTTAAGTGCGGCGCTAGTTTTACTCATTTGCATCAAAGAATAAGTACTTTCTTGCATTCTAGCTCCACCGCTTGCGCTTACGATGACAAGAGGAGTTTTGCTTGTGATGGCTCTTTGTACAGCTCTAACGATTTTTTCTCCTTCAACAGAACCTAAAGATCCACCCATAAAAGAAAAATCAAATACAACAAGTTGGGTTTTTAAACCATTGATTTCACATTCTCCACTAATAACAGAACTTTTTCTACCTGTTTTACTTTCACCTTCGCTAAGGCGTTTTTTATAGGATTTGCTATCAACAAATTTTAAAGGATCTATAGCCTCTAAATTTGCATCATACTCAATAAAACTGCCTTCATCGCTTAAAAGTTTAATACGTTCATCAGCTGAAATTCTCATGTGATAATTACATTTAGGGCAAACATTAAAACAAGATTCTATTTCTTTATAATACATCAAAGCATGACAACTTTGGCATTTTATCCAGTGATTTGGAGCTTCTTTAACGCTAGGTTGTTGTCTTCTTATTTTTGAAAAAATATCTGCAAAATTCATATATTCACCTAATTATTTTTTAAAAATTCTAAGATTATATCAAAAATTTTCTTGTCTTGGCTTAGGAGAAGGAAATTTTCATTTTTTTCTATATATAAATTTTGATGAATTGTTAAAGCAGCTACTGTATCAAAAATTCGTGTTTTTCCAAGAATTAATACAAAACTAAAATACGAAGCATAAGCAAGACTTAAGGCTGTTGCACCCAAAGAGCGAAATTTTAATTGATTTTTTGTTAAAAAATCGAGAAGTTCTGGATGAAGTGAAATTTTTTCAACTATACCTATTTTAGGAAATAGATTAGGTGTTAAAGGTGAGTATTTTGGATCGGAAAGATTAGATTTAAAAGCTTGATTGTTATTAAAAGCAAAAATTTCTTGACTAACAAGATTGCAAACAAAAGCGCTTTTTGTCTGATCTTTTTCCATGAGAGCTACAGAAGTTCCATAAAATGGTATTTTAGAAACAAAATTTGAACTTCCATCCAAAGGATCAAGAATCATTTGTTTTGGGTTAGCTTTTCCGATCAAGCCACTTTCTTCAGAAAAAATTTGTCCAAAACAACTAAGATATTTTATGAAAATTTGTTCACATTTTAAGTCAAGCTCATAGCCTTGATTTTCATCATAGCCTAATTTAGAGCAAAGTTTAAGATCATTTTGTGGGATATTGTTTAGATACTTGCGTATTTGCAAATTTGCATTCAAGCAAGCATCTAAAAATTCTTTCATTAAAAGCGTGTTCCAAGATTAAATTCAAAACTGTTAGTATCATCACCTTTTTTATCATTAAGAGGTTTGGCAAATACAAGTTGTAAAGGTCCAATTGGTGTAATCCATTCAATGCCTATACCTGTACTCATTCTTTTTATTTCATCTAAATTTTTGCGTCCTATCATACCATAATCAAAAAACACGCTACCACGAAGTTTAATTCTATCAATCAAAGGAAAACTAAGTTCTACGGAATTGGCAAAAGCTATGGTTCCTCCCACTTCATCTCCCCATTGGTTTTTAGGGCTTACTGTTCTGCTTTCAAAACCGCGTATCGATCTAATACCACCTAAATAAATTCTTTGGTTAATTGGTAAATAACCTTCATTCCATACTTTATAAAAGCTTGCTTTGTAGCGATAAATAAGATCATATCCTATATAGTCTTGCAAACCTTGATAAAAGTTAAATTTAGAGCTTGATGAAATAAATTCTTGATCTCCGCCAAGTCCAGCGTATTCTAAACTAGTTGAAGCAATGATACCTGATCGTGGCAGATAATAATCATCTGTATTGTTAAAGGTAATTGCTGGAGTTATAGAGCTTTTAATACTTTTGCCAAGTTCATATCCTGTTCTTAAAAGAGTTGGACTTAAGTGATAAATATCGCTTTGTTCAAGATTATAAGTTAAGCTTACATTATAGTATCTTGCAAATTGGCGTCCAACTGTTATATCAAAGCCGTAATTTTTTTCTGAATAATTATCCCATTCATAGTCATTTGAATAAAGTGTTCCACCTAGGCTATATTGACTATCAAGAACGCGTGGATTTATGAGACTAATCCTTCCTGATAAGGTATCATCGCTTTTATCTACGCTTACAGAGCTTTTTATCCCTGAACCAAAGATATTTGTATCTGATAAAGAAGCATTAAGTAAAATACCATCGCTTGATCCATAGCCAATGCCTCCAGAAATAGCTCCTGTAGAAGCTTCTTTAACATCAACAATCAAATCAATATGTGTATCGTCAACTTTTTCTTCTTTGATATTCACATCGTCAAAATAAGAAGTTCTTTTTAAAGCATTTTTTGACTCGCTTAAGTCTGTTCTATTGTATAAATTACCTTCTGTTATATATAATTCTCGGCGTATGACGCGATCTACAGTGCGTGAATTTCCTGAAATAATAACATTTCTTATATAAACTTTATCGTGAGGGATTACTTTAAATACAACAGTAGCTTCTTGAGTTTGATCATTTTTTTGAATATCAGGATAGACTTCTACAAACGCATAACCTAAATCAGCACTTTGTGTTTCTATGGTTTTAACATCTTTTCTAATGTCTTCAATATTGATAGTTTTGCCAGCGCTTGATCTTAAATCTTTTACGGTTTGTGCATTTTGTTTATCATCAAATAAAGGATTTTCTATGTTTATACTTTTAATTTTATAAGGCTTTCCTTCTTTGATAAAATAAGTCAAATTTGCTTGATAAGTATCTGTGTAGGTTTTAAGATAAGGAGGAGATACTTGAACATCTAAATATCCTTTTTTCATGTACTCATCAGCAATTCTTGAACTATCATTGCTAAGCTCAAAAACTTTTAATTTTCCATCATTGCGTCCCCACATCCAACCCATAAATTCTTTTTCTTTATTGACAATTGAAGGTTCTATATCAGAATATGAAAATTTCTTGGCTCCACTTAAATGAACATTATCAATAATGATATTTTCACCACGATTTACTATAAATTCAAGCTCTAATCCATCGGTATTTTCTAAAGTCTTTTTTTTGTATTCTACAATAGTATCAAAATAACTTTTTGCTTCATAATAAGCTTTAATGCGTTCAATAGCTTCTTTTATACTTCCTTCATCAAGTAGCGTACCTCTTTTAATCCCTAAAATACTTTCAACTTGTTTTCTATCATTTGAAGCTATACCTGTTATACTAACCTTTGCTATAGTTGGTTTTTCAGTAACTATAATTTCCAAAATTCCATTGTTGTTTTCAACTGAAATATTTTCGAAATAATTTTGTTTATAAAGATTAAGAATAGCAGTGTTGATTTTTGCAGGATCTATTTCTTCTCCTATTTTAAGCCCTGTAATATTTATGGCACTTGTATTTGATAAGTGGTTTAATCCGATAAATTTAATATCCTTAATGGTTGCTGCATTGGCTATAGCAACTAAAGCACAAATACTAATAAGATGTTTTTTCATTGATTTTTTACCTAAAGCTTTATTAAAAATTAAAAGCTGTATAATAGCAAAAAAAATTTAACAAAAAAACTAAGGTAGAAAGTATGAAAATAGCAATTATAGGGCTTGGACTTATGGGTGGATCTTTAGGGCTTTGTTTGAAAGAAAATAAGCTTATTTCTTGTGTTTATGGTATGGATTTAAGTAAAGAAAATGAAAAAGATGCCCTGCGATTAGGTCTTATTCATGAGCTTATAGAATTTAAAGATTTAGCTTTATGTGATATGATTTTTGTCGCAACTCCTGTTAATGCTATTATAGAAATTTTGCAAAAGTTAGTTGATTTGCCTTCTAATGTAACAATTATAGAGCTTGGAAGTACAAAAAGAAAAATTATAGAAAGTTTGCCTAAGAATTTAATCAAACAAACTCTTTTTGCTCATCCTATGACAGGAACTGAAAATTCAGGTCCAAAAGCGGCTTTTAAAGAGCTTTATAAAGATGCAGTTTGTGTTCTTTGCGATAGTGAAATAGCTGATGATTTGCATCAAAAAAGAGCAGTAGAAATTTTTTCTCATTTAGGGATGAAAATTGTTTTTATGGATAGTAAAGCCCATGATCATCATGCTGCTATTATTTCTCATTTGCCTCATGTTATAAGTTTTTCTTTGGCTAATTTTGTAATGAAAGAAGAGGATAAAAGAAATATTGTTCATTTGGCTGGAGGATCTTTTAAAGGTATGAGCAGAATTGCCAAATCATCACCACAAATGTGGGAAAGTATTTTTTTACAAAATAAAGATAACTTATTAAGTTCTATTGATTTTTTTCAACAAGAATTAGAGAGATGTAAACAAATGATACAATTAGATAAAAACGATGAATTAAGAGAATGGATGAAACAGGCTAATACTCTAAGAGAAATTTTATAAATTTGCTAGATATTTACTGAAAATATAATAGAATTTATACTAAAAACAACAAAAACATTGAAAATTTTTAAGGAAGGTTATGGCAAAAAGAAAAGGCAAAACTTATTTATCTGTTTTAATTTTAGTTTTAATAGCAATTTTGATTTTTTTTATTTCAAGATTAAGTATTTTTGAAAAAAATCCTCCTCAAATTTTAATGCCAGATGTTGTATATACTGATCTTAAAAAACCTATTTTAGTGCATATTAAAGATGATGAAAGTTCTATCAAAAATGTACAAATTATATTGCATAAAGACGACAATACTAGTGCAATGGTTATAGCAGATGAAAAGATTTCTAATTTAAAAGATATTACCTTACAAGTTGCTTTGCCAAAATTTGGTTACAAAGAAAATGTAAAATCTTTTGTTTTGGAGGTGATAGCTAAAGATTCTAGTTTTTGGAATTTTTTTAGTGGCAATGAAGCAAGAAAACAAATTGCGGTATTAGTAGATAATACGGCTCCAAAAATCAATATCATAAGCAATTCTTACCAAATCGAGCAAGGCGGTGCTGGGGCAGTTGTTTTTAAGGCCGATGATGCTAATTTAGATAAGGTGTATATAGAAACAAATAAAGGTAAAATCTTTAAAGTTACACCTTATGTAAAAGAAGGGTATTATGCGGCTTTGATTGCTTGGGATGCAAGGGATGAGGAATTTCGCGCATTTGTTATCGCTACGGATAAAGCGGGAAATATTTCAAAAGAACGTATAAGGTATTATTTTGTTAATCGTAAATATCGTGTTTCAAATATCAATCTAACGGATAAATTTTTAGATGGAAAGATTGAGAATTTAGCCAATCAATACGCTCCAAAAGATAATAATCTCAATCGTTATGAAAAATTTAAGTTTGTCAATGAAACTTTAAGAAATAGCAATGAAGAACTTATCCATGAAATCACTTCAAAAGTACCTGAGGAAAAAATTGATAATTTTGATTTGAATTTATTTTTACCTCTTAAAAATGGTATGAAAGTAGCGGATTTTGCTGATCATAGGTATTATTCTTATAATGAGCAATTTGTGAGTGATTCTTATCATATGGGGCTTGATCTAGCAAGCGTAGCACAAGCTCCTATCATAAGTAATAACGCGGGCAAGGTTGTTTTTGCTGCTGAAAATGGGATTTACGGTTTAAATTTAATTGTTTATCATGGTTTTGGTGTTTATAGTCTTTACGGGCACTGTTCTTCTAAAAATGTTGATTTAGATGAAATGATTAATAAACAAAGTATTATAGGCAAAACAGGAACAAGTGGTTTGGCCTTAGGCGATCATTTGCATTTTGGAGTTTTGGTTCAAGGAGTTGAAACGCGTCCTGAACAATGGCAAGATAGAAAATGGATAGAAAATAATATTTATAATGTTTTAAATGATGGTAAAAAGATAATTTTAGGAAAAAATTAATGAAACAATTAACTTTAGCAAAAACTGTCAAAGGCTTAGGTATAGGACTTCATAAGGGTGAACCCGTAGAAATTACTTTAGAGCCTTTAGAAGCAAATAGTGGTATAGTATTTTTTAGAAGCGATCTTAATGCAAGTTATAAGGCAAGTCCTGAAAATGTGATAAATACTCAAATGGCAACTGTTTTAGGAGATGATCGTGGATTTATTTCTACAATAGAGCATTTAATGAGTGCGATTAATGCTTATGGAATCGATAATGTACGCATAGTTTTAAATGCAAATGAAGCTCCTGTTATGGATGGATCAAGTATTAGTTTTTGTATGATGCTTGATGAAGCAGGGGTAAAAGAACTTAATGCGCCTAAAAAAATTATGGTAATTAAAAAGCCTATAGAAGTAAGAGATGGTAATAAATTTGTGCGTTTAACTCCTACTAAAGAACCCCGTATTAACTATACGATTAAATTTGACAATGCTGTTATAGGTGAACAAAGTTACAATTTTGAATTCAGCAAAAAAAATTATATAGAAAACATAGCAAGAGCTAGAACTTTTGGTTTTTTAAAAGATGTTCAAGCCCTTAGGAGTATGAATTTAGCACTAGGTGGAAGTTTAGAAAATACTATAGTGGTAGATGAAAATCGTATTTTAAATCCTGAGGGTTTGCGTTTCAAAGATGAGTTTGTAAGACATAAAATTTTAGATGCAATTGGAGATTTAACCTTACTTGGATATCGTGTTTTTGGAGATTATACTTCATATGCTGGGAGTCATCATTTAAATCATTTGCTCACTAAAGAAGTTTTAAAAGATAAAGATGCTTATGAAATTGTAAGCCTTGAAAAAACAACCCAAAAAGCTTATGAAAAGGTATTTGCATAAAAACCTCTCTTTTGCTTAATGCTTTATCTAAGCCTTTGATGATCGGAATTTATCAAGATGATAAACTTATAAAAACTTATAAAAGTGAAGAAAAAGCAAGCGAATTTTTACCAAAAATTTTAGATGAATTGCTTAAAGAATATGATTTTACAAGTTTAATCTATGCTAATGGTCCAGGTTCTTATATGGGGATTAAAATTTCTTATGTAAGTTTGAGTACTTTAAGTATAGTAAAAAATATTCCTTTATTTGCGGTGAGTGCTTTTGAATTAAATGGCTATAAACCCATAAGTGCAAATAAAAATTTTTGTTTTGTATATAAAGAAGGTGAAATTTGTTTAGAGCAAAATATCCCAGCAGAGTTTTTTTTACCAAAAAATTTACAAGAGCTTAAACTAAATAATGATAATCTTCCCTTTTATTTTTTAGATGCAATTTAGGATGAAATTTGAAAATTTTAGTTCCCGCTACGAGTGCGAATTTAGGGCCAGGTTTTGATTGTTTAGGACTTAGTTTAAAGCTTTTTAATGAAACTCAAATCCAAAAATCAGGTGTTTTTAGCATTAGTATTGGAGGTGAGGGCAGTGATAATATTTTTCTTAAAAAAAACAATATATTTGTAAATATTTTTTATGAAATTTATGAAAAACTAAGCGGAAAAAAAGATAATTTTCGTTTTATTTTTCAAAATAACATTCCTCTTTCAAGAGGGTTAGGAAGCTCTTCAGCTGTGATTGTTGGAGCTATTGCCAGTGCTTATTATATGAGTGGATTTAAGGTAGAAAAAGAACGTATTTTAGATGAAGCTTTAATTTATGAAAACCATCCAGATAATATCGCTCCAGCTACTCTTGGTGGTTTTGTGTGTTCTTTGGTTGAAAAAAATAAAGTTTATAGCATCAAAAAAGAGATTGATAAAGATTTAGCTGCTGTGGTTGTGATCCCAAATTTGGCAATGAGCACGGAACAATCACGCCAAGCTTTGGCCAAAAATTTAAGTTTTAATGATGCGGTTTTCAATCTTTCTCATGCTTCATTTTTAACCGCTTGTTTTTTGGAGAAAAAATATGAATTTTTAAAATTTGCAAGTCAAGATAAGCTCCATGAAATCAATCGTATGAAAAACTTACCCGAGCTTTTTGAAGTGCAAAAATTTGCCTTAGAAAATAAAGCTTTAATGAGTACGCTTTCAGGTTCGGGATCGAGCTTTTTTTCTTTAGCTTTTAAAGATGATGCTTTAGCTTTGGCAAAGAAAATGCAAACAAAATTTAAAGATTTTCGTGTGCAATATTTAGAATTTGATGATAATGGCTTTGAAATTTGCTAAAAAATATAAAAAAAAGATATAATTTTGAAAAAACATATACCAATTAGAATGTGCATAGTGTGTAAAAACCGCTTTGAGCAAAATATGTTATTTAGATTTAAAGTTGTTTTAGGAGATATTGTGCCTAAAGCAGAACATGGAAGAAGCGGATATTTATGTCAAAATTGTATTGAGAAAGAAGATAAAATCTTACAAAAAGCATTTTCTAAAATATGTAAAAATTTAAATACTAAAATTACTCAGCAAGGACTTAAGGAGATATTTTTAAATGGCAAAGATTAGAATTCATGAAATCGCAAAAGAATTAGGTTATGATAGTAAGGAAATTATTGAAAAGGCAAATGAATTAGGACTTGGAATTAAAACAGCATCAAATGCTGTAGAACCTGAGATCGCAGCAGCTATTTATGAGTATATACAAACAAGAGAAATTCCAGAAGCTTTTAAGAAAAATATCAAAACTTCTACGGCAAAAAAGCCTAAAAAAGAAAATATAAAAGAACAAGAAAAGCTAAATGAATCTGAAAAAAAAGAACCTAAAAAAGAAGAAAAGCTTAAACAAGAAGTTAAAAAAGAAGAATTAAAAGTTGAAAAAGAAAATGCAAAAGAAGAAAAACAAGAAATTATTGATGCTCATAAGCCACAAAGCCTTGCTAGTGCAACTTTAGCCAAAAGACGCGGACTTGTTATTGTTAAAAAGAAAAAAGACGAAGAAGAAATTCAAGTTAAAAAAGAAGAAGTAAAAAATTCAAATGATATATCTATCAATAATGAAGAGCGCTTAAGTTTAAAAACCATGTTTTCAAATGCTGATGAGAGTTTGAAGAAAAAGAAAAAAGAAAAAAAATCTTTTGTCGCGAGTAAAAAAGAAAGTACCGAAAAAATGAATTTTTTAGATGAACATGATTTTGGTGATATTTCTTTAGATGATGAAGATGAGGTAGTGTTACCTGATTTTAGTGTAAAAGAACAAGAAAAACCACAAAATATCAATAAAAAACAACCTAATTTTATAAGACAAGCTGTTGGAAATTCTGCGGGTTTTGGACTTGAAGGTGGAATTCAAAGAAGAAGTCGTAAAAAACCACCCAAAAAGATTGAAAAAAAGGAAGTAGAAGAAGTAAGTAGCGTTGCTATTTCTAAAGAAATTCGTGTGTATGAATTCGCTGATAAGATAGGAAGAAGCACTAGTGAAGTGATTTCAAAACTTTTCATGCTTGGAATGATGACAACAAAAAATGATTTCTTAGATGAAGATGCGATTGAAATTTTGGCTGCTGAATTTGGTATAGAGATCAATATCATTAACGAGGCTGATGAGTTTGATTATGTAAAAGACTATGAAGAAGAGACTGATGAAAAAGATTTAGTGACTAGAGCACCTGTGATCACTATCATGGGGCATGTTGATCATGGTAAAACTTCTTTGCTAGATTATATTAGAAAATCACGCGTTGCAAGTGGTGAAGCAGGGGGTATTACTCAGCATGTGGGTGCTTATATGGTAGAAAAAAATGGGCGTAAAATTACTTTTATTGATACTCCAGGTCACGAAGCTTTTACTGCTATGCGTGCAAGGGGTGCAAGTATCACTGATATTGTAATCATCGTTGTAGCCGCAGATGATGGGGTAAAACCACAAACCAAAGAAGCGATAAATCATGCTAAGGCAGCAGGTGTGCCTATTATTATTGCTATTAACAAAATGGATAAAGAAGCAGCAAATCCTGATATGGTAAAAACTCAACTCGCAGAAATGGAAATCATGCCAGTAGAATGGGGTGGATCTTATGAATTTGTAGGGGTTTCGGCTAAAACAGGAATGGGGATTGAAGATTTGCTTGAGATCGTGCTTTTACAAGCTGATATTTTAGAACTTAAAGCCAATCCAAAAAGTTTTGCTAAAGCAAGTATTATAGAAAGTTCTGTGCAAAAAGGGCGTGGTGCGGTAGCTACTATCATCGTGCAAAATGGAACACTTACTGTAGGAAGTACTGTGGTTGCAGGCGAGGCTTATGGAAAAGTGCGTGCGATGAGTGATGATCAAGGTAAAGCCTTAAAAGAAATCAAACCAGGCGAATGTGGGGTTATCGTAGGGCTTAGCGAAGTAGCAGATGCGGGTGAAATTTTAATCGCAGTAAAAACCGATAAAGAAGCAAGAGAATACGCTAATAAACGCCACGAATACAATCGCCAAAAAGAACTTAGTAAATCTACTAAAGTTAGCATTGATGAGCTTGGAGCTAAGATCAAAGAAGGTAATCTAAAAGCCTTGCCTGTTATTTTAAAAGCTGATGTACAAGGATCTTTAGAAGCCTTAAAAGCAAGTTTAGAAAAACTTAGAAATGATGAGATTAAAGTGAATATCATCCATAGCGGAGTAGGTGGAATCACACAAAGTGATATAGAGCTTGCAAGTGCGAGTGAAAACTCTATAGTGCTAGGTTTTAACATACGCCCAACAGGAGAAGTTAAAGAGCGCGCTAAAGATAAAGGTGTAGAAATTAAAACTTATAATGTGATTTATAATCTTTTAGATGATGTAAAAGCCTTGCTTGGTGGTATGATGAGTCCGATTATTTCTGAAGAGCAATTAGGACAAGCAGAGATTAGACAAGTGATCAATGTACCAAAAATCGGACAAATCGCAGGCTGTATGGTAACCGAAGGGGTGATTAACCGTGGAGCTAAAATTCGTCTTATCCGTGATGGAGTTGTGGTTTATGAAGGCAATGTAAGTTCACTCAAACGCTTTAAAGATGATGCTAAAGAAGTGGCAAAAGGCTATGAGTGTGGCGTAGGTATAGAAGGGTGTGATGATATGAGAGTGGGTGATTATATAGAAAGCTATAAAGAAGTAGAGGAACAAGCAAGTCTATGAACCCAAGTGAGATTAAAAAGCTACGCACTGAAAGCATCTTAAAAGAGCTGATCCCTGAAGCTTTAGCAAATTTGGATGATGAAAATTTGAAAAATCTTTGTGTGGTTGATGTGGAATGTAAAAAGGGTAGATACGATGCTTTTGTGTATCTTGATAAAATGTTTTTTAATGTTCATGAGCAAGAAAAAATTTTATCTTCTTTAAAAAAGGCAAGTAGAGCTTTGCAAAATTACTGCATGAGTGAGCAGGGCTGGTATAGGTGTCCGAATTTTCACTTTAAATTTGATGATAGGCTTGAGTATCAAAACCATATGGATGGACTTTTTGAAAAAATAAAAAAGGATAAAAATGAATCTTGAAGCCCTTTGCAAAGAAGCAGGACTTAGTTTTTATGATGATGAGCTAGTAAGTGAAAATGGCAGAAAAATTTATAGAATTTATGTGCAAAAAGAAGGCGGGGTAAATCTTGATGATTGTGCAAGGCTTAGTGAAATTTTATCGCCTATTTTTGATGTAGAACCACCTGTAAATGGAGAATATTTTTTAGAAGTATCTTCACCAGGACTTGAAAGAAAGCTTAGTAAGATAGAACATTTTGCTAAAAGTATAGGTGAACTTGTGAAGATCACAGCCAATGAAAAAGAAAAATTCGAAGCAAAAATCATTGCTGTAGATGATGAAAATATCACTTTAGAAAATTTAGAAAATAAAGAAAAAACTACTATAAATTTTAATGATATAAAAAAAGCTAGAACCTTTGTGGAGTGGTAAAGTTAAAAATTATAATGTTTCTAGCAATTCTAATGTAAGTTGCGATGAACCAAATACCCCATCTATATTTTGTAGAAATTTGTTTTGTTCATATATTTCATCTGATACAATTAAATATACTCCATAATTACGAATAGTTTTAGCTTTTTCTTCTCCTAAATCTAGTCCTAAAGTTATTTCAATCATAACATTTATCTTGCTCATTTGGCTTGTTTTTATAAATTGTTTATATCTTTCTCTTAAAGTTCTTTTTGCTCCTATTCCATATGATTTTCCATTAAAATTAAAGAAGAAATCAAATTCTGTAGAGCTATCGTTTTCATCATGCTTTTTGGTTATTGTTTCCTGATTTATTCCTATAGATTGTAATTTTTGTAGTATTCTATTTTCATAATTATTACCACTATAACTTATGATAGATTGATTAATACTTTCATTGAAAATAAGCATAAAAATTTGATTTGGTTCTAAACCATGTTTTCTTAATTCTTGAGAAAGTTGACAAATGCTTAAAAAATATTCTTTATTTATATTATCATGAAAGAATTGATTATTGTCTATATGATTAAAAAATGTTAATGCCAATAAAGCTCCATTAACTCTAGTTGAATATGGATTATATATTGTTATTTTATCATATTCTAAAGATAATGGATCTAATTTTGATAATAACTCAATATTGCTCATTTGTTTTATTTTAGCTAATTCTAGTAAGAAATTTTTAATTGAGTAAATTTTTAAAGCAAATATAAATACATTAAAATCTATAATATTTCTAATTTCGTAAATAATTTGTTCTAAATAACTCCACTGGTTTATACCGTTTTTAGTATTTAAATTAATATATTGTTTTAGTTCATATAAAGAATTTTTATTTTTTGATATGTGAGATAAAATGTTTATTATCTGTATATCTGAAAAATTAATTTTAACTAGATATTTCATAAAAAAGTAAAATTTTAAATTAATATCAAATTTTTCATCATTTATTGACATTATATAACTCCCTGTGAATTAATTTAGCAATATTTTCAATTACAGGAATAGCTACACTATTACCAAATTGTTTATAGCTTTGATTATCGCTTGTTGTTATTTTAAAACTATTAGGAAAGCCTTGTAATCTAGCAGCTTCTCTTGGAGTAAGCTTTCTTGGATTTTTATTTTTTTGTTCAATTAATATTTCAGAACCATCTTTATAATATCTAGCGCTAATAGTGCTAGTATAATCTGAATTATGATTAAATAGAGAATAACCAAATCCATTACCTTTTTTTTTGTGTTCTAATTTTCTACGTTGATGACCAGCCCATAATTTATCTGAGATAGTATATTTTTCATCTACATTTTTTTCTAAAATGTCTCCTAGCTTGGATTTTATTTCGATATTTTTTAACTCATTAAAGTTAAATGATATATTTTTAAATTTATTTTTTAAAAAAGCTACAATATATATTCTTTCTCTATTTTGTGGTATTCCAAAATTTCTAGCATTTAATACTTCTGAAAAAACATCATAGCCCATATCTTCTAAAGTATTTTTTACAACAGAAAAAGTCTTTCCTTTGTCATGATTTTTGAAGCCTTTAACATTTTCCAAAAAAACAATTTCTGGCTTGTGTTTTTTGACTATGCGTGCAACATCAAAAAATAATGTTCCTCTAATATCATTAAAGCCTTTCCTATGCCCAGCAATAGAAAAAGCTTGACATGGAAATCCTGCTAATAATATATTGTGTTTTGGAATATTATTTTCATTTATTTGTGTTATATCTCCATGTGGTAGCTCATTAAAATTGCAAAAATATGTTTGACAAGCAAATTTATCTATCTCTGAAGAAAAAACAAATTCTAATTTTTCTTGAAATATATTTTTAAAGCCTATACGTATTCCGCCAATTCCGGCAAATAAATCAATAGCTTTTAATTTTTTTGTGTTATTAACCATATTATCCTTGTATGTTTACAATAATAATTAAGGTGTATATTATACTATGTTAAAACTAAAAAAAGATTAATTAAGATATCAATTGCTTTGCTTTTTCCTATGGAGAAAATTTTTGAAGATTATGTAGCTTATATGCTAAAAAAAGTAAATCCAACTCAAGATATTAAAGTTCAAAACAATGGAAAGTATTTAATCTCAAAAAATGATGAAAATTGTTTCATGTTAAAGCCTGATTTATATATAGAAAATAAAACGATCCTAGATACCAAATGGAAAATTCCAAATGATAGTGAAGATGATAAAAAACAGGGTATAGAACAAAGCGATTTGTATCAAATGTTTGCTTATGCTTGCAAATTTAAAATTTATGATATTAAACTTGTGTATCCTTTATGTGAAAAAACTCAAGATTTACAAAGAAAAATCGCAGAAAAATTTTTTGTTTTTAAGGCAAGTGAACATTTGTATTTTAAAGAACAAGGGCAAAAAGATATAAAAGTGCAAGTGTGTTTTGCACCTTTACCTTTTTAAAAATTTGCCTATCAAATGCACTAAAAAACTAAAACAAGCTACAGCTATGATGCAAGCACCGCTTGAGAGATTAAGATAATAGCTAAGTATAAGTCCTAAAACACAAAAAATCATACTTAAAAAACTTGCCAAAATCATGATAAAGCCAAGTCTTTTAGTGAAATTTTCAGCAATAAAGCTTGGGATACTAAGTAAAGCCATAACCAAAATAAGCCCTACAAGGCGTATAGAAATAACTATACAAAAAGCCATAAGGGCGATTAAAAGATAATGAAAAAAACTTGTATTGATACCACGAACTTTTGCAAATTCCGCATCAAAGCTTAATGCTTCAAATTGTCTATAAAATAAAAAGATCAAAAGTACCACCACGCTATCAACCAAAGCCATAAGCCATAAATCTTGCGTTCCTACAGCCAAAATGCTCCCAAAAAGATAAGCCATTAAATCTGTGTTATAACTAGGGCTTAAATCGATTAAAATAATCCCAACAGCCATTCCAAAAGCCCAGATTACAGCGATAATACTATCGCTTCTGTGTTCATAGTGTTTAGCTAAAAAAGCTACTAAAAAAGCCAAAAATAAAGTAAATATTCCCGTGCTTAATAAAATAGGTAAAGAGAAATAAAAAGCTATACCTATACCACCAAAAGCCCCATGTGTTATACCTCCAGCCATAGAAAAAAGGCGATTTATCATCACCAAAGTACCTATGATCCCACAAGCTATACTAACTAAAATCGCTCCTAGTAAAGCGTTTTGAAAAAAGGTGAAATTTAAAATTTCAAGCATTATTTTCCTTTGAAAATTTTAAACAAAAATTTTCTTTTTTAAATTCTGTTTTTTTCAAATTTCTTCTTGTAAATTCTTGTTCGCATAGTTTTTTACTATCGCAATTTTCTTCATCGCAAAAACAAGTATTTAAACTCATTTCTACATCACAAAAATGAGAGTGGTTTTCGTATAAATGTTTTAAAAATGAACTTTTTTCTTTTTCTTTAGTGTTGGTATGCAAGAAAAGTTCTTTGTTTAAATGTGCAATTTTATCGCTATAAGCTAATACAAGGTTGATATCGTGACAAATGAGTAAAATTCCCATGCCTTTTTGGTGCAAAGAGCTTAGAAGTTCAAAAATTTGTATAGCAGACTTGTTATCAACGCTTGCGGTAGGTTCATCTAAAATAAGCATTTTGCATTCACTAGCTAAGGCTCTTGCGATAAAAACACGTTGTCTTTGTCCTCCGCTTAGAGAATCAATGGTTTTGTTCCAAAATTTTTCCATTCCTACGCTTCTTAAAGCTTGCATAGCTTTTTCTTTATCTTTTTTCCCATAAAAACCAAAAATTTTTTTACTTACAAGTCCCATAAGAACGATTTCAAGTACTCTTGGACAAAAATTAGGATTGGCTAGAGTGTGTTGAGGAACATAGCCTATTTCTTTTCTTTGAAGAGCTTTGAAATGGATTTTATTTTTGGATTTTAAAAGTCCTAAGATAAGTTTTACGAGTGTTGATTTTCCTGCACCATTTGGACCTATGATAGAGAGAAAATCTTTATTGTCGTAGCTAAGATTGATGTTTTTTAAGATGATTTCATTATCATAAGCGTAGTTTAGATTAGAAATTTCAAAAAAAAGCATCAAAAAGCCTGATTATAAATTATGAGAAAAAGCATCAGCAGTTTTTAAAAGCTCATTTTCCCAATCATAAGATAAATGATCTATTTTGTAAATTTTTGCATCACATTCTTTAGCAAGTGTTTTTGCTGCATTTTCAGGGAAACCATTTTGAACAAAAATGACTTTTAAATTTTTATCTTTCATTAGAGTGATAAGTTTTTGCAAATCTTTGCTTTTTGGTTCTTTGCCTAAAATTTCTACAGGAATTTGCGTAAGATGATAGCGTTTTGCAAAGTATGTCCAAGAAGGATGATAAACTACAAATTCTCTATTTTTTAATTTTTCTAATTTTGAGGCAATTTGTAAATTTAAACTATCTAATTCTGCTAAAAATTTATCTAAATTTTGTTTATATAAATTTTTATTTTGTGGATATTTTTGAATCAAGGCGTCATAAATATTTAAAGCCATAGTTTGGACTAAAATAGGATCTAACCAAGTATGAGGATCAAAATGCTCATGTTCATGAGAGTGTTCGTGAGTGTCATGAGTTTGAATTAAAGCTATGTTTTTTTGCATATTTACAACTTGAAGTTTTGGAAAATTTTGTTTAAATTTATCCGTAAAAACTTTTTCAAATTCTAAGCCTATGGTGAAATAAATATCACTTTTTTCAAGTTTTTTCATAGTGCTTGGTTTAAATTCAAAATTATGCTCATTGCTATTTGAGGGCAAAATAACATTGACATCTAGAGTATTTGCAGCTATTTTTTTAACAAAAAATGCTTGAGGTGCTATACTGACACTAACTAAATTGCTGTTGTTATTTTGATCTTGTTCGAAGTTTTTAGCTTGTGTGAAAGTATAAAATATCCCTAAAGATAAGATAAATAATATAATTTTTTTCAAAATATTTCCTTCGATATAAATTTTTCTAAATTATAACGATATTAAGCTTAATACATAGAATTTTCGAAGCGATATTACTTTAAATAAAAATAATAAATATAAATTAATTTAATATTTATTAAATTAATTTTTTATAACTTTTAAATTTAAGTAAAAATTTAAATTTTTTAATTTATAATTATAAAACTTTATGTAGATATCCCTATAAAATAATATTAGAAAGGAGCGCTTAAATTATGAAAAGCGTAAAATTGAAGGTTTCACTGATTGCAAATTTAATCGCAGTAGTGTGTTTGATAATTTTAGGTGTTGTAACATTTATATTTGTAAAGCAAGCAATTTTTCATGAAGTTGTGAATGCTGAAATAAATTATGTTAAAACGGCTAAAAATTCTATGGAGTCTTTTAAGGCAAGAAATTCTTTAACTCTTGAAAGTTTGGCTAAAAGTATTTTAAAGCATCCTGTAGAACAGTTAGATAGTCAAGATGCTTTAATGCATTATGTTGGAAAAGATTTAAAGAATTTTAGAGATGCTGGAAGATTCTTAGCAGTTTATATTGCTCAACCAAATGGCGAACTTGTTGTAAGCGATCCAGACTCTGATGCTAAAAATTTAGATTTTGGAACTTATGGAAAAGCTGATAATTATGATGCTAGAACAAGAGAATATTATATAGAAGCAGTTAAAACAAATAAACTTTATATTACCCCATCTTATATTGATGTAACTACAAATTTACCTTGCTTTACATATTCTATTCCACTTTATAAAGATGGTAAATTTATAGGAGTTTTGGCCGTAGATGTTCTTGCAGCAGATTTGCAAGCTGAATTTGAAAATTTACCAGGTAGAACTTTTGTATTTGATGAAGAAAATAAAGTATTTGTTTCTACAGACAAAGCTCTTTTACAACAAGGTTATGATATTAGTGCAATTGCAAATCTTGCAAAAACCAAGAAAGATTTTGAACCTTTTGAGTATACTAGACCAAAAGATAATAGTGAAAGATTTGCTGTGTGTGCAAAAGTTTCTGGAATTTATACTGCTTGCGTTGGAGAGCCAATAGAACAAATAGAAGCTCCAGTTTATAAAATTGCATTTATACAAACTGCGATTGTTATTTTTACAAGTATTATTAGCGTCATCCTCCTTTATTTCATCGTATCAAAATACCTCTCTCCACTTGCAGCTATCCAAACAGGTTTAACTTCATTCTTTGACTTCATCAATCATAAAACAAAAAATGTTTCTACTATAGAAGTAAAAAGTAATGATGAATTTGGACAAATCTCAAGTGCTATCAACGAAAACATCCTTGCTACTAAAAAAGGT
>NZ_MJWW01000035.1:0-160139 GCF_001762445.1 Campylobacter sp. BCW_6877 | reverse complement strand
TCTTATAAAAGATCATACTTAGTTTAATTAGTTTACTCTCCTACTTGTTAAAAATTTCATCCTAATAATTTTAAAATTATTAGGATGGATGTTTTTATTGTATTTATTTTTGTTTTATTATTTAATTTTATAAAAATATAATTATCTTTTTATGCAACTTATAAGATAATATTGGATTTAATGTAACCATCAAGGAAAAATATGTTTGATAAAATTCATTATTATTATTTTAATGCTAATTATGAAAAATGTTTAAACTTGAGTGAGCAATTTTTAAAAGAAAGTCCAAAATTTGCTTTAGAATTTGCTATGCTTTCTTCTTATAAACTTTCTCTTTTTCAAAAAGCTTTATATTATGCTCAAGAGCTTTTTTCTTTAAATCCTACAAGTTTTAATGGTCTTATGCTTGCTAAAAGCTATATTGAAAATTTAAGACTTGATGAAGCCTTGAATTTATTACAAACACTTTTAACTCGCAAAGATGATTTAGAAGATGAACTTAAGTTAGAATTGGCTTTTATTTATAAACTGAGTAATAAACTAGAAGAATCTGAACAAATTTTCAAAGAATTACTTTCTAAAGATATGTATAATCTTAATCTATGGAAAAATTATGCAGAAATTTATTTTAAACATGATTTTACGAAGGCATTAAATGCACATGAGCACTTGTGTCATTTTATGCAAGATTTGATTGATAAACTACAAAAAGGAATCATTGCTGAACAAACCAATCTTAATTTAGTCAAACTCGAAGATAGGCTTCACAGTAAAACCAAAGAAAATCTTACCATTTCTAAAATAGAAGATTTTTTAACTCATCAAATTTTACCCCAAAAAGCATACTTGCTTTTTAAGCTTTTTAGAATATCTGATTCTTTAGAACTTTTTCAATCACTACAAGAAGCCAATCAACACCATGCACAGTTTTGGCAAAACTATGCTAAGGTATTAGAATTTAACTCAAACTATCAAGAAGCTTATCATGCTTATAAAAAATGTCTTAGCTTGGATTCTCATGCAACCTATCAATTTGATTTGGCTTATCTTTTGATGCGTATGGGAGTGGATGATAATTTTGAAGAGGGCAAGAAATATTATGAAAGCAGATTATTTTATGCTCATAATGAAACTTTTTCTACTTATCATTATAATGAAAGCCTAAAAGCTTTTAATAAATTTGGCGTTGATGCTTTTAAAAATAAAGAAGTTTTAGTATTTTGCGAGCAAGGCTTTGGCGATACTATAATGTATGCAAGATGCTTAGAAAAACTTTGCAAAATCGCTTCAAAGGTTTTATTTGCTCCTCAAAGTGCCATGTATGAAATGTTTAAAAATCAAATCAAATTTTTAAATCAAAATGATGATATTTTTAAAAATGTAAAGGTTTTAAAAAATCTACCTACAAATTTTGATTATGCTATTCCTATTTGTTCTTTGCCTTTTTTTATTGATATTAAGCTTGATGAGATTACACGATTAAAAACACCTATATTGCCACAAAAAAAACCGCATAATAAAAGAAAAAAACTTGGTATTTTTTACTCTACTCCTAATGCTGAAAATTCTGATTTATTAAGAAATGTAAAATTTGAATTTTTATTTGATATATTAAAAGACTTAGATTATGAAATCATTTCTTTTCAAATGCAATTAAAAGAAGAATTACCTAAGGTAATAGAAGATAGAAGCAAGCTTATAAAAAATTGGAATGATACTCTAAATTATTTATATGATATTGACTGTATGCTTAGTATTGATAGTGCTATAGCGCATTTAAGTTTAGCTATGGATCTTCCTACTATAGTTCTTTTACATCCTAGGTTTGATTGGCGTTGGGGAAAATTTGAAAATCCTAAAAGTTATTTTTGGCCAAAAGCAAAATGTTTTATCATAAAAGAACAAGAAGAAACAAAAAGGAATTTGCAAAAACTGATTAAAGAAATCTTAAACTAAAGCTTAGTTTAAGAGCTTTAGGTGGAAAATTTGGTTTTTGATTTGCAAAAATTAAAAAATTGATTTTTAAACTAATCAAGGTATAATTTTAAAGTTAAAAATAAGGAATAACTATGCTCTATGTTTATATCAAAACTCAAAATGCTTTAGTTCAAAGAATCAACTTTAATCTCGATAGTCAAGAACTACCACAAAATATTTTATGGATTGATTTACTTCATCCAAGTGCAGCGGAAATTGCTTTTATATCAAGTGAATTTAATCTTGAGTTTCCTACAAAAGAAGAAAGAGAAGAAATAGAACTTAGCGCAAAATATTGGGAAGACAATGCGACAATAACCATCAATGCTCATTTTTTAGTAAGAGATCTTAAAAGCGATGAAGAAGATAGGAATTTAATCAAGCTTCGCACAGAAATTGTTACTTTTGCTACAGCTAAAAATATCTTATTTACTATAAGATATAACGAATTTAGTACTTTTGAAGAAATTCAAGCAAGGATTTTAGCTAGTCCGAAGAATTTTGAAGATGGTTTTGATATTATTGATAAAATGTTTGAAGTGCGCGTTGAAAAAGATGCGGATTTGCTAGAATGGATAGATAAAGAAGCAAGACGCTTAAGAACAAGTGTTTTAGAAAAAAAAGATGAATATAGTTATGATGAAATGCTAAAGGATATTTCAAGCTTACAAGAGCTTAATATGCGTGTAAGAGATTCTTTATTTGATAAACGTCGTGCTATGACTTCTTTGCTAAAAAGCGATAAAATCGATAAAGATATAAAACAAAATCTTACTATAGTTTTAAAAGACTTAAATTCTTTGGTTGAATTTAGTGTTTCACAACTTAATATCTTAGACAATATTCAAACCATTTTAGCCAGCCAAATCAACATAGAACAAAACAAAATCATTAAAATTTTTACCGTTGCAACTGTTGCCATGATGCCTCCTACTTTAATAGGAACTGTTTATGGTATGAATTTTAAATTCATGCCAGAACTTGAACTTCACTATGCTTATCCCATAGTGCTTGGCGTGATGGTAATTTCTATCATTTTACCTTTGGTTGTTTTCAAGAAAAAAGGATGGTTATAAAAATTTATTAAGGAGGAATAATGGATACGATAAACATAGGAATTTTAACCCTAAGCGATAGAGCAAGTAGTGGCATATACGAAGATAAAGCTACTGCTGAAATTGAAAGAGTGTTAAATTCATATATAAAAAATGATATTATTTATCATAAAGAATTAATCCCTGATGATTATGATTTGATCATTAAAAAATTACTTTATCTAGCAGATGAAAAAAAATGCGATTTGATTATTACAAGCGGAGGTACAGGTCCAGCGCTTCGTGATGTAACCCCAGAAGCCACGGAAGCCGTGTGTGATAAAATGATGCCAGGTTTTGGAGAGCTTATGCGCTTAGAAAGTTTAAAATATGTCCCAACAGCTATACTTTCAAGACAGAATGCAGGAATTCGCAATAAATCTTTTATTATTAATTTACCAGGAAATCCTAAAGCTATAAAAGAATGTCTAGAGCCTGTTTTTCCAGCTATACCTTACTGTATCGATTTGATAGAAGGCACTTATATAGAAGCAAATGATGAAGTTATTAAGGTTTTTCGCCCTAAGAAAAAATGTCAAAATTAAAATTTATTAGCTCTGATAAGTCTGCTTAATTGTCTAGCAAGCAGACTTGCCGAAGCTTCATCTTTACTTATCTTTTGCACTTTATTTTTAAACTTACAAAGTCTGTCATCTAAAATCACATCATTGGTTGGAATTTTAGGTTTTTCTTTTTGCTTTTGTGAAATCTTTTTCTTAAAAAACATTCTTTAATCCTTTTTTATAAATATATATCAACTTAGTTGACAAGAATATTATTTTAGATTTTAAGCTATTAACTTTATTTCATTATTTTAAGCTAGAATTCGCAAAAAACCAATCAAGGAAAAATAATGACTTTAATTGCAATTTTATGTCTTTACACAGCACTTTTATCTTGGATTTCCTATACTCAAATTCGTTTCTTAGAAAGAGAAAAAGACAAACAAGCTCAAATTTTAAGCGAAAAAGACTATCAAAATGCAGCAGACATTGCCATCGAAAATGAAAAATTTAAACTATTTTCCAATTTTTATAATTTAATCATCAATGTTGCATGGATAGGTTTTGGATTTTTATATCTTAAAGAATTACTTATCTCAAACAACACTCGTTTTGAAAATACTTTATTTTTATTATCTTTTTTAATAATCACAAGCATTTTAAATCTACCTTTAAGTATTTATGAAAGTTTTGTCAAAGATAAAGCCCATGGTTTTTCAAATATGACTGCAAAACTTTTTATCAAAGACACTGTAAAAAGTCTTATTTTAACTTTAATATTTGGATTTTTAATCCTTTATGCTTTGCTTTTTTGCTATGATTTTTTTGGAACTTTTTGGTGGATTGTGGCCTTTATTTTTGCCTTTTGTATTATAGTGATTATAAATCTTATTTACCCTACCTTGATAGCACCTATTTTTAATAAAATGGAAAAACTAAACGATGAAAATTTGCTGAAAAAAATCAGCTCTTTAATGAAACAATGTGGGTTTAATGCAAATGGGGTTTATGTTATTGATGCAAGCAAAAGAGATAAACGTTTAAATGCTTATTTTGGTGGACTTTTTAAAAGCAAAAGAGTGGTTCTTTTTGATACATTATTAAAAGCTTTAAATGAAAGAGAACTTTTAGCTGTTTTAGGACACGAGCTTGGACATTTTGTTCATAAAGATATTATCAAAGCTTTATTTAACGGTGCTATAACTATGTTTTTACTTTTTTTTGTTTTTGCAAATTTACCTGAATTTGTTTACTTAGAAAGTCATCTAGAAGGAGTAAATGGCGGTGTATTTGCTCTTTTATTTATCTTTGCAAATATTTTTAGCTTTTTAATCTCTCCTATACTTAATGCCTTAAGTAGAAAAAATGAATTTGCAGCTGATCAACACGGAGCTAAAGTTACAAGCAAAGAAGATATGAAAAATGCGTTGATAGCTCTAGCAAGAGAAAATAAAGCTTTTATCAAAACAAGTAAAATATATACATTTTTTTATCTCAGTCATCCAAGTATTAGCGATAGAATCAAGGCTCTTTCTTGACTATAAAAAATGCTCTTATAGAAGCTAAATCTAGCTTAAAAGGTTATGAAAATGAAGCAGTATTTATACTCTGTGAATATCTAAAAAAAGATAAAGCTTGGTTATTTTTAAACCAAGATATAGAAATAGATCACAAACCTTATTTTGAGCTTATAAGACGTTTTAAATCTGGAGAACCTTTTGAATATATATTTGAAAAAGTGGATTTTTGGGGCTTAGAGTTTAAGATAAAAAAAGGCGTTCTAATCCCTCGTTACGATAGTGAAATTTTACTTTTTCAAATTTTAAATTTATGCAAAAAAAATACTTTTAATAAGATTTTAGAAATAGGATTTGGAAGCGGAATTTTAAGTATTGTTTTAGCCAAAGAACTTGGGTTAAAAATCACAGCCTGTGATATCAATCCTAAAGCCTTAGAATTAGCTTTAGAGAATGCCAAATTACACAAAGTCGAACATTTGATTGACTTTAAGCTTTGTAATTTTAAGCAAATTAAAGAAAATTATGATTTTATTTTTTCAAATCCACCTTATATTAAAAATTCATATCCTATAGATATTTGGGTACAAAAAGAACCCAAAGAAGCTTTATTTGGCGGAGAAAAAGGATATGAAATTCTAGAAGAAATCATACATTTTTCCCTCGATAAAAAAGTTAAATTTTTAGCTTGTGAATTTGGCTATGATCAAAAAGAAATTTTGGAAAAAATTTTATATCAAAATAATTTCATTGTTGATTTTTTCAAAGATGAACAAGGTTATAATCGTGCTTTTATAGCTAAATTTACAAATATGCGTTATGATAAAAAATAAAAGGAGAAACTTTTGAAAGCTGTTAATTTATTTTTACTTGCCTCCATCATAGGGGTTGAACTCATACTAGGAATAGTTGTTGCACCAACAATTTTTTTTCCTCAGAATCTTATAGGGGAAGGAGTGTTGAGCCATTTTCAAAGTGGCTTAATGATGACGCAAATTTTTATTAAAATGGGATATTTACTGATTTTTGTTTCAGTGGTTAATTTTTTATATGAAATTTATTCTCTTATAAAAGATGAAATAAAATTTCAAATAAAATTTTCAAAATTTATGCTAAGTTTGCTTATTTTGATTTTAAGCTTAATATTTGTTTTTTATTTTACTAATACCATAATTGAACTTCAAAACTTAGGTGAAAACGCTACAAAAACTCAAGAATTTATCAGTATCCATAATGCAAGTGAAGTGGTGATTAAAATCATCTTGATAATGCAAGTTTTTTTGTATTTCTTAAGCTTTAAAATAGCAAAAAAATGATAGAATATTAAATAAATCCAAAAAGAGAAGGAGTAGGCCATGATGATCTCTGATGCAACTATGATGCAACAAAATTACTATTTAAACAATGCACAAAAAGCTAGCGATAAAGCTTTAGAAAATATTGCAGCTGTTCGCGCAATAAGTGGAGTTGATAGTGCCAATTTAGCTATTGCTGACTCTTTAAGATCTCAATCAAGCACTATAGATCAAGGTATCGCAAATGCTTATGATGCTATAGGGGTTTTACAAATTGCAGATGCTAGCCTTACTAATATCTCTCAAAGTGCAGATAGACTTAATGAACTTTCAGTAAAAATGAACAATGCTGCACTTAATGATTCTCAAAAAGGAATGCTAAGAACAGAAGCAACACGCATACAAGAATCCATCAATGATTCTTTTAATAATGCAACTTATAATGGAAAAAATGTCTTTCAAACTATGAATTTTGTAGTAGGTAGCGGAACTGAAACTACAAATTTAAATCCATTAGCAACAGGTGGATTAAGCATAGATAATCAAGATAGTATTACAAATTTTATGGATCAACTTGGAAGTTTAAGAAGTGAAATAGGCTCAGGTATCAATGCCATCACATCAAATATTAATGCAAGTGTTCAAAATAGCATCAACTCAAAAGCAGCTGAAAATAATTTACTAAATAATGACATAGCAAAAAATGTTAATGATTTTAATGCCAATTATCTAAAAGAAAATGCTGCTGCTTTTGTTGCTGCGCAATCCAACATGCAGCTTCAAAGCAAAATTGCTAATTTATTACAATAATATAAGCCCTAAATAGGGCTTATTTCTTTATCAAAATGACTTTAGAGCAAATTTTAGAAAAAACCAAAAACGTTCGTCTTGTAGCCGCAAGCAAGTATGTCGATGCAAGTATAATTGAAAAGCTTTTTGATCAAGGTATAGTAGAATTTGGAGAAAATCAAGTCCAAGCTCTAGCACAAAAAAAAGAAAATCTTGATGAAAAAAAATTAGACATAAAGTGGCATTTTATAGGAACTCTACAAAGCAACAAAATCAATCTCTTAATCAAACAAAAACCTATATTATGGCACTCTTGCAATGGTATTAAAATAGCTAAAGCTATGGACAAAAGACTTGATTATAAATTAAATACTTTATTAGAAATCAATAGTGCAAATGAAAATAGCAAAAGCGGTCTAGATCCAAATCAAGCTGTAGAAGAATATTTACAAATACAAGAAGAATGCTCTAATCTAAATCTTTGTGGCGTAATGAGCATAGGATCACACAGCCAAGATAAAGAAAGTATTATCAAAAGCTTTGAAACTACATTTAAAATTTATGAAATTCTTCAAAAACATGGGGCTAAAATTTGCTCTATGGGGATGAGTAATGATTTTGAAATTGCTATAAAATGCGGATCCAACTTAGTAAGACTTGGAAGCATTTTATTTAAAAATCTTAAGTAAGAACAATCTTACTTAAGCATATTTATTAGAAATTTCCTCTACTATACTATCAGAGATAATAAAATCTGTATGATAAAGCAAGCAAGATCCCGCACTAATAACTTTTAAAACAAGTTTTTTATTGTTTTTTTCATTAGGATTATGTGCATTTCTAGCAATTTCATGAATTTCATAGATTAATTCTCTATTTAACCTTGTCAAATCTAACTCTATGATATTTTTTTCAAATTCCTTAGGTTCTGCGGTAAAATGATTTTCTTCTTTATTTTTGAAATCTTTTTTTGCTCCAAATTTTTTTATAGCTTTAATCTCGCCATCTTCAAGACTTTGTAAATCTTTAATTGCTTTTAAAAAAAAGCTAGGCTTCTCCCCTCCCTCAGCTTTAAATCCCAATACAAAACCATAGGCATTATTTTTTAAATTTTCATCTTTGATGATGTTTTCTATTTCTTCTACATTGCTTTCAAATACAGTAGCATCAAACGAAGAATAATAATCCAAAATTTCAATTCTACCATAACGCTTATTATTTTTACTCATCATGGATTTGAAATCTTCAATTTTACCTATACTTAAAATTTCTCCATTGTTTTTTAAACTTTCAAAATCTAAACTTTTAACATAATCTATGGCATTAATTTGTTCATAAAATCGATCTAAAGGATGGCCTGAAACATAAATTCCTAAAATTTCTTTTTCATATCCTAATTTTTCCATCACTTCAAATTCTTCATTTTTGGGAGTAAAATTTACTTGAACACCTGAAGTTAATTCCTCTTCACCAAAAAGAGAACTTGCAGCATTTTTTCTTACTTCAGCCATTTTACGCGATGCTTCGCTAAGATTTTCCATATTATCAAACAAAGCTTTTCTAGTAAAACCAAACTCATCAAAAGCCCCTGCCTTAATAAGACTTTCTAATGTTCTACGGTTTATTTTGGTAGGATCTATCTTACCTAAGAAATCATTAATATCCTTAAATTCTCCATCTTGTCTTGCTTCAAGTAAATTTTCAACTGCAGGAATACCCACACTTTTTATAGCCCCAAGTCCGTATATAATAGCATCCTTGCCATCTTGCTCTAAAGCACTAAATTCACGGATCGCTTTGTTAATCGATGGAGGTAAAAGTTTAATATTCATTTTTTTCATCTCATCAATATAAACAGCAATTTTATCCACATTGTTTTCTTCGCTTGTTAAAAGCGCTGCCATAAATTCACTAGGATAATAAGTTTTTAAATAAGCTGTTTGAAAAGTAATCAACGCATAAGCCGCAGAGTGAGATTTATTAAAACCATATCCTGCAAATTTTACGATAAGCTCCCATAAATCCTCAGCTTTTGCTCTATCATATCCTTGTTTTTCTGCTCCATCTGCAAAATCAGTCTTAAGCTTTTTCATCTTCTCAGGATCTTTTTTACCCATAGCACGACGCACTACATCAGCACCTCCTAAAGAAAAGCCACCTATAATTTGAACAATTTGCATAACCTGTTCTTGATAAACAATAACCCCATAAGTAGGCTCTAAAACCTTTTCTAAACTGTCAAAAGGATATTCTATACTTTTTAAACCATGCTTTCTATCGATAAAATCATCAAGCATTCCTGATTCCATAGGGCCTGGACGATAAAGCGCAAGAACCGCAATGATATCTTCAAAACGCTCTGGTTTTAAGCGTGCATTTAAGCTTTGCATACCGTCTGATTCGATTTGAAAAATCCCTAAAGTATTTCCACTTTGTATGGTTTTATAAACTTTGCTATCATTTACATCTATGGTTTCCCAAATAATGTCTTTATTATAACGCTTTTTAATAAGCTTGATTGCATTATTGATTACTGTTAAAGTTTTTAGACCTAAAAAGTCAAATTTTATCAAATCTACATCTTCTAAATGATCTTTAGAATACTGCGTTACTAAATGTCTTTCATCATTTTTACTTTGTCTAAAAAGCGGAGTTTTCTTCCATAAACTTTCATTAGAAATTACAACACCCGCTGCGTGCATACCCGCATTGCGATTTAATCCTTCTAAAGCTCTTGCATATTCCCAAACTTCAGGACCTTTAGGATGACGATCAATAAATTCTTTGATTTTAGGTTCTTTTTCATAAGCAGCATCAAGAGTGATTTTAAGCTCTTCAGGCACAAGTTTAGCAAGCTCATCAGCATCTTGAATACTCATATCACAAACTCTAGCCACATCACGAATCACCCCTTTAGCTAAAAGCTTACCAAAGGTAATAACCTGTGCAACCTTATCTGCTCCATATTTATCAATCACATAATCAATCACTTCAGCACGTCTGTCTTGACAAAAATCCACATCAATATCAGGCATGCTCACACGCTCAGGATTTAAAAAACGCTCAAAAAGTAAACTATAAGGAATAGGATCTAAATCCGTAATCCTCAAACAATAAGAAACCAAACTTCCTGCAGCTGATCCTCTTCCAGGACCTACTGGAATGCCTTTATCTTTAGCCACTTTAATAAAATCATGAACAATAAGCATATAACCTGAAAATTTCATATTTTTAATGATATTAATTTCTACCTCAAGTCTTTGTTTGTATTCTTTATGCTTGCTTTCATCGATAAATTTTAATCTCTCTTCAAGTCCCTTTTTACAAAGCTCTTCAAAAACTATGTCATCATTATCAAAGCTAAATTCTTTTGTTTCTTCAGGCAAGGTAATATTATGATCTTTAGCATATTCTCTTGTAAATTTGAAATTCGGTGGAGTGGGATTGCCAAGATTAAGCTCTAAATTACATTTTTGCGCGATTTCTTGTGTATTTTCTATAGCTTCTGGAATATCTGCAAAAAGCTCACTCATTTGCTCAGGGCTTTTAACATAAAATTCATGCACACTATGACGCATTCTATCAGGGTCATTAAGTTTTTTTCCCATAGCTATACACATAAAAACCTCATGGGCAGCCGCTCTTTCTTTAAAAGTATAATGCGTATCATTTGTAGCAATGATTTTTATATTTAATTCTTTAGAAAGTCTGATAATATCATCATCTATCATTCTTTGATCACCTATACCATGACGCATGATTTCAAAATAAAAATCATCTTTAAAAACTTTTTTATACCATAATGCTGCTTCTTTTGCTGCTTCATAGCC
The DNA here is from genome assembly GCF_001762445.1 of Campylobacter sp. BCW_6877. Classification (NCBI taxonomy): domain Bacteria; kingdom Pseudomonadati; phylum Campylobacterota; class Epsilonproteobacteria; order Campylobacterales; family Campylobacteraceae; genus Campylobacter; species Campylobacter sp. BCW_6877. The sequence goes on along the minus strand of NZ_MJWW01000035.1, from coordinate 149,134 downwards.
TTTTGCACCAAAACGCACATTTCTTTCACTATAAGTATTTAAGTGCCAATTTACTTCACCTTGCAAGCAAGCAGAAGAACAAATAAGACCTTCGCTATATTTTTCTAAAAGCTTTTTATTGATACGCGGATAATAATACAAACCTTTAATATAACTTTGAGAACTTAAATACATTAAATTTTGATATCCGATCTCATTTTTTGCATACAAACAAAGGTGAAAACGCTGACGAGAACTTTTATCATCTAATTCATCGTGATTATGTAAATACGCTTCCATACCAATGATAGGTTTTAAACCTTGTGCTTTCATTGTTTGATAAAAATCAATTGCCCCAAACATATTTCCATGATCTGTCATAGCAACACTTGTAGCACCCTGCTCTTTTAAAGTCAAAGCTAATTCTTTAAGCTTATTAGCTCCATCAAGCAAAGAATATTCTGTATGTAAATGCAAGTGTGTAAATTGACTCATTTTCTTCCTTTAGTTTTTTAAGGCTTATTTTAATTTTGATAAAAATTATAAATTTTTCTCGCTGAATTTGAAAGAAATTGACCCTAAATTTCAACTTAAATTTTACAAAAAAGGCAAAAATTCAGCCAAAATAAACTATAATAAAAATTTAAGATTTTAATCTTAAATAAAATAAACTTTTCAAAGGATGAAATGATGAAAGTAAAAATTGCTTATTGCAATCTTTGAAATTATCGCCCACAAGCTGCAAGGGTTGCAGAAGAACTACAAAGCGATTTCAAAGATGTTGAAGTAGAATTTGAAATTGGCGACAGAGGTGATTTTATCGTTGAAGTAGACGGAAAAGTTATCTTCTCTAAAACACAACTTATTAATTGCGAAAGTGAAAGATTTCCATATCAAAATGAAATTAATCAATTAATAAAAAATAGAGTGTAATCAAACACTCTATCATAATATTTTCTCATATTCCTTGCCAATATATATGTTTTGCTCATACTCGATAATAGGACGCTTAATACAGCTTGGATTTTCTAATACAATTTTCTCAAGTTCTTTTTCATTTAAACTTTTAACTTTTTCTTTGTTTAAACCAAGTTTTTTAGAAGTTAATCCAGCAGTATTGATAAGATCTTCAAAAGATTTTTGTTTTAACCATGTGTATAAAATATCTTGATTAATCTTTTTAATATCCATAAAATCAAATACAACACCTTTTTGTGTTAAAGCATCCATAGCTTTCTTTACAGAATTACAATTTTTAATACCATAAAGTTTCATTTTCTAGCCTTTTTTACTAAATCTGCAATTAAAAAAGCAAGCTCTAATGCTTGATCCGCATTAAGCCTTGGATCGCATTGAGTCTCATAACGATCTTCTAAGCTTTGAGCAGTAACATTGCTTGCACCACCTGTGCATTCTGTTACATCTTTTCCGGTCATTTCAAGATGCACTCCACCTGGATAAATCCCTTCGCTTATTGCAATCTCAAAAAAAGATCCCACTTCTTGCATGATTTTATCAAACTCACGTGTTTTAAAATTACCTGCTTTTACTGTATTTCCATGCATAGGATCTATGCTGTATACTAAATTTAAACCTTCACTTTTAAGTTTGGAGAAAATTTTTGGCAAATTATTGATAATTTTATCTGCACCCATGCGGATAATAATATTTAATCTTCCTTCTTCATTATTTGGATTTAAAACATTTGCTAAAGCTATGATATCATCAGCACTTGCACTAGGTCCTATTTTAACCCCTAAAGGATTTTTTACTCCTCTTAAAAAATGTACATGAGCTTCATCAAGCGCCCTTGTTCTTTCACCTATCCAAAGCATGTGAGCTGAACAATCGTAAATTTCTCCACTTAAACTATCCACTCTAGTTAAAGCTTCTTCATAAGGCAAAAGTAAAGCTTCATGTGAAGTATAAACACTAACTTCTCTTAGACTCGGAGTATTACTTGTATTAATCCCACAAGCTTCCATAAAAGCCAAAGCTTGTGAAATTTTTTCACTGATATCAGTATATTGCTTATGGAGTTCACTCTTTTTTAAAAACCTCAAATTCCAACGATGCACTTCATGCAAATCTGCTAAACCACCCTTAGCAAATCCGCGCAACAAATTTAGCGTTGTTGCACTTTGATAATAAGCTTCAAGCATTCTATGAGGATCAGGAATGCGCGCTTGTTCGCTAAATTCAAAACCATTAATAATATCACCACGATAACTAGGAAGACTTATACCATTTAACTCTTCAAAATCACTACTTCTTGGCTTGGCAAACTGCCCTGCAATACGACCAATTTTTACAACAGGACATCCACCGGCAAATGTAAGCACTATAGCCATTTGAAGTAAAATCTTAAACATGTCACGGATATTTACAGCGCCAAAATTTTCAAAGCTTTCAGCACAATCTCCACCTTGAAGTAAAAAAGCTTCTTTTTTACAAACTCTTGCTAAAGACTTTTGAAGATTTCTCACTTCTCCAGCAAAAACCAAAGGAGGAAGTTTCTCAAGTCTTGCTAAAACTCTATTCATTTCCTCTTGATCTGGATAGATAGGTTGCTGTTTTATGGGATAGTTTTTCCAAGAATTCTTAGTCCACATGGTTTTTTCTTTCGTTTTATTGATCAGCTTCCTCTATAAGTTGAATAACCAAAAGGAGAAAGGGTTATTGGAACATGATAATGTTTTTGATCTTTAGAAAGCTCAAAACTTACCTCTACAAAAGGATAAAAAGTATTTATTTTGTGTGATGTGTAATAGTCTTTTGTAAAAAATTTAAGCTTATAAATTCCAAAAGCCCTATTTTCAGCTTTTTCATATGGTAATAAATCCCCTATTCTACCATTTTCTTCGGTAAATTCTTCACTTACTTTTTTCCACTGTTGATTTGCTTCCAACTTATAAAGCTCAACTTTTACTTTAGGAGCGGGTTGTCCAGAAGTAATATCCAAGACATGAGTGCTTAATTGATATTCAGTAGCACTCAAAAACATTGGCACGCTTGCTAATATTAATAAAGTTTTTTTAATAGAAAACATTTTCTCTCCTTATATAATATTTACAAGGAATATTATATAAGAGCATTATTAATAATTAAAATCAAATAATAAAAATTATAAATTAATTATAATTATTTAATTGTTAGACTTATAATAAAAAATAATTATAAATTATTTTTTAAGCTCTTTAATACGTGCTGCTTTACCGCGTCTATCTCTTAAGTAGAATAATCTTGCACGGCGTACACGACCACGACGCAAAACAATAATACTTTCCAAACTCTCACTATAAATAGGGAAAATTCTCTCAACGCCAACATTATTAGCACCCATTTTACGTACGATAAAAGTTTCGCTTACGCCATTACCTCTTCTAGCAATACAAATACCCTCAAAATTTTGGATTCTTGTTTTATCTCCTTCTTTGATACGAATTGCAAGCTTTAAAGTATCACCAGCACGAAAATCTGGAACATTTTTACCTTCAATTTGTTTTGCTTCAAATTGTTCTATATATTTATTTTTCATAAAAATCCCTTATTTTTTGCGTTCATGCTCTAAAAATAAATCTGGACGAAAAAATTTCGTTTTGCAAGACGCCAAAGTAGTTTTTAAACTTGCAATTCTAGCGTGATTACCCTTTAAAAACTCTGAAGGAGTATAAAATTTTTGATTTTTTTTCTCAAAAATAAAAGGTTTTGAAAAAGCAGGTGCTTCGAGTAAATTATTTTCAAAGCTTTCTTCTTCCAAACTTTCCATATTCCCTAAAACCCCGTTAACATTTCTTAAAATCGCATCACACATTACAAGCGCAGGTAATTCTCCTCCTGTTAAAATAAAATCCCCTATGCTAAAAACTTCATTCGCAAAAATTTCAAGCACTCTTTCATCTATACCTTCATAGCGCCCACATACAAAAACTATGTGTTCTTTTTTACTTAAGCGTTTGGCGTCTTTTTGATTAAAAGTTTTACCACTTGGATTTAAAAAAATAAAATAGGGATTTTCTTTTTTTTCTTGAATACTTTTTAACACCTCATACATAGGTTCAACTTGCATCAAAAGTCCAGCTCCACCACCTATTTTATAATCATCGACTTTATGATAAGAATTTTTAGAAAAATCTCTTGGGTTATAAAAATTAAGTTTGAAAAGTTTTTTTTCTTTTGCTCTTGCAAGTATAGAATCCTGAAAGTAAAATTTCATAAGATTAGGGAATAAAGAAACGAAACTAAATTTCATGAATTTTCTAAAATTAAAAAAGCATCTTGCGTGCAAAAAATCTGTCGTTTTTCTATATCTATATTTTTAACAAATTTATCTAGATACGGAATAAAAAATATTTTAGAATATTTTTTATTCACCCATTTTTCATCACTTTGAATTTCAAATAAATAAGAAGCTCCAATTTCCAAGATATCAACAACTTTACCTAATCTTTTATCTTCTTCAAAAACTTCACACTCTAAAATATCAAAATAAAAAAACTCATCTTTTTTTAATTTACAAGTTTGTCTGCTTTTCTCGATACTCTGAAAAAGAATAAGATTGGTTAATTCTTTAGCTTTTTCTATATCTTCATAATTCTCAAATAAAACAGTAGAATTGCTTGCATTATAATGCTTAATCTTTAATATTTCTTTGGTATTTTTTATAAAAAAGGTAGCATCTTTTTTAAATTGAGAAGAAAAGTCGCTCAGGTTATGCAATTTTACATAACCCTTAAGACCCACAGTTTTACCAAGTTTTGCAACTTGAACAAAATCTTTTTCACTCAAGTGCTTTTACCGTTACCCTATAAGAACTTGCATCCTTGCTCTTATAAGCAGAGATTACGGTTTTTATAGCATTGATCATTTTTCCATTTTTACCTATAAGCTTACCTGTATCAACCTTATGTGCAAAAAGAACAATCTCAAAAAAATTTTCACTTAATTCAATTTTTTGAGTGTTAATCTGTTCAGGATAATCTGCAATTAATTTTGCGTATTCCCTAAGAAAATTCTCTACCATGATTATTTGCTAGTGATAGAAGCAACTTTATCGCTAAGTTTTGCACCAACACTTTTCCAATAAGCTAAACGCTCTGCATCAACTTTAATTACCTCAGGTTCTACCATAGGATTATAATATCCAATACTTTCTATCCAACCACCATCGCGACGTTTTCTACTGTCTGTAACCACAATACGATAAAATGGTCTTTTAGTTCTACCCATTCTTGTAAGTCTAATAACTGTCATTTATACTCCTTAAAAATTAAAAATTTTATTTATAGATACTATAAAAAGTATTTATAAATAAAATTTAAAATTGTCTTCTAGCTTGGCTCATCATTTGTGTCAAATTCTCCATTCCTTTTTTGCCTGAAAATCTTTTTGCAAGTTTTGCTGCATTACTAAATTGTTTTAAAAAACGATTGACTTCTACCTGAGAAAGACCTGCTCCCTCTGCTATACGACGTTTTCTAGCATTATTTAACAAATCAGGATTTTCTCTTTCTTTTGGAGTCATTGAAGAAATCATTGCCTTAATATGTATAATCTCTTTAGAATTATCCAAATCTATATCTTTTACCGCATTTGCCATTCCGCCAAGCCCTGGTATCATACCGATTAAAGACTTCATACTTCCTAATTTTTTAATACTTTCCATTTGGTTAAGAAAATCATTAAAATTAAATTCACCTTTTTTGATTTTTTGATTGAGTTTTTTAGCTTCTTTTTCATCAATCACTGCAGCAGTTTTTTCAGCTAAAGTAGCCAAATCACCCTCGCCCATGATACGACTTACTATGCGATCTGGTATAAAAACTTCTAAATCTGCTACTTTTTCACCTACACCAATAAATCTTAAAGGAATACCGATTTGTTTTGCTATACCTAAGGCTACTCCACCTTTAGTATCTGCATCAAATTTTGATAAAATTACCCCGCTGATACCTAAAACTTCATTAAAACTAGCCGCAGTCTTAACCCCATCTTGACCACTCATTGCATCAGCAACATAGAAAATCTCATCAGGATTTAAAACATCCTTAACTGCTTTTAATTCATTCATCAAAGTCTCATCTATAGCCAAACGCCCAGCAGTATCCACAAGCAAAACATCCACCATAGAACTTTCAGCCTTTTTTAAAGCCTCTTTAGCAACCCTAATAGGATCTTTTTCATTTTCTATGAAGAAAAGTTCAATTTCATTAGCTTCACAAAGTTGTCTTAGCTGCTCCACTGCCGCTAAACGCTGTAAATCACAAGCTGCAACTAAAACTTTTTTATTGCGTAATTTTAAATAATTTGCAAGTTTGATAGTGCTTGTAGTCTTACCGCCCCCTTGCAAACCTGCCATTAGAACTACTGTTGGGGGTTTAGAAGCAAAAACAAAACCTTGATTTTTGCCATTGACACTTAAAATATTTTCTAAATTTACTTTAATGGCATTTAAAAATTGTTTTTGACCTATTCCGTTTTGCTTTACATCTTCTTCTATCGAAGTCAAAAGCTCTTTAGTTACCTTATGGTGAACATCTGCTTTTAAAAGAGCTTTTTTTAAGGTTTCTAAAGCGTTCTTAAGTGCTTTTTCATCATCAACAAAACGTAATTTATTAATCGCTGATTTAAAAGATTCGCTAACTAACTCAAACACTTTATCACCTTTCTATAAAATTTTTAAATTAAACCTTGCATTATACAAAATTTTTTCTTAAATGGCTTTAAAAATCTAAATTTTTTATCTCAAAGCCAACTTTTGCAAAACTATTATCTAGCTCAGCCTTAAAATAATAATCAAAAATTTTAATTTCATAACTATGTAAATACATTCTATCGCTTGAAATTTTAGCATATTTTTCATCACCTACAACGCCATGTTTTATAAATTTAGCATGCACTCTGATTTGATGAGTTCTACCTGTTTGAATGACTATTTTTGCTAAGGTTTTTTTTAACTGCAACATAATAGGAGTAATGATACTTAAGGCACTTAAACCATCTTTTGAAACTTTACTTAATGCTCCACATTTTGCTTTTATGGTAAAAATAGGCTCATTCACTTCAACCTCTTCAGCCAAAACCCCATCTAAAACCGCAATATAACTTTTATAAACTCTGTGTTTTTTAAATTCTTCTATACAAAGCTTTCTAAAATCTTCATCTTTGCAAAGCAAAATCACACCGCTTGTTTCTTTGTCTAAACGATTTAAAAGCTTGGCATTAAATTTTTTCTCCAAGTCTTCACTCACATAAGCGTAAGGTTTATTAATAGCAATAATCTTATCATCTTCAAAAATAATTTGAGGATTTTTGGTTTTTATCACATTAAATCTTGCCTTATTGTTCATCAAAGCTCTAGCAACCACAACTTTTTTTCCATGTGAAAAAACACAACCCTTATCAATCAAATCTTTAGCTTCACGATTTGAAATTTTTTCTTGCAAAGCTAAGAGTTTATAAGCTTTTTCTTGCATCAATTCCCTTTTGTATAGTTTGCATGATAAGATCTAAATTTTCTTTTTTGGAAATTTTAGCTTTTAAATTTAAATAATGGATTTTATCATTTAAATCTTTTAAATTTTCACAAAAATATACATTTTCCACTTCTTCAAACAAAGCCTTTTGATTGTGAATAAATTTCCCGCTGATTAATACATTGTCAAAATATGCCACTTCTATAGGATTGTGTCCTCCTATGCCTTCTATGAAAGAACCTCCAAGTACAACAACATCAGAAATTGCATAAAAATTTACAAGCTCCCCTAAAGTATCTAAAAGTAAAATTTTTTTAGAAAATTTCTTATTTTCATCTTTTAAAGAGCTAAATTTTTCAAATTCTAAACCTTTGTTTAAAAGTAAATTTTCAACTTCTTTAAAACGCTCAGGGTGTCGTGGGGCGATAATGAGTTTTTCATTTTCTTCTAGTTTAAAATGATCAAGTAAAAGCTCTTCTTCATCTTTATGAGTACTAGCAAAAATGATAAGTTTTTCCTTAGGTTTGGTATAAATTTTATTATTTTTAATTTCTAAATTTGCCTTAATATTTTTAAAAATTTTAACATTTTTAGCTCCCAAACTTTCAAGTCTTACTTTATCTAATTCACTTTGAGCAAAAACTTCATCAATATAAGAAAAAATTTTTTTATAAAAAAAAGAAAATTTTTGATAAGAATGATAAGATTTATCAGATATTCTCGCATTAAGCAAAATAATCTTAGCCTTATAAATACGTGCCATAAAAACAAGCATAAGCCAATATTCTGCTTCAAAAATTACCAAAACCTTACAAGGATTAAACCAAAAAGGCAAAAAATTTTCAAAAGCAAGATAATTTACCTTTTTACAAAATTCTTTTGCACATTCAAAACCTGTTTGAGTAATAGTAGTTATTCTTGAATCAAATTTCAAAACCAAAGCTTTAATACTTCTTACCTCCCCGTAAGAACAAGCATGAAAATGTACATCAGCTTTTTCTTGATGTAAATTTTTATAAAGAAAAAATCGAGATTTTAAACTAATTTTGTATTTGGATTTTAAAAAAGAAAGCAAAAGAATAAAGACGGCACAAAATAAAAATGCCGTCCAAGTTAAAAAATAATAAAAAAAGATCAATTTTGTTCTTCTTGCTCTTTATAAAGAATTCTTCCGCAATGAGGACAAGTTACAATCTCTTCACCTTTTACAACGGACAGATAAGTCTTATCGTAAATTTTCATAAAACATCCATAGCATGCTTGTTTTTTAACAGGAACTACAGCAGTATTCTTCGCCCATTTGCGAATTTTCTCATAAAAACTTAAAACTTTTTGATTCATCTCACTCACAAGTTTAGTTTTTTTATCATAAACACTCATTCTATCTTTTTCAAGAACTTCCATTTCAGATTTAATACTTACTCTAATCTCGTTAATATTTTGCTCTTGTTTGATTTTTTCTTCTTCGAGTTCTTTTTTATAAGTTTCTTTATTCTCTAAAATTTTATCTAGTCTTACAATCTCATCATTTGCAGCGTCTAATTGCTCTTTTGCGATATCTTCTTCAATTTTTAAAGCATTAGCTTCTTTTTCTGTTTTTACCGCACCACTTTTTTTAGAAAGATCTTTAATTTTTGCTGAAAACTCGGAAATATGAGCATTATTTTGTACTTTTTGATTTTCTATATCTTTGATTTCTTCATCAATTTTTTCTAAATCTGTGTTGATTTTTCCTATTTTTAACTCAGCATCTTTTAAAGTCTTATTAATACTGTCTATTTTTGGTTCATAACTATCAATCTCTTGATCTATTTTTGATAAAAGCACTAATTGTTCAAGATATTTATTCATTTATTTTCCTTAAAAATATTGAAATGGATTTTTTGAAACTGTTATTATAACTTGTAGCGGCAAATTTTTCAAGTCTTTTGCTAAACATTGAGAAAAATATCTCTCACTTTCAAAATGACCCAAATCAATAAGACTGATTTGATTACTAAGCGCCTCTAAAGCTTGATGATATTTAAAATCTCCACTTAAAAAACAATCCGCATCTACTTTAGAAATTAAATCTCCACCACTTCCAGTACATATAGCAATACGCTTAATGTCTTTTTTACCACAATCGCTTACACGTAAAATTTGTAAATTTAACCTTTTTTTCACCCGGTCACACAAAGCTTCAAAAGACATAAAATTTTCTACATAAATCAAAAATTCGTCTTTAAAAGAAATTTTAAAACCTAAAATTTCTTTCGTAAAATAAGTATTTAAATGACTTAAATCATAATTTGTATGCATACTGATTAAAGAAATATTTTTACAAATCATTTCTTTAACAAAAGCCCTAGGATAAGTTTTGTCATATAAATCTTTTAAACCTTTAAATATCAAAGGATGGTGTGTGATAATTAAAGAATTTTCACTCGCTTTTTTAATGATATTTTCATCAATATCTAAGCTTAAATAAACAGTTGAAATTTCGCTATCCTTATCTCCAAGCAAAATTCCACTATTATCCCATGATTCTTGAGTATTAAAAGGACTTAATTGATCTAAAAAATTATAAATTTCACTCAGTTTCATTTAAATTTTTCTTATAAATTTCAGCACAATTTTTTGAAAGCTCACGAATTTTTAACATATAATCTTGTCTTTGTGCTACAGAAATTGCTCCTCTTGCATCTAAAAGATTAAAAGTATGTGCAGCAAGCATACAATAATCATAAGCAGGTAAAGCTAGTCCTTGTTCTAAAATATTTTTACATTCTTTGTAAGAATTTTCAAACTGCTCATTCAAGATTTTAACATCACTTACTTCAAAATTGTATTTACTAAATTCATATTCACTTTGCTTATGCACATCTGCGTATTTAATTTTTTCTCCATTAAATTCACTCCAAACTATATCATAAACATTATCAACATTTTGAAGATACATGGCTATTCTTTCAAGACCATAGGTAATTTCAGCACTTACTAAATCTACTGCTATACCGCCAACTTGCTGAAAATAAGTAAATTGAGTAACTTCCATACCATCAAGCCATACTTCCCAGCCTAAACCCCAAGCACCTAAACTTGGACTCTCCCAATTATCTTCAACAAAACGAATATCATGACTTTTTAAATCAAAACCCAAATTTTCAAGACTTTTAAGATATAATTCTTGGATATTATCAGGACTAGGTTTAATCAAAACTTGAAATTGATAATAAGCACCTAAGCGATTAGGATTTTCACCATAACGTCCATCAGTAGGCCTTCTACTTGGAGCTACATAAGCAGCTGCCCAAGGTTTTTTTCCTAAACTTCTTAAAAAAGTTGCTGGATGAAAGGTTCCTGCACCTGCTGGCATATCATAAGGTTGCATAATCGCACAACCTTGCTCTTGCCAATAATTTTGTAAATTAAGTATCATTTGTGAAAAAGTCATTGTATCTCTCTTTATCGTTCCATATTTTCAATAGGTTTTTCTAAATTTTTATTCATTTCCAAATCAGGCTCTGTCTTAGCTCCAAAAATTTCTGCGGTTTTACTCCACATTAATTTATATTTACGCTTGAGAAATTCTATCTCTTCACGCGCATGTTTTAGCTCATTGTTTAAGGTTTCTATAGTTTTTCTATCTTCATCATAAAGTTCTTGCATAGAATAAAGAGCATCTTTTAAAAATTTATTCTCATTTTTTAATGCTTCAAGTGTTTCATCTTTAGCATCTAAAACTTTTTCATGTAAATTTAAAATAGTTCCTATTGTTTTTTCAACAAAACTTTCCCCTGCTAAAGTCATTGAATTTACCATTGCAGGTTGAGATTTTGCAGCACTAGGCACCACACTAAAAGTACCTTGATGAGCTTCGATGTAAATTTTACCCTCTTCTTCTTTAAAATTTAAAGCCCCATTAGCCATCATACCCTTAACCACATCTTCATTTAAATGCACAAGTTTACAAAATTCTTCAAGTTCAAGATAGGTTTGCATTTTTATCCCTTATAATAAAACTTCTACTTCTTTTGAATCAGATACAAGTTTTTTTTCTTTTTCAAGACGATCTTCTTTAAGCTTTTGTGCTAAATCAACATCATAAATAGCTAAAATTTGCATAGCCAAATAAGCAGCATTGATTGCTCCAGCCTTACCAATAGCTAAAGTTCCTACAGGAATTCCACTAGGCATTTGCACCGTAGAAAATAAAGAATCCATACTTGCAAGATTGCTTCCTGACATAGGCACTCCCAAAACAGGTTTTGTTGTATAAGCTGCAACAGCTCCAGCTAAATGCGCTGCCATTCCAGCTGCTGCTATAAAAACTTTCGCACCTTTTTCTTCAGCATTTGCAATATACTCTTTTGTTCTTTTTGGACTACGATGAGCTGATGAGATAATAAGTTCATACTTTACCCCAAAACTTTCTAAAGTTTTAGCAGCCTCTTTCATAGTCTCATAATCACTCTTGCTTCCCATTAAAATAGAAACAAAATTCATCTATATTTCCTTTCTTAAAAAACTTAATGCACTGATTTTACTTGGTAATTGAATTTCATGTTCATTGCCGCTATGAATTTCACTAAATTCTTTATTGTTTTTAGCAATGAGTTTTTTAAACTCTATAAAATATTTATCCTCTTTTTGATAAATTTTACCTAGTTCATTATCGCAAGTTTGAATCACATCGCCTAAAGGAGCTAAAATTTCATAAGGCGTGTTTAAAACGATTTTCCCTTTACATTTAAAAAAGCTTCCATCTTCGCTTATAGCATGCACTTGATAAGAACCTTCTTCTATGCTTGTATTATGATTTTGTGTGTCGGTTTTTTCTAAAGGACGCGAAACAAGATAGCCATCTGTAAAACCACGATTCTTAAGCGTAGCAATCTCTTTTTCATACTTGTTTGACTCAAACTTACCCTCTAAAACATCCTGTATAGCCATTTTATAAGTTCTTGTTGTAAGCGCAACATAATATTCGCTTTTGGTGCGTCCTTCTATCTTAAAAGCACTGATACAATTTTCTTGCATGATTTTTTCTATATAAGAACAAAGATTTAAATCTTTGGAATTAAAAACATGAGTACCATTTTCATCTTCTTCTAAACGAAATAAAGTACCATTTTCTGGATTTTTAGCATAAAGCTCATAATTAAATCTGCAATCATTTGCACAAGATCCACGATTACTCATTCTTCCACTTTGCACAGAGCTTATTAAACAACGCCCAGAATAAGCAAAACACATAGAACCATGCACAAAGGCTTCAAGTTCAATATCGCAATTTTCTTTTAAAGCTTTAGCATCTTTAAGCCCTAATTCTCTCGCAATTACAACCCTTTTAGCGCCCATATCCTTATAAACTTGAGCATCTAAATAATTTAAAATATTCGCCTGAGTAGAAACATGTAAAGAAATTTCAGGTGCAAGCTCTTTAACAAGACGCATAGTTCCAACAGAAGCTACAATAAAAGCATCGGGTTTCATCTCACGTAATTTTAATATATGTCTTTTTAAGCCTTCAATTTGAGAGCTTAAATGAAAACCATTTAAAGTAACATAAATTTTCTTACCACGCTCATGAGTATATTTGATAGCTTCTTCAAAACTTTCATAATTAAATTCTCTTGCAGTGCGCGATCTTAAAGAAAAATTATTCACACCCGCATAAACCGCATCTGCGCCATAAGCTAAAGCAATTTTTAATTTTGTGAAATTTCCTGCAGGAGCTACTATTTCAGGAATGATCATTTTTGCCCTAAACTTGCAATTAAAGCTTCTATATCATCATTACTTACAACATCAGCAGTACTATCACCTTCAATATGCACTGCAGAACTTACACGTTTTTTATCATCAATTTTACCTTCAAATAAAGAACTCATATAACGGCTTAAAGCACGCATTACATTAATAACACGTTCGATTTTTTGACGATGTATATCTTGATACTGCATTGCATCCATTGCCATCATCACTTCATCTTGTCCGCTTTGAAGATTTCCGACAATCTCCTTAGAACTTTTTTTAGCTTGATTGTTTAATTCTAAAGCTTCACTGAAACTTTCCACATTAGGAAATTTTTCATTAAGTTTAGAAAAAATATCAATATTTTTTTCTATTGCTTTATTTATTTCTTTGAGTAAACTTTCAGAATCCGCAAAAAAATTATTAATACTTTCAAGCTTATCCATCATTTCCGTTGCTTTAAGCTCGCTATCTTTTGTAACATCATCTAACTGATGTACAACTTTATGCTCCTGATTTGGTGGGGGTGGTGGCCATACTACACTAGGATTAGGTTTGTAATCAGCTATTTTGACATCTTCTAACATCAAAGCATCTTCTTCGGTATTCGATTCTTCGGTTTTTATCTCTGCTTCTGTCTCTGAATCAAGATCAACATCACCATTCATCAAAGCATCAAGCTCTTCTTGAGTCATTTTTTTCCCTTTTTTAAATCTAGATTTTCAATAATTGCTCAAAATTATAATCAATTTTATCTAAAACAAAAATATAAATTTTTATTTTTTAATCTTTTTAAATTAAATTTTTAAATTTATTAAAAAAAATATATTAATTAAATCTTAATTAAAAATTTTATGATATAATTTTATAAATTTAATTACGTAAAGGAGTAAAAATATGGGAAAATTTGTTAATAATATAGATGATTTTTTCAAATTTTGCAAACAAAATGAAGTGCTTTTTGTTGATTTTCGTTTTACAGATATGATAGGAACTTGGCATCATATTACCTATAATCTTCATGCAATCAATGAAGAAACATTTCAAACTGGCATTCCATTTGATGGAAGCTCAATCCATGGATGGCAGCCTATAGAAAAATCAGATATGATTTTAAAACCTGATGCTCAAAGTGCTTTTTTAGATCCTTTTACAGCTGATCCTACTATCATAGTATTTTGTGATGTGTATGATATTTACAAAGGACAAATGTATGAAAAATGTCCAAGAAGCATAGCAAAAAAAGCAATGGAACACCTTAAAAATAGTGGCATAGCTGATACTGCTTACTTTGGACCAGAAAATGAATTCTTTGTTTTTGATAGTGTAAAAATAGTTGATACTACTCATTGTTCTAAGTATGAAGTTGATACCGAAGAAGGAGAGTGGAATGACGATAGAGAATTTACCGATAGCTACAATACTGGACACAGGCCAAGAAACAAAGGTGGATATTTTCCAGTTCAGCCAATTGATTCTTTAGTAGATATTCGTTCTGAAATGGTTCAAACCCTTGAAAAAGTAGGTCTTAAAACTTTTGTTCATCATCATGAAGTTGCACAAGGACAAGCTGAAATAGGAGTAAATTTTGGCACGCTTGTAGAAGCAGCTGACAATGTTCAAATTTATAAATATGTTGTAAAAATGGTAGCTCATTTAAATGGCAAAACTGCCACTTTTATGCCAAAACCTTTATACGGAGATAATGGCAATGGTATGCATGTTCATATGAGCTTATGGAAAGATGGAGTAAATTTATTTTACGATAAAGATGGATACAGTGGACTTAGTCAAACTGCTATAAATTATATAGGTGGAATTTTAAAAAATGCTAGAAGTGTTGCAGCTTTTACAAATCCAAGTTCCAACTCTTACAAAAGAATAGTTCCTGGCTTTGAAGCTCCTTGTATTTTAACTTATTCTTGTCAAAACAGATCAGCAAGTTGTCGCGTTCCTTATGGCATAGGTAAAAATTCAGCTCGTATAGAAATTCGCTTCCCTGATAGCACTGCTAATCCTTATTTAGCTTTTGTTAGTCTTTTAATGGCAGGTCTTGATGGAATCAAAAATAAAACCATTCCTGTGGGTCCTATGGATGAAAATTTATTTGATCTTACTTTGGATGAAATACGTGAAAAAGGGATAGAGCAATTACCACATACTCTAAGAGGAAGTTTAGAAGCTTTAATCCGACATAATTCTTATTTAAAACCTGTAATGAGTGATATTTTTATCGATGACTATCAGCATTTAAAATTTGAAACACAAGTTTGGCCAGTAGAAGCTCGTCCAACTGCTTATGAATTTAAAACTTGCTACTCTTGCTAAAAATTTAATGGCGTTTAACACGCCATTAAACTAAAAAAGAATTAAAAATTATTTATTTTATATCAACTATCGCTTAAGCTGATTTACAATTCCTAGCATATCATCACTTGTTGTAATTGCCTTAGAACCCGCTTCATAAGCTCTTTGTCCTGTGATAAGATCCGTCATTTCTTCAACAAGCTGAACATTACTAAGTTCTATAAATCCATGTCTTATTGTTCCAAGCCCATCTTGTCCTGCTATACCCGCAACAGGTGCACCACTTGCTCCTGTTTCAAGATAAAGATTATCACCCATAGAATGAAGACCCGCTGGATTTATAAACTGAACTAGCTCCACTTGGCCAATTTGAGTTTCTTGTTGCTCCCCTGGTAGCATTACAGAAACGGTTCCATCTGTAGCAACATTAATTGCTGTTGCGCCTTCAGGTATTGTCATCTCAGGTAAAAGTCTATAACCATCTGAATTTACAATATTACCTTCATTATCTTTTGTAAATTGCCCATTTCTAGTATATCCTATAGTGCCATCAGGAAGTTGTATTTGAAAAAACCCATTACCTGCAATAGCCATATCAAGACCATCAGTACTTGTTGATTTTAAATTTCCTTCAGTAAAAACTTTAGTTACCGCTGTTGGACGCACACCCACACCCACTTCTATACCCGAAGGAGAAAGAGTAGTAGCCGAAGTCGAAGTTCCTGCATACTTCATAACTTGATACATAAGGTCAGCAAATTCTGCGCGACTTTTCTTAAAACCTGCTGTATTAACATTGGCGATGTTATTTGAAGTAACATCAATTTGTGTTTGCTGCGCTACCATTCCCGTAGCAGCAGTATGAAGTGATCTCATCATTTTTAATCCTTTTTTTATTTTATTTTAAATTATTTAACAGCTGCAAGCTTATTGATAGCTTCTTGATTTAAGTCATCCATATGAGCTGTCATAACTTTTTGATACATTTCTACCATTCTGTTTGCTTCAATCAGTCCTACCATTTCAGTAACTGGATTAACATTTGATCCCTGAGAAAAACCTTGGCGAATAGCATTGGAGTTTTCCAAATCTCTAATGCGGGTTAGATCATCTATTTTATAGACATTATCTCCATCTTTTTGCAAAGCTCTTATATCATCTACTTGCGCTACAAATAATCTTGCATTTTGAACTCCATCAACTTCAATGCTTCCGTTTTTATCAACGCTAATTTGAACAGCACCATTAGGAATGCGTATGCCAGCATTCTGAGGATTATTAAAATAATCACTACTTAACACCTTGTATCCTTGCTTATTTACCAAATAACCCTCATCATCAAGTTGAAAATTTCCATCTTTAGTTAATCTTACTTCTCCATCTTTGGTCTGAACCAAATAAAAAGCATCTTCTCTAGTCATTGCCAAATCCAAAGGATTGTTTGTAGCCTTTAAAGAACCTAGGCTAAAATCCGTATATTCTTGAGAAACTTGTGGGATTCCATCTATTGTAGTATTTACAAAACGAGATGCATCTCTTGTGTGATTTTCTATAGGCAACTCATCCTGAGTTTCTTTAAAAATCCTTTTAAAATCTGCAATAACCACATCATCTCTTTTGTATCCACTTGTATTAATATTGGCAAGATTATTAGTAATCACATCAAGTTTATTAAACTGAGTTACCATTCCGCCAGTTGCTTGATAATATCCATTTTGCATATTTTCACCTATAAAATTAAGATTTTATAGCTATAAAAGCAAAGAGTGTTCCAACTTTTAAAAACAAAGAAAAATAAATATTTGAAAGATTATTAGGAGAGAATTTTAAACTATAAAAAGCAAGATTTGACTCAATCTTGCTTTAAAATCAATTTTAATCCATTTGACGACGCAAGAAAGTCGGTGTTTCAATTTGCGCCATTATCTCTTCATCGTAACCACCGCTTACCTTTTTAAGACTTAAATAAGGATTTTTCTTAGAAGCTTGAGCTTCTTCGGTAGATTTTTTAGCTACTGTATCTTTGTCTTCAAACCCTGTCGCAATAATAGTCACTTCAACTCTATCTTCCATGCTATCATCTGTAGTAGAACCAAAAATAATCTTAGCATTTTCATCAACAATTTCTTGTATACTATTTGCTGCTGCTGAAATTTCAAACAAAGAGCAATTAGAACTTGTTTTAAAATGTAAAATAACTCCCTTGGCACCTTTAATATCCATTCCATCAAGCAAAGGAGATTCTATAGCGTTTGAAAGAGCCTCTTCTATAGCATTTTCACCACTAGCACTACCAACGCCCATAAGTGCGAGTCCGCGATGACTCATGATGGTTCTTACATCTGCAAAGTCAACATTAATATCTCCATTATCAAGCAAGATAGACACCATACCTTTTACAGCACGAGCTAAAATATCATCAACCAATCTAAAAGCATCTTTAATGCCTGCTTTTTTATCAATAATGCTCAATAATTTTTCATTTTGAATTACAAGAATAGAATCACTTTCTTTTTTAAGCTCAAGGAGACCGCTTTCAGCAAGTTTTTTTCTTTGTTTTCCTTCGAATGCAAAAGGCATAGTTACAACAGAAACAGTTAAAGCTCCAATCTCTTTAGCTGCTTGTGCAATAACTGGAGTGGCACCCGTTCCAGTACCTCCACCAAAACCTGAAGCAATAAATACAATATCACTTTGACTAAGACTTGCTTTTATTTCTTCAAAACTTTCTCTAGCACTTTCTGCACCTACCTCAGGAAGCATACCAGCGCCTAAACCTTTAGTTTTTTTCTCGCCAAGTTGAATTTTAGTTTTTGCTAATGAAATTGAAATAGCTTGTGCATCAGTATTTGCTGCAATTAAATCAAGATCATTTAATCCCATTTTAACCATATGGTTGATCATATTACCGCCACCGCCACCGCAGCCTATAACCTTAATTTTTGCACCTTTATTATGTTGCATTTCTTCTACTAAAAATTCACTCATAAAAATTTCTCCTTGTTAAAATTGATTCATAATTTTATGCCAGATATTTGAAAAAACGCTAGGTTTTTTTTCTTTTGGCTCTTTAAAATCTAATTGTTCTTGTATTGCAATTGTATCATTTTCTTGCAAATTTTCATCAAAAAAATCAGATTTTATTTCACTTTCTGCATCTTTTTGCAAAACAATATCTTGTTTAATTTGACGATTAAAATTTTCAATTTCCCCTTTATATCTTAATTTTTCATTAGAATCAAGTTCATAAGGCGTAAAATACCCCGCTCCATATAAACAAAGTCCTATAGCACAAGTATTTTCAGGATCATTAAAAATTTCACTAAAACCAGTAATCAAATCTTTTCTTGCAGTAGCTAGTCTAACTGAGCGATTATCAAATGTTGCAGGAGCTAGCTCATCAATACCTGCTAACTTAGTCATTCCACCTGTTAAAACAACTCCACCGCCTATAGCATTGGCATAACGATTATCACTTAAGATTTTTGCCAAAATCATCAAAGTTTCTTCCGCTCTTGCATAAATTACGTTTGAAATAATATCCAAAGAAACTTCATTAACCTTTCTTTCATCACCCATTGAAGGAATTTGTATAAGGGTATTAGGCTGTTGTGAAAGAGCTGCATAATTAAGCTTGATTTTTTCTGCTTCTTTTAAAGGTGTATGCAATGCCATTGATAAATCTTGGGTAATATTAATCGAGCCAATTTGCAAACAATCATTATATCTAATTGAATTTCCAGTATGAACAACCATATCACAAATCGCTCCACCCATATCAATCAAAACAGCACCTAATTCCTTTTCGCTATCATCTAAACAAGCTATAGCTGAAGCATATCCTGAAAGAACTATATTATCCACTCTTAAATCAGCTAATTCAACTGCTTTCTTAAGATTTTTAATATGAGATTCTTGTGAAATCACTATATGGGTTGAAACTTCCAAACGATTACCACTCATTCCCAAAGGATCATCAACATGTTCAAGATCATTAACCTTAAAATTATAAGGCAAAACATGGATAATTTCATAACCACTTGGTAGATTGGCAGTATGCTTAGCTGTACTTACAGCACGATGAATTTCTTTAATGCCTATTTCATGATTTGGAATATTAACAACACCTATGCTATCAACGCTTTTAGTATAAGCACCTGATATAGACACCACAACCTTATCATAATGAACTCCGCTCATCATCTCAGCACTTCTAACAGCTTCTTCAATAGATTTAGAAGCAAGCTCTATATTGGTAATGGCACCTTTTTTAACCCCGTTGGTTTTCGACTTGGAAAAACCAATAATTTTTAATCCATCTTCATCTTTTTGAGCAATAATGGCACAAGTCTGGGTTGAGCCTAAGTCAATTCCTAATATATTCAAAATCAATTCCCTTTATAATAAATTTTTATCGGATATATCTTTTTAAGTTCATCAACAAGTTCTTGCTTAAGCTCATTTGCTTTTAAATTTCGCAAATTTTGTTCAAGCATAGTTTTGTATTGTTCAAATTTATCGGAGTTCATATCTAATTTTTGTTTATTTATTTTATATAATATTGCTTTATTGTCATTAATGATCACATAAGAACTATTTTGATCGGTATTAAATACATTCATCAAAAAATAAGCAAATTCAGAATCATTTAATATCTTATCACTAAGCTTTACACTCTCGCGAGAACTATCTCGACTTACAAAGCCTATATCATCGCCTTTAAAATTTACTAAACTATTTTTAGCTTTTTCTTCTAAATTTTTTCTAGCTTGTTCGCTTAAATACATAGGTAAAACTTCTTCTCTAGCTTCTTCAAAAGTTTTATTTCTTATAGGATCTACTTTATTTAGTTTAACTATGATATATCCGTTATTATAAGGTGCTGGTCGTAAAACATCTCCATTTTTAGCTTTATTCAAAAGATCAATTGGATAATAAACATCAGATTCACTAATATTTTGATCTTTTTGAAAATTATCTTTCCCGTTTTTTAAATCTAAAAATTTAGCATTAGCCACATTCTTTAGTTGTATTAAGGCGTAATCTTTAGCAACTTCATTTTTAGCAGACTGAAAATCCATCACTTTACCTGCAAAATCTTTATATTTTAGTTTATTTTCATCTTGATTATAAAATTTTTCTAATTCTTTGTCGTCAATTTTCTCATTGCTAACTGACAAAAAATAAGTTGAAATTTCATATATTTTTTTAGTTTTATAATCTTCTTTATGTTCATTCCAAAGCTTTTTTAAATCCTCTTCATTAATCTTAATATTTTTTTTGTCATAATCAATTTTTGCAATACTTAAAGCATCTTGCATGAAATAACTAGAAGCTAACATTTTTAATTCTTCATCTTTGCTAGGAATATTAAAAATTTGATTAAGTTTATCGGTAATTACTTCATTTGCAAGTTGTGTTTCATAATCTTTTGGAGTTAAATTATTGGCATTTAAAAGTTCATAATAAATTGTTTTGTTAAAATCCCCTGTAGGATCTTGAAATTCTCTAGTATTTGCAAGTTTTTGTAAAATTTCATTCTCGTTTACGCCAATACCCAAATCTTTGGCAAAATTTAACAAAAGCTTATCTTCAACAAGGGAGCTTAAAGCTATATTTTTAATGCCTAGTTGCTCAGCATTTTCTGGAGTTAAAGCACCATTGCTAATTTGATTATAATAACTTAAAATTTGTCTATATCTAGTATCAAATTCGCTAAAACCTATCTTTTCATTTCCTACGGTTGCAACACTCGAACTTCTATTGAGATTAAAATCATAAGCACCCCAACCTAAAAAGCCAGCGCCAACAAAAGCTATAGTACTAACCCATATAGTAACAACAAGATATTTTTTGTGATGTTGCATCCAAGTAAGCATATCATTCCTTGATTAAATTTAAACTAGATATTGTATCGTAGAAGTGTTTAAGTGGAGTTTAATTATAAAATTTTTACCAAAAAATATTTGTTCTTTAAATTTTATGATTTTTACAATGAAATTTAGTTATAATTATAGTTTATAAAAATTTATTAGGATTGATTTTGGAAATTCCTCATATCCCAGTTTTGCTTAATGAAGTTCAAGAGATTTTTAAAAATCTTAAAACAGGTTATTTTTTAGACTGCACTTTAGGATTTGGCGGACATAGTGAAGCTTTGCTTAAAAATCATCCTGATCTTAAATTCATTGCTTGTGATCAAGATCAACAAGCTTTAGAATTTTCTAAAAAACGTCTTAAAGATTTTCACAATAGGATAACTTTTATACAAAGTAATTTTAGTGAAGTTTTAGAAAAAATTTCATATAAAGAAGAATTAAGAGGTATTTTAGCAGACATTGGAGTTTCTTCATTTCAACTTGATAATAACGAAAGAGGTTTTAGTGTAAATTCTGACTTTTTGGATATGAGAATGAATCAAAACTCCAAAATATCGGCTTATGAGATTATTAATACTTATACAAAAGAGCAATTAACTTCCATTTTTAAAGATTATGGAGAATTGCACGATGCACATTTTATTGCTGAAAAAATTTGCCTAGAAAGAAGTAAAAATCCAATCAAAAGCGCCAAGGAACTTTATCAAATCATAGGAAAAGGCAAACAAAATCATAGAAAAATTTCCAAAGCCACTTTAGCATTTCAAGCCATTAGAATAGAAGTAAATCAAGAACTTAAAGTGCTTAAAGATTTTCTTGGGCATTTAGAAAATTTAAAACCAAAAAATTGCATTTTAGCAATCATTAGTTTTCATTCTTTGGAAGATAGAATAGTAAAAAATTTTTTCAAAAAATGGTCAAAAAACTGCATTTGTGATGAAAAAATAATGCGTTGCGAATGTGGAAATAACCATAGCCTAGGGCAAATAATAACCAAAAAAGCTATAAGTGCAAGCAAGGAAGAACTTTTAAAAAATTCTCGCTCTAGTTGTGCTAAAATGCGGGCTTTTTATTTTAATAATTTGGACAATAAATAATGCTAGAAGATGATTTTATAAAAGAACGCCAAAACATACGCCAAAAAATGCTGAAATTTTCTCGCGCTATAAATCAAGGCAAACCGCTTGATGATGATTTAAGAGATGAAATTTCTAGCGATGATATTTTAAGACGTCGTTTTAAAAAAAAGACTCCTAATAAATTCTTAGAAGAACTCGATGAAGAGTATGAGTCAAAACATACTAAAAAATCAAATATATATTTAAAAGAAGATCTGATCAATGTTAAATTAGAAGAAAAGCAATCTCTTGCTAAAAAATTTTTTTCCAAAATGAAAGAAAGGAAAAAAGAAGAAAATAAAAAAACTAAAAAGATTTTTTCGTTTGGAAGAAAAAAAATAAACAAGATAAAAAATATTCAAACCAAACCAAAAATTCAAACAAAAAATGATCAAAACCCTATCCAAGATAAAAAAGAAAAAAAAGAATCCATAAAATCTATAGAAAAAATTCAAAAAACCGAACCTAAGATACAAAATTCTCAAACTATAGAAAAACGACCTGATATTAAAAAACAACCCGATATTAAACAAAGTTTGGAAAATTTACAAAAAAAAATAACACCACAAGAAAATAAACAAGAACTTCCAAAACCATCTAATCAAGCTCAAGAAAAACAACAAAATGATGAAGATGCTCAAAAGGCAAAAAATGTTTTACTAGAAGGCTTCTCTAATGCCACCAAAGAAGATAGAAACCTAAATTTCAATCATCTTCTTTTTGCGGCTTTACTTGTTAGTTTTGCGTTATTTTTATTTGCTCCACAAATTTATATTAGAAATCAAATTTATTATCTTAGTAGAGAAATTGCTACATTAAGAACAGAAGAAAGCGTTTTAAACGAAGAAAATAAAGATTTAAAAAGAAGACTTGAAAATATGCGATTCCAAAATCAAATTTTAGATTATTTAGAATGAATAATCTTATCTAAAACATACTGCTCTAAATTTGCTTTTGGAATTTCTTCTTTTAAGGCTTCCTTATAAATTTCACCTGCCATTATAGAGTATTTTTCATAAGCAAAATAAGGGAAATGCAAAGCCCAAGCTTTTTGTATTATTTTTTTTGAGATTATTTTGCGAGTATAAACTTTAAAAATATCATATCCTATAAATACACAAGCAGTAACCATAACAGCACTCACTATGCTTATATGAAAGTCAAGTTTTGTTAAAAAATAATGAGTAATTAAAAGCAATGGTAACAAAACCACAGCACAAAAAACACCAAAATAAATATAAGAATTTAGAATTTTGAAATTAAAATTTAGCTTAGAAGGATCTACAAGCATACCGTCATTAAAAAGTGCATTTGCCTCTAATAAATCCTTCACTAAAACAGGTTGTTCTGATACTTTAAATAAAAAACGAAGGCTAAATTCTTTAAATTTTTTCATAATCCACGCTTTATTTTTTAATTAAAATTTTATCTAAACAAAATTAATTTTTACTAAATATAATCCTCTTTCAATTGCTTATTAATTCTTCTGTGATTCTGGCTATTTCTAATTCTTCATCTGTAGGAATAACAAGCACTTTAACTTTAGAATTTGCATGATTTATCATTCTTTCGCCCGAAATCCTTTGTTTGTTAAGTTCAAAATCTAACTCGATACCAAGATGAGCTAATCTCTCACATACTTTTTGTCGAACCAAACTATCATTTTCTCCTATGCCACCTGTAAAAATAATAGCATCGGTTTTTGGCAACACAGCAAAGTAGGATCCTATATATTTAACAAGACGATAACAAAACATATCAAGAGCCAAGCGTGCTTTATCATTACCTTGTTCTATCTCTCTTTCTATATCTCTAAAATCATTATAACCGCAAATTCCATATACTCCACTTTTTTTATTCATCAGTGTATCTATTTCTTCTATGGTTAAACCCTTAAGATGACTAATAAAAGGTAAAATAGCAGGATCTAAATCTCCACAACGCGTTCCCATAACAAGCCCTTCAAGCGGAGTAAATCCCATAGAAGTATCCACACTCTTACCTTTTTCTATAGCACATACACTTGCACCATTTCCAAGATGAGCAGAGATAACATTTAGTTCACTTTTATCTTTTTCAAGCAAACTTGCCGCTCTAGAACTGACAAAAGCATGAGAAGTCCCATGAAAACCATATCTTCTAATATTATGCTTATCATAAAAATCATAAGGCAAAGCATACATATAAGCAAAATCAGGCATAGTACGATGAAAAGCTGTATCGAAAATAGCCACATTTGCAACACTAGGTGCAGCTTTAATCATTGTTTTTATACCTGCTAAATGGGCAGGATTATGCAAAGGAGCAAAAATACTAACCCTATCTATCTCTTTAAGAACATAGTCATCTACTAAACAATGCTCACTTAAATTTCTTCCCCCGTGAACTATACGATGACCACAGCCATCAAGAGCATTTAAATCCGCTAAAATTCCTGATTCTTTAAAAAGCTCATTGACTATACTAAGTCCTTCTTCGTGATTATTTATCATTAATTCTCTTTCAAAACTTTCATTATTTAAAACATTTTTTAATATAACTTTTGAATTTTGCTCTCCGATTTTCTCTACTAAACCACTCGCTTTAACGACTTTATTATCAAAAAATTTAAATTTAATCGATGAAGAACCTGAATTTAAAACTAAAATTTTCATTTATTATTCCTTTCTATTGAGCTTGTATAGCACTTAAAATAACAGTATCTACAATATCATCTACCAAACATCCACGACTTAAATCATTAACAGGTTTTTTAAGACCTTGCAAAATAGGACCGATTGCTAAAGCATTAGCAGTTCTTTGAACTGCTTTGTAACAAATATTTGCTGCATTAAGATCAGGAAAAATATATACATTTGCATGGCCTGCTATCTTAGAATTTGGCATTTTCTTTGCTGCAGTCTTTGGATCATAAGCGCAATCAAACTGCATAGGACCATCTATATTTAACTCAGGGTATTTTTCTTTAGCAATCTTTAATGCTTCTTTTACAAGATCTACGCTTTCTCCCTTACCGCTATCACCACTAGAATAAGAAAGCAAAGCTATTCTTGGTTCAAGTCCAAAAGATTTAGCAGTCATAGCACTTACATAAGCACTAGTTGCAAGCTGTTCAGCAGTTGGACTTGGATTTACAGCACAATCAGCAAAAGCTAAAACTTGATCTTCAAGCCCCATAAAGAAAATTCCCGAAACAGAACTAATACCTTCTTTGGTTTTAATAAGCTGCAATGCAGGGCGAATCGTTTCAGCCGTAGTAGTTGATGCTCCACTAACCATAGCATCAGCTTTTCCAGTATGTATAAGCAAAGTTCCAAAATAAGTTTTATCCTGAACTAGCATCTTAGCCTCTTCTAAACTCATTCCTTTAGATTTTCTTGCCTCATAAAGAATGGAAGTAAATTCTTGATTATATTCTGAATTGAGCGGATTCATAATTTGTATAGTACTTAAATCAAGACTTAATCTAGCAGCATCTTGTTTGATTTTTTCCTCATCACCTAATAAAATAAGATCAACAACTTTACTTTTTAATAAAATTTCAGCAGCTTTTAAAATTCTCTCATCATTACTTTCTGGCAAAACAACAGTTTTTTTATTTTTTACGCTTTGTTTAATCAATTCATATTTAAAACGATGTGGAGTTATAAAATCATACTCTTCAAGCTTTTGCACTTCCTCAAAATTAAAATTTTCATTAATCAAAACATAATTACGACCATCTAGGGCATGATCGAAATATTTTTGAGCTATAAGTTTATCCTCATCGTTAATAATAGCAGCGATAGGGGTATTAAGATTTTTAGCCAATTTTATACTAAGATCAAATCCATCAAGTATTCCAAATTCGCAAAAGCTATTTACAAGCACAAAATCGTATTTGCGTTTTAACTCTTCGTATTCTTCTAAAATAACATTAAAAAAATTATGAGGATCTTTGCTAAATTCCTCCATTGCTTCTCTAAAGGTAAAACCATAAGCGCTTTTTACAGTTTGATTGATATTAAATTCTTCCAACCAACCTTGCAAAACAGGGACGCGATGTATGTATATTACAGGGCAATAAATTGCGATATTTTTGTAAATTTTGCTATAATTTTTAAGCAAATTTGTACTAATAATAGTATTTAACTCATCACTTCTAGATCTCATCAAATAAAGATTTGCCATCATTTTCTCCTTGAATTTATAAATGTGGAACACTCTTTGCTTTTTCTAATTTTAACAAAGAAAAATAAAAATTCATATTTTAAAGGACGAAAATGAAAAAAGTTTTATTTTATGTGTTACCGTTTGCGTTTTTTGGTTGTTCTGCAACGGTTGATCCGCAAATTTCAATGAAACCACCTGCTTATGTAGAAGAACTTGCACCAAAACAAAGTAATAATGTAGAAAGTGCACCAGGATCGCTTTTTGGCAAAGGGGATAATCCTTTATTTTCAGATAAAAAAGCTATGAATGTAAATGATTTAGTTACAGTTGTTATACAAGAAAGTACCACTCAAAGCACACAAGCTAATAAAGCAACAAGTAGAACTAATACCTCAAATTTAGGCGGAGGTGCTTTAACAGGAAGTTCAGGAGTGGTAGCTAATGCTCTTAATAAAGTCAATGCTTATTCTAATATAGGCTTTCAAACCAATAGTTCAAACAACTACACAGGAACAGGCTCACAAAGCAGAAATGAAAGTTTCAATACTACAATTTCAACGCGTGTAATTAAAATTTTATCAAATGGTAATTATTTTATCGAAGGCTCAAGAGAGCTTTTAATCAACGGAGAGAAACAAATCATACAATTAAGCGGTGTTATTCGTCCTTATGACATCGGTCAAGACAATACTATAGATAGTAAATATATAGCAGATGCTAAAATTCTTTATAAAACAGAAGGTGAAGTGGATAGAAGCACAAGAAAACCTTGGGGTAGCAAAGTTATAGAAGCGATATGGCCATTCTAAAAGCAAGGTTAAACCTTGCTTCTTGGCTTTTATTCTTTTACAGCCCTACTTTTAACCTCATCTTCAACTTCAGCTAAAAATCTATCTACAAGTTCACTTTCTTTTAATTTAGCTACAACTTCACCATGTCTTATAACAAGTCCTTGATTTTTCCCAAAGGCTATAGCCACATCAGCGCCCTTAGCTTCACCTAAAGCATTTACTACACAACCCATAACACTGATATTTAAAGGTTCTTTTATATGCTTGGTTTTTTCTTCTACGATTTTAATCGCGCTTAACAAATCACTTTGAATCCTACCGCAAGTTGGACATGAGATGATATTTACTCCGCTTTTTTGCACTCCACTATCTTGCAAAATCGCTCTTGCTACACGAATTTCCTCTTCAAGCTCACCCGTCATAGAAACACGCATAGTATCGCCTATACCTTTAAGAAGTAAATTTCCTAAAGCTATAGAACTTTTTACAGTGCTATGAAATTTAGTTCCTGCTTCAGTTACCCCTAAGTGAAAAGGATAATCACAAAGCGGTCTTAATCTCTCATAAGCTTCTATAGTTTTTTGAGCATCTGAAGTCTTCATGGAAATTTTAATATCAAAAAAGTCTAAATCCTCTAAAAGCTTGATATTATACATCGCACTTTCTAGCATAGCATCGACACCATAGCCAAATTTATCACTAAATTGTTTTTCTATGGAGCCGTGATTTACACCGATACGTATAGGGATACCCCGTTCTTTACATGCTTTTACCACTTCTTTGATATTTTCTTTAGAACCTATATTGCCAGGATTTATACGCACTCCATCGATAAATTCAGCACAATATACAGCCAAATTATGATTAAAATGAATATCTACGATTAAAGGTAGAGGACTTTTAGCTTTAATCTCTTTTAAAGCCCTTGCATCAGCCATATCCAAGCACGCCAAACGCACTATGTTTGCTCCTGCAAAATAAAGACGATTGATTTGTTCTAAAGAACCTTCTATATCTCTTGTTTTAGTAAAAAGCATAGATTGAACTGAAATAGGTGCATCACCGCCTATTAAAACATTTCCTACTTTGATTTGTCTGGTTTTAAATCTTTTATACTCCATAACTTCACTCTTTGAAAAATTTTAATATCAAATTTTAACTTTTTATTGCTTTAATTAAAGTTTATTTTTGATAATATAGGAAAAATTTTTACATTTATACTAAACAAAAAAGGAGGTTATCTATGGATTTTTTTAAAAATGGTGGAGTTATTTGGATTACAGGACTAGCAGGAAGTGGCAAAAGTTATATTGCAGAAGCATTATACAAAAAATTAAAAGAAAAATACAATAATATTATTTATCTTGATGGCGATGAACTGAGAGATCTTTTAGAGCATTATGGATATGATAAACAAAGTCGTATCGATATGTCAATAAAGCGTTCTAAATTTGCACATTTTCTCAGTTCTCAAAATATGCTAGTTATCGTAAGCGCTATTTCCATGTGGAATGAAATTTACGAACACAATAAAAAAACTTTAAAAAATTACTTTGAAATTTACATAAAATGCGATTTTGAAGAATTAAAAAAACGTGATAAAAAAAACTTATATAGCAAAAACTTAAAAGGTGAAATTTCAAATGTTGTGGGAATGGATATTGATTTTGATGAACCAAAATCTAATTTAATAATTGATAATACTTATATGACAGAACTTGACAATAAAATTTCCTACATCTTAACAGCTCTAAAAGAAAAAAAATAAAGAAAAAAGCATGCAAAATCTTTTACTCTATATAAAAAATAACCTAACTCCAACCCTAGCTCAAATTCTTTTACAAGCTTTAAAAAATTCGAATAATGAAAAATTTTTTACCTTTGTTTTGAAAAATATTGAAACAATTTGCACTTGGCTCAATTCTAGCGAATTTAAGAATAGATATTTATCAATAAAACATCCTTATCCACCTTTAATCAATCCTAATTTTATAGAAATAGATGCTAGTCGACATTGTGCAGAATTAGCTTGGGATTTAAATTTACCCCTACCTAAACACTATAAATTTATCTATATTTCTCCACATGGCGTTGGAGCAGCAGCATTTTTAAGATACCTTAATCAATGTTGCGATGTAACTTGTTTTGCCTCCTGGGTTTTACCACCTGATGCCAAAGAAAGATATTGTCTTAATTACATGTGTCTAAATGACAATACGATTACTCAATATGCTATTAATATATCAGAAATTAATCTACCTTATTTTGATAAATATCTATCTTTATTGGATTTTAACTCTAAAATTATTTGCGGAGTTCGCGATCCAATAGGAATTTTAAAGCATAACTGGGGAAGAGATTGGAGTAAAGTTTTAAGAAACTATCCCTCTGAATTTAATCTAACTTATGATTGGCGTTATTATATTGACTATCTTACTCATCAAAATCATAAAATTAAAATCGATATAAACGAACTACAACAAGGAGTTTTTATCATCTCTTATTTATTAAAATATTTTAACAAAGACAATGTATACTATCTTGATATGGAAGAAATCCGCCAATCAAAGGCCTTCGATACCATGAATTTACTTGCTATAAATTTTAATTTTACCCCCCCCCATAAAGATAAATTAGATTTATTTAAAATTAAAGAATTTAGAGGTTATATTCGCTATCTTTTTCCTATCACACTCTATGCAAATTCTAAAGATATTAATAACACCTTTTATCTTAATACTCCTAAAAATAATAAAAATTTCAATATTGATAAAACTTCTAGCATTCCCATAATTTTAGACAGAAAACATATCAATCATGAAAAAATAGACATAATACAAGAAATTATAAAAAACGATCTATGTAATGATATGGGTGTATATATTGATAAAAATGATTTTAAACAATTAGAACAAAACAATCTTTTATTTTCAACAATTAAACATTATTTGTATGATTTTTTATATCAAATTAAAATAACCATAGATGAAACAGAATCAAAAATGATGAAAGAAAAAGATGTAATAGATTATTTTATAAAAAATAAATCACTTGTTTACACTTTTTTTAATATTTTTGAAAATGATCTAAATCATTTAAAGCAAAAATTTCCCAATATAATTAACTCTTGGACATACTATAAAGAATTTGAAAAATGCGTCAAGAGTTAGATGACAATATTCAGGGAAAAGATGTAAGGGGTATTTTAAAAAGAGTATGTAACTATCCCTAAATAATTTTAGCAAAAAATACCAAATAATAGGATTTTAAAGCTTACAAAAATGACTTTTTATCTTTCCTAGTTTAAAGTGTAAAAAATCCCAAATATCCCAAAAATCCCAAAATGTCTGTTTTATCCCAAAAAAACTGATTAAATGCTGTTTAAAAGGCGGATAAATACGAGCTTTGATTTTAAATTTTATATCCCAAAAGTGTTTTTTACTCTCTAGGATAGTTACATTTTTGCTTAAAATATTCTTATATTTTTTAACCTTGTAACTATCTCTATAAAACACTATATAATCATACTTTAACCACTTTTTATATAAAAATAGTATGTAACTATCTATAGCTTTAAGGTTTGGAGGATAGTTACATAGAAAACTTAAACATTTAGTTGGTTTTTATAATCTTATAATAGACTAAGATTACTTCAATTTATTTAAAAATTATTTTTATTTTTGATTTTATTTTTTAACTTTGATGATAACTTTTGCCAATTATAATGTTTTTTAAAAGATAAATATAAAGAGTGATTAACTTTTATAGAAATATATAGCTATATTTAGTTTTAGGTTTGTAAATATAGCTACATTATTTTTTAAATTAAATTATGATATATAGGTATTGCATCTATTTTTTAATTTTATAAGTTTTTTAAGCCCCAAGGGATTATTTTTTTTGAAATCATCGCTATTTAAGTAACAATCATACCTTTCCAAGATATCTTTTAACATATGTGCAAAATGCTCCATTATAATACCTTCATCTATCCTATTATTTTCAATAAAAGTTTGAAGTGTTTCAAAATAATTCATCATCATTATAATTGATCTTTTTAATTCTGGTTTTTCTTTAATTTCTTTTAATATTTCTTCATTTCCTTTTTTTCTTTTATATTTTGTTGCTCTCTTGTATAATCTCTTGCCTCTATAAAATGTTTTTCATCCCATTTAGATAATAACTGCATTGTTAAATTAAATTTATCCGCTCTTGTTTTTTCAAAAATAGAATAAGCATTTAACACCAATGAGATTGACACCGCATAGGCAGAAATGGCAGATGCAATAATTTTAACTTCTAAATTAAAATATAAACATAAACATACGATTGCAAAAAACCCGATCATCCACAGAATAAAATATTTATTTTTTAATATTTTCATTAAAATCCCTTTAATATATAATTAAATTTCATTAGAATTATATATTAATTTTTTTTAATTTAGTCAATTTTAAAATTACCTTGCAAAGTTAAAGCTTTATTCTTTGACTTTAATTTCTAATACAAAATTAAGTATATTTTTATTTATAAATTTATAATTTTAACTTAAAAAATTAACCTTTTAAAACAAAAGTTTTTAATTGCCTTTTGTAATTTTTTGTTAAATTTCTTTGAAATTAAAATCAAAGGATTTAACATGCAAATGCAAGAAGTGATTGAAAAGTTAAAAGATATATTAGCCAGTGAAGGTAAGTGTAATTTAAAAACAAAAGATATAGCCAAAGAACTAGGAATTCATCCTGATACTTTTAATTCCATGAAATTTAGAAACTCCATTCCATATCCACAAATCCTAAACTTTTTAAATCAAAGAAATATAAGCATTAATTATTTCTTCTATAGAAGTTCCCCAAAAGATCAATTAGAATGTGAAAACAAGTATAAAATTTTAAAGCTTTATAAAACAAATGCAAGTTTAGGCGGAGGTGGTATAAATGATTTGATTGATAGCTCTGATTTAATCATCGACGAAAAGGTTTTAAACTTTTTTGGAAGTAAAGAATGTGAGTTTATTACTTGTTACGGAGAGAGTATGGAACCAATAATAAAAGATGGTTCAATTTGTGTAATAGATAGAAATAAAACTTTTAAGAATAAAAGCATTTGTGTGATTAATACTAGAGATGGACTTTTTATAAAACAAGTTTTAAAACAAGATGATGGAGTGATTTTACACTCTTTAAATCCTTTATATGAAGATATATTTTATAAAAATGGAGATTTTTTGCTAATTGGTGTGGTAATTGGAGAACTTTCAAGACTATGACAGCACACAATAAGCTAAGCCAAGCTAATCTTGTCTCATCAATACAAAAGGATATAAAGATGGATAGAGTATCAGCAGACATAAGACAAGGTGTTAACAAAAGATTTATAAACGCAATTTGCAATCATAACAATGAACTTGTTTTAGAATATCTTAAAAATGGTATGAGTGTTACTAAAGAATGCATGGGTAAAGAGCCTATGTTTTATGCAGTAACTCATAATAATTTTGGAGCGATTTTACTTTTATTAAAATACGGTGCTATTTTAGATAAAGAGTACCTAGAAGAAAGCAATAAAAATTTTAGCAAAGAAGCTTTAGAATTTTTAGCCTCTTTGCTCTAAAAAGGATATGTATAATCTTGTTTTATCAGACCTACATTTTTAAGTCTGTGAAAAACAGCTTGCTTTGAAACTTCGAATTTTGAAGCAATAAGTAATATTGCTTCTGCTGCCTTTAAGTCAGGTGTTGTTTTTCTGCATTCTGCTATAAAATCTTCTATTTGTCGAAGAGGCATAAGTAGTCTTGCCGCAAATTGATTGGCTCTAGTTTCTATTCCACCATATGTATTGCTTCTATAAAGGGTTTCATAACTATCAATAATAGGATTTTC
Organism: Campylobacter sp. BCW_6877; assembly: GCF_001762445.1. Lineage (NCBI taxonomy): Bacteria > Pseudomonadati > Campylobacterota > Epsilonproteobacteria > Campylobacterales > Campylobacteraceae > Campylobacter > Campylobacter sp. BCW_6877. Next base: position 115,812 of record NZ_MJWW01000035.1, on the reverse strand, counting down.
TATGCTAGGTAAAATATCATTAGCTAAATGCCCTAATTCATGTGCCAATGTAAAACGCTGTCTATTTTCATTTTTAAGCGGATTTATCCAAATAATAGGTTCACCTTTTTCATCTACGCTAATTTGACCTTCAGTGTCAATTTTATCAAGGTCAAGATCTTTAACTACATTTATACCTAATTTTTGAGCAATTTCAAACGGATTAAATGGTGGTTCTTTCATTTCCAATAAATCTAAAATTTCATAAGGGGTTTTATCTTTTATTTCTTTATAAGTCATTCCAAACCTCCTATTTGTGATTTTCTTGATCAATATCTGTCAATATAGATATTTTATCATTTATATGTAAATCGACCATTCTTTCAAATTCTTCCATAAATTCACTATTTTTTAGAATTTTATTTATAAAATCATTGCGTAATTTCTCATCTTCTATAATTTTATTTAAAAATACATCAGTTGTTTCTTTTATTAATCTTTGTTTATCACGGTTATAATATATAGTAAGCCCTATGGCAATAACAGCTGTTAAGAAAGTAGCAATAGCAACAATTAAACTTCCATAAGTTAGATAAGAACTTGCAATAGTAATAATATCAGAATTGGTGTAATTGTTTTCTATAATAAATCCTTAAATTATTTTTAATTTTAAAGGTACTTTACCATATTTTTACAAAATTAAATATTAAAGAGAGTATTTTTACTCTCTTAGCTTGCTAAAAATTCATAATCAAAAGCTCTTTACTTTCTTTTCTTTTTAAAACATTATTATTTAAAGAATACCTTACTTTTAATTCCTTAATATTAAAATCTTTATAAAGCTCTCTTATAAGCTCACAATCATTATAAGAAAGCATAAATTTACCCTTGATATTTTTTAACAACTTGCAGCGAGATGCTAATTTTTATTCAATACCAAAACTTAATGTTTCGGCTTCTACCAGTGGTGACAATGAGTTAATTGGGCTCGAAGGATATGAAACAGGTGAAATGCTTGAGCTTAGTAAAGCCTTTTTTAAAACAACGCCTAAAAATATGAAAGCTATTAAAGTTGATGGTTATTCTATGGTTCCAATGCTTTTACCTGATAGCTGGGTTGTTTTTGAAGAAACGCATAAGTATCAAGGAGATGGATTGTATATTTTAAATTTTGATAACCAATTAATGGTTAAACTTTTGCAATTAGATCCAATAAGTAAAGTTTTAGATATTATTAGTGTAAATAAGGATTATAAAAGCTATAGTTTGGACTTAAAAGACTCGCAAGTTGAGCTGATTATACAAGGCAAAGTTTTGCGTTTTATTATATAATTTAAAGGAATTAAAGTGAATATTGTGTTGCTAATATTAATAAGTATCTTTATTTTCTTTTATGTAATTATTTATATAGAAAAATAAAAGGAACACCAAATAAGCCGCTAAAAGAAATTTGGAATGAATATAAGCAGGAAATGCAAAAAATCAACGAAGAGCATAGGTAAAAAATGCAGAAAATTGATGAAAATTTTAAAAAAGAAAAAGAGCAAAATAAGGACTTGGAACTTAATAAATTTCAAATAACCTCACGCGAAATTTTTACCATAAAAACTCCAGAGAATAAAGATGTTGAGGTTGAATTAACTTGTACAGCTGGATTAATTCAAACTAGCCAAATTAATTATGAAGAGATTGTTAGAAAAGAATTTTTATACAAATGTTTTCCAGTAACTTGGAATGATTTTTTAAAGCTTAACAAGTATGAAAAAAATTGGCATATACAGTTAAAGATTGTGATGATATTGGATTGTTAAAAGAGGTTTATGAGCAAATATTCAAATATTTAAAATGACAAAGTGAACTTCCTGAATATTTTAAAAAAGATATACGATCTAGGAAGAGATATTTGCACGAATTTTCGGACCCCGTTCAAATAAAAAGCAAATTAAGTTTAAAAGCTTATCGCTACTATATCGACTTCTTTTTAATGAAATACCAGAAGGAAGCTATTTTCCTATGCAAACAATGCATAGGGGTGATGAGTTGAATGAAGCTTTATATAATACTTACTTTTTTAAAAGATGATGAAAGTATAGATATATATTATCCGCCAAATTTTTATGAAGATACATCAATTTTTAATATAGTAGAACATAGTTTTTTTAACAGTAGGGAATATTATAAAAATTACAAACTTTTAATCGTTTTGATTTAAAGCCACACTCTGATTGCGACTTTAACATTCCAAAATATATAGTAAAGCATTATTTGGATATGAAAACTATTGTTAAAGAAAATGAACATCATAAACGAATTTTTTGTTAGTTTTATTTTAATAAAGTTATATTTTAAGTTTAAGGTTTGTAGAAAAATAAAATTTCCACTTTTATGGAAGTTTTATTTTTCCAAATGGAAATTTTATTTTTCCGCCGACAAAAGATTTGTAAATTAATAAAAAAAAGATATAATTATGTTTTAATTTAGAGAAAGGAATCATATGAAACAAGGGGATTTTACAGAGGTTGCAAAGCATTATCATAATAGACCTGCTTATAGTCCATTTTTACTTGAAAAACTCGTAGCTTGTATCAATGATAAAAATAAAAATTTAAAAGATTTAAATATTGTTGAAGTAGGAGCTGGAACTGGAAAACTTACTAAGATGTTGGGAGAAATGTTTGGATGCCAAATTAGTGCTGTGGAACCAAACGATAATATGCGTGAAGAAGGGCAAAAATTTACACAAAATTTATCAAATATTTCTTGGCACAAAGGAAGTGGTGAAGAAACCTGCATGAGCAACAATCAAGCTGATTGGGTCATCATGGCTAGTTCTTTTCATTGGACAGACCCTAAAAAATCTCTCCCAGAATTTAATCGTATATTGACAGGGGGGGGGTATTTCACTGCGATTTGGAATCCTCGCCACATTGTAGAGGGTTCGGTTTTTGATGAAATCGAAAAGGAGATTAAACATATTGTTCCAGAGCTTGCTCGTGTAAGCAGTGGCACTCAAAATGTTAAAAAATGGGAAGAAATTCTTGTTTCAACAGGAGATTTCACGGACTGCTTTTTTATGGAGTGCGATTATAAAGAGTTTTGGGATAAAGATCGTTATCTTGGAGCTTGGCATTCTGTAAATGATATACAAGCACAAGCAGGTGAAAAAAGATGGAAGGAAATTTTAGAGATGATAGAAGCTAAAATTTCTCATATGCAAAGTATAGAGATTCCTTATAAAATAAGAGCATGGACAGCTAGAAAAGCATAAAATATTTCCTTTTTTCATCAGCTTGTCAAAGATGAAAAAAGGAAATAAAATGCAAAAACTAGTAGAACAAGTGTGGGATTATACCAAGCATGCTAAATTTTATAGCTATAGACCAAATTATGCTCCAAAAACTATAGATATGCTTATTAGTTTAGTTGGAAAAAAAGATATTAAAGTCGCTGATATTGGTGCAGGAACAGGAAATTTAAGCATTATGCTTTTAGAAAGAGGATGTAAGGTAGTATCTGTAGAACCAAATGATGCGATGCGTGAGATCGGGATAGAAAGAACTAAGGATCAAAAGATTGATTGGGTTAGGGCAACAGGCTTAAACTCAACACTCCAAAATAGTGAATTTGATTGGGTGACTTTTGGTAGTAGTTTTAATGTAATGGATAGAAATGAAGCCTTAGAAGAAGCGCATCGCTTATTAAAATCAGAGGGATATTTTTCTTGTATGTGGAATCACAGGGATTTAAACGATCCTGTGCAAAAAATAGCTGAAGATACTATTGTAGAATTTGTACCAAATTATACAAGGGGAACAAGAAGAGAAGATCAAAGACCAATTATAGAGAGTCGAAAGGATCTTTTTGATAATATTGTTTATATTGAAGAGGATTTTTATTTTCATCAAAGCATTGAAAATTATATTAATGCATGGAAAAGTGTTAAAAATCCTTACTGGGATTTGGAGACTGATGAAGGAAATGAATTGTTTAATAAAATTAGTGATAAAATTTCACAAAGACTTCCTAAGGAATTTAGCATAAAATATACCACTCGTTGTTGGAGTGCTAAAAAAATATAAAACTAAGGAAAAACATGGCGGAGTTAAATTTTAAAACCAAAGCACAAAATTTAAAAAATTTACAAACAAAATTAAAAAAAGCAAAAGTTCTACCTTTGGTTTTAACTTCGCTTGAAGAATTAATATCAAATGAAGATAAAGTTTTACAGGATATTCAAACTTTAAAGACTAATAGACTCATTATAAGAAGTTCTTCTTTAAGTGAAGATAGTATGAAAAACTCCAATGCAGGTGCTTTTCTTTCTTTGGCAAATATTAAAGCCGATTCTAAAGATGAGTTGTTAAAAGCTTTATATAAAGTTGCCAATTCTATGCCATCAAAAAGCGATGAAATTTTAGTTCAACCTATGCTTGAAAACATTACTCTTTGTGGTGTTGGTTTTAGTGTTGATAAGGATAATTTTTCCCCTTATTTTTGTCTTCAGTATGATGAAAATGGTTCAAATAGCTCTATTACAGATGGAAGCAGTAAGAGTGCAAAAACTTACTATCATTACAGAGATTATTTAGAATTTAAAGATATTAGACTTCAAAAAATTATAGAACTTATGAAGGAATTAGAAGTTTTATATGACTGTTGTTTTTTAGATGTTGAATTTGCATTTGCTATTCAAGATGATGAGGAAGAACTTTTTTGCTTGCAAGTGCGTCCTTTGGTTATGTATGAAAAAAATAATTTATTTTATTCTTTACCAAAAGAAGCTTTATATAGATTTTATAAACGTTTTGAGTCTTTAAAAGAATCAAGATCTAGAGTTTTGGGAGATAAAGCCATTTTTGGGGTAATGCCTGATTGGAATCCAGCTGAAATCATAGGGTTAAGGCCTAAGCGTTTAGCTTTTAGTTTATATAAAGAAATCATTACGGATAATATTTGGGCGTATCAAAGAGATAATTATGGTTATAGAGATTTAAGATCCCATCCTTTAATCCATTCTTTTTTAGGCATTCCTTATGTGGATGTAAGATTATCTTTTAATTCTTTTATACCAAAAAAATTAGATGAAAATATTGCGCACAAACTTGTTAATTTTTATTTAGATAAACTTGATAAAAATCATGAATTGCATGATAAGATCGAATTTAATATTGTTTATTCTTGCTATGATTTTAATAGTTCTAAAAAATTAGAAGAACTTTTAAATCATGGTTTTAATGAAAATGAAATCAAAAGATTAGAATTTTCATTATTAGAACTTACAAATAAGATTCTTAATCCTAGATCAGGGCTTTATTTAAAAGACATACAAAAAGTTTATAAGCTAAAAGAAAGATACGATAGCATTATTAATTCTAATTTTTCTTTAATTGATAAAATTTATTGGCTTATTGAAGAATGCAAGCGTTATGGGACCTTGCCTTTTGCGGGGGTGGCTAGGGCTGCATTTGTAGCAATGCAACTTTTAAATTCTTTAGTTGAGATTGATTTTATAACTAAAGAGGAAAAAGATGATTTTTTAAATTCGCTCAATACAGTGAGTAAAAATTTAAGCAAACAAACAAACCATCTTAATTTTCACACCAAAGATCAATTTTTGAAAGATTTTGGACACTTAAGAGCAGGAACTTATAATATTTTATCTCCAAGATATGATGAAGATTTTGAACTTTATTTTGATGTAGATCAAAAAGATAGTAAAGTTTATTTACAAGATAAAGCTTTTGTTTTTTCAGAAGAAAAGACAAAAGCTTTAAATGCTTTACTTAAAGAACATGGACTAGAAATTAATGCTTGTGAATTTTTTGATTTTTTAAAGCAGGCTATTGAAGGTAGAGAGCTCGTTAAATTTGAATTCACTAGATTGCTTTCTAAAGCTATAGTTTATATAGAAGAATTAGGCAAATATTATGGTATTGAAAAAGAAGATTTGGCTCATCTTGATATAAAAAGTATTTTAAATCTTTATTCTAGTCTTTATTCTATAAATCCAAAAGAGCAGTTTGTAGAAGAAATTAATCGCAATAAAAAAGAATATGAACTTACACAAGCTATAAAACTTCCTTCTTTACTTTGCAATGCCGATGAAATTTTTTCTTTTTATAATCATAGTATTATTCCAAATTTTATTACACAAAAGAGCATTACTGCATTTACGGCGAAGGAAAATGATAAAGATTTAGAAGGAAAGATTGTTTTAATTTATGCAGCAGATCCTGGATATGATTATTTATTTACAAAAAATATAGCAGGACTGATTACATGTTATGGGGGTGCTAATTCACATATGGCTATCCGTGCTTCAGAACTTGGAATGCCTGCTGTTATAGGAGTTGGAGAAGAAAATTTTGAAAAATATTTAAAAGCTAAAAAAATAAATATAGAATGTGAAAGTGAGCAAATATTTTGTTTATAGGTATTACTCAAAGACTTATTTGCAATGAAAGTTATTATGAAGAAAGAGAATGCTTGGCTTTGGATTGGGGAAAATTATTTAATAAAGATTTATTTAAAAATTTTACTCCTCTTCCTCTTAGCTATGAAATAGATTTTTCTCATTATAAACATCTAATAAAAGCTGTGATATTAAGCGGTGGTAATGATTTAAGTTTTTATAGTCCTAATGTTTTATCTAAAAAGAGAGATTTATATGAAAAGCAGGTTATAGAAATTTGTTTAAAACAAAAAATACCACTTTTAGGAATTTGCAGAGGAGCTCAGATGATAGCTCATTATTTTAACAGCCATATAAGTCCTTGTGAAAATCATATAGGCAAACATGAAGTATTTTTCTCAAAAGAAAAATTTATAAGCAATTCTTTTCATAATTTTGCTATTGAAAAATTAGGTGAAGATCTCATAGAACTTTGCTTAGCAAAAGATAATACTATAGAAGCTTTTAAACATAAGTATGAAAATATTTTTGGTATAATGTGGCATATTGAAAGAGAAAATGGGCTTAATAATATTCAAATTTTAAAAGAGTGGTTTAGTTTAATCAAGGAATAATATGAATGCAATTATCTTAGCAGCAGGTTTTGGATCAAGGCTGATGCCTTTAACAAAAGATCAACCAAAGTGTATGGTTGAGTATAAGAATAAAAAAATAATAGATTATGAAATCGAAGCTTTAAAATCAGCAGGTATAAATGAAATAGCTGTTGTGGGTGGATATTTAAACGATGTGCTAAAAAATTATCTTAATAAATATGATATTGAGCATTTTTTTATTAATTCAAAATATGATAAAACCAATATGGTTCATACTTTTTTTTGTGCTAAAGATTTTATGTTAAAATGCATCGAAGAAAAACAAGATTTGATTATTTCTTATGCGGATATTGTTTATTTTCAAGATTGCGTGCAAAAGCTTATAAATGCCAAAGAAGAATTTGCTATAGTGGTTGATAAGTCTTGGCGTAAGCTTTGGAGTAAACGCTTTGCAAATCCTTTAGAAGATGCTGAAACATTAAAGATGACAAATGGTTATATTATAGAACTTGGAAAAAAAGCTAATGCCTATGATGAGATAGAAGCTCAATATATAGGACTTTTTAAATTTTCTTATCAATTTCTTTCTGAAGTTATTGCTTTTTATGAAATGCTTGACCGAGATATTTTATATGATAATAAAAATTTTGAAAATATGTATATGACAAGTTTTTTGCAGGCTTTGATTGAAAAATACAACAACGCAAAAGCAGTGGAAATTGATGGCAATTGGTGTGAAATTGATTTTATGAGTGATTTAAAAATTAATTTCATATAAAATCAATAGGATCAATATCCGCACTTACATTTTTAAATTGCAAAATATAATTTTCAATTGCCACTAAAGCTTTATAATTTTCACTTCTAAGTAATAAATAAAAACGATATTTTCCATGCAGCATTTCAACTCCACAAATTCCATAGCCTACTAATTCTACTTGTTTGATATTTTTAAATTGATAGGCAAGTTTTTCACAAAGTTTTTGTGCATTTTTTTGATCTTTATCTTCTATAAGAACTCTTAAAAGGCGTTTAAATGGAGGATAAAGATCTTTTCTATTTTCTAACTCATCTTTTAAAAAAGCATCATAATCCTCTATATACCTTTCAAAAAAAGCTCTATTTTTTGTTTGTAAAAGCACTCTTGCTTCGCCTTTACGCCCTGCCCTACCAGCAACTTGCATAGCTAAAGCTAAAGTTTCTTCACTCGCTCTAAAACTAGGACGCAACAAATACTCATCAAGCCCTAAAATCACACTCAAATCCACGCTATGATAATCATGCCCTTTAGCAAGCATAGAGGTGCCAATAAGTATATCGATCTTATTTTCATTAAAGTCTTTTAAAATAGTATTAAGCTTTTTAACGCTTGTGATTTCATCGCTATCAAATTTTGCTATTTTTGCTAAAGGCAAAGCATTTTGCAAAAGCTCTAAAAGTTCAGCAGTCCCCATTTTTCTAGCTTCTAACATTTCTCCTTTGCAACTTGGACAATTTTGCTCTATTAAAGAAGTATAATTACAATAATGACATTTTAAAACATTTTTCTTTTTATGCATACTCATGGCGATAGAACAAAAAGGACATTTTATCGTTTCTCCGCAATCCTTGCAAATGATTTGCCTAAAATTAGCCCTTGTAGGTAAAAACACTATAGCTTGTTTTTGATGTTTTAAACTTTTTTCTAATTCGCTTAAAAGCATAGGCGTTATACCAAGCTCATTTTCATCATATAAAAAATGTTTTTTGCTCTCAAAAAAAGTTCCTTTTAGTCTAAAACTTTTTTGTTTGTAAAAACTCGTCAAAGATGGGGTTGCAGAACCTAAAACCACTTTAATATTATTTTTTTGACCCAAAAAAAGCGCTAAATCTCTTGCATTGATAAAAGGCTGATTAGAAGCCTTATAAGAATTATCATGTTCTTCATCTACTACAATAAGTCCTAAATTTCTAAAAGGCAAAAACAAAGCCGATCTTGCACCCGCTACTAAAAGTACTTCTCCCTTGCAAAAACGCTCTAAATATTCTTGCTTTTTTTTCTTTGAAATTTTAGAATGCCACAGGAAAAAATTATCCTTAAAATACACTTCTAAACGCTTTTTCATTTGTGGAGTAAGTGCGATTTCTGGCATTAAAAGTAAAGCTTGCTTACCCTGTTCTAAACACTCTTTTATCAAAGAAATATAAATTTCAGTCTTGCCACTACCTGTATCAGCAAAAAGTAAGGAATTATTTTCTTTTTGAAGAAAACTTAAGGCATTTTGTTGTTGATTGCTTAGCTTAGGGGTATCTTTAAAAAACATTTTTTGACATTCATATTTAGGACTGGTTTCAAAAAAGCCCAAAACAAAACCAAGTTTTGAAGCATAATAATAAACAATAAAATTTGCCAATTCAAATTGCAAAGGAGTTAAAAAATACTTTGTAATTTCTTTAATTTCTACGGTTTTAAAATCAGGTTTTTGACATTCTTTAAGCACGATAGCTTTAAGGTTTTTTTTAGTTTTTAAATCCACTAATACTTGTGTTAAAGGTTTGATTTCATCAAAACTATGAAAAGTTAAATTATCCAAATACAAACCACAAATTGCAAGTTCATAATATCTTATATCAGATCTTTGCATCTAGAACTTCCTATACACTTTAACAAGCCTTCTTTAGAATCATAAATAAATTCAACCATCTCTTTGGCGTTTAATGCAAATCTATAGTGATTTTTACCTATTTTTATCCAAGATTTAAAATCAGAATAAATAGGTGTATCAAGCAAAGAATAATCACAATCATTTAAACAATAAAAGAGTTTTTCTTTGGCTTGATTGTTTTGCGCATTATCTAAAATTTCTGGAAAATTTAAATTTTTAAGTCTCATTTGACTACGCATTAAAGCAAGAGCTGAGCTTAGCATTTCATAGTCCATTTTTAATTTTAAAATTTTAACCTCATCTTTTGTAGTATTGATAAAAGATAAAGATAAGCTTGATAAAATTCCCAAAATCAAAATCACAAAAACAAGCTCAAGCAGAGTAAAAGCTTTATTCATTTTGTCGGGAGTTCTTCATTGATTGCTTTTATTAGTTTCTTAAGTTCTCTTTCTAAAATATAATTTTCATAACTTTTTTTAACAAACGCATCTACAAAGCGTTTAAGTTCTATTTTTTTAGTACCGCCAGAAATCAAAGCGATATCATCTTCTAAAAAATTTGCAAATTCTTCACTGCACTTAACAATGAAATCTTTTGCATTGACATTAACAATGACTTGTTTTAGATTATCTGCCAAGAACAGCCTCTATTTTCTTGTAAATATCTTCGCTTTCTATATTGCGAGATTTAAGTTCTTCTTCTAAACGCATGATTTGATTACTTTTCGCTTCATTTTGTGCTTTAACGCTTACAAGCTCATTTCTTAAAGCCTCATTGGCTTCGCAAACTTCGTTATATTTTTCAATTAATTCATTTACTTTATCTGTCATAGTATTGATTATTTTTTCATCAAACATATTTTTGCCTTCTTAAGAAATTTGTAATTTATGGAAAATATTATTTGATATTGTAGCAGAAAAAAATTTAAATTTAGGTTTTTATTGTCAATTAATTTTTAATTAAAGCATTTTCTTTTAAAATTTTTTCAAAAATAAAAATAAAGTAGAAAAATGTTAGAACTTACCAGCGAATTTAAACCCAGTCCCGATCAACAAGAAGCCATAAAAGGCATAGTAAAAAGTATAAAAAAAGGCAACAAATATCAAACCTTACTAGGCGTTACAGGAAGTGGAAAAACCTTTACCATGGCAAATGTCATTAAAGAACTTAATATACCCACTCTTATCATGAGTCACAACAAAAGCCTTTGTGCACAACTTTATAGTGAATTTAAAGGCTTTTTTTCTAAAAATCATGTAGAATATTTTATATCTTATTATGATTATTATCAACCTGAAGCCTATATCCCACGCACTGATGTTTTCATAGAAAAAGACAGCTCGACCAATGAAGACTTAGAGCGTTTAAGACTGAGTACTACTGCTTCTCTTTTAAGTTATGAAGATGTAGTTTGCATAGCTAGTGTTTCAGCAAATTATGGACTTGGTAATCCAAATGAATACATAGGCATGGTTTTAATCTTTGAACTAGGTATGCAAATTTCACAAAAAGAACTTTTAAAAAAACTTGTAGATATGGGTTATAAAAGAAATGATAATTTTTTTGATCGTGCAGATTTTAGAGTTCAAGGAGATATTATAGACATTTATCCAGCTTATTATGAAGATGAAGTAGTAAGACTTGAATTTTTTGGCGATGAGCTTGATGCTATGTATCATTACAATGTTTTAGAAAATAAAAAAGGTAAAGATTTAAAACGCTTCATACTCTATCCTACAAGCCAGTTTAGCGTGGGCGAAACAAGATTAAAACAAGCGATAAAAGACATAAAAGCAGAACTTAACGAACGCCTTGCTTATTTTGAGCATGAAAATAAACTCGTAGAATATCAACGCCTTAAACAAAGGGTTGAATTTGATCTTGAGATGCTTACAAGCACAGGAATGTGTAAAGGCGTTGAAAATTATGCAAGGCATTTAACAGGGCTTAAAGAAGGTGATACTCCTTATACGCTTTTTGATTATTTTGCGATTAAAGATAGAAAATTTCTTGTTATAGTCGATGAAAGCCATGTATCTTTACCGCAATTTAGAGGTATGTTTGCAGGAGATAGAAGCAGAAAGCAAACCTTAGTGGATTATGGTTTTCGTTTGCCTTCAGCCTTGGATAATCGTCCTTTAATGTTTGATGAATTTATCCATAAAAATTGTCAATTTCTTTTTGTTTCAGCTACACCTGCACCTTTAGAACTTGAACTTAGCAAAGAAAACATCTTTCATCAAATCATGCGTCCTACAGGACTGCTTGATCCTTTAATAGAATTAAAAGATAGTGATAATCAGGTTGAAATTTTATTTGATGAGGCTAAAAAAGTCATACAAAGAAACGAACGGGTTTTAGTAACCGTGCTAACTAAAAAACTCGCTGAAGAACTTACAAGGTATTATTTAGAGCTTGGTATAAAAGTCAAATACATGCACTCAGACATCGATGCTATAGAACGCAATGAAATCATAAGAGGTTTAAGAAGCGGTGCTTTTGATATGCTAATTGGCATTAACTTACTTAGAGAAGGACTTGATTTGCCTGAAGTTTCACTCATTGCCATTATGGATGCAGATAAGGAAGGCTTTTTAAGAAGCACTACAAGTTTAATCCAAACCATGGGAAGAGCAGCTAGAAATGTCAATGGCAAGGTTTTGCTTTTTTGCAAAAAAATCACAAAATCCATGCAAGAAGCTATGGATACCACCAATGAACGCCGCAAACTTCAAATGGCTTATAATAAAAAATACAATATTACCCCAACTTCAGTCAAACGCCATATTGAAGAGAGTTTGAAAAATGAAGAGGATTTAGGCGAAATTTATCGCAAAGGTAAAAAACTAGAAAAAATGCCTGCTAGCGAAAGAGCAAAACTTGTCAAAGAATTAAGAAAGCAAATGCTTGAAGCAGCAAAAGCACTTGAGTTTGAAAAAGCTGCTGCAATTAGAGATGAGATTAATAAATTAAGGGATTTATAATAAAAATATATCCCTTGTTCTAACTCCCGCCTCATTAAGTAAAGCACTTAAAATTTCATACTGAAAGTCTTGTAAGGGACGTTTTTCTTTTAAAACTATACCTATGACCCCTTTAGTTTTTTCCCCATCTTCTATAGGTAAATACATAGCATTGGCATTAGGCAGGGTATTTGTGCAAACACCTGCTCTTTCTTTATTTGTTGCAACCCATTGAGCAATAGCAATCTCATCAGCACTAAAACAATTTTTTAACATTTGCTTATCATCGTTAAAAAACAACAAAGGTTTCGATAAAATATTGTTTTTATTTATAGGATAAATAATAATAGGTAAATTTAATAATTTTAAAGCTTGATTTCCAAGTTGTTCCCAAAGCTCTTGTTTGCTTTTCACTCTTGCTAACTTTTCACTATTTTCAAGCAAAATAGCCGTTCTATAAGCTCTTTTAGTGAGTTCTTTAGATTGCAATTTTAATCTTCTAGTAAAAACAGCTGTTAAAAATCCAACTATAAACATAGTTGTAAAAGTAATAATATTTCCACTATCATGAACTTTAAAACTAAAAATAGGCTCTAAAAAGAAAAAATTATAAATCAAGACACTTACCAAAGAAGAATAAAAGGCGAAAATTTTATTATCAGAAATAAAAGAAGAAGCAAAAACTGCTAAAATAAAAATCATAACTATATTACTTGGCTGAGTATTAAATTTATGAAATACAAAAGCTATAAAAGTTGCTAAAAGCAAAACTCCTGTGATTTTTAAAAAACCTAAAAAATCAAAACCTTTTTTACTTCGTATTTTAGGAGTAGAAATTTGATTTTCATTAACAAGATATAAATCAATATTGGGTGCTTTTTTAGCAACAGCTTCAAAAATCTCTTCTTTAAACTTTTTTTTATCTTTATTTTTACCTAAAACAATTTTAGAAACATTGCTAAGGCTTGAATACTCTGCAATTTGTCTTGCTATATCATCATCATATACGCTAATGATTTCAGCATCAAAACTTTTAGCTAGTTCTATATTTTCTTCTAAGGCTTTTTCTTCTTTAATATTGGGATTTTTTATATAAAGCGCACTCAATTTAGCATGAAAAGCTAAAGCAAGTCTTGCAGCTGCACGAATAACCTTTGCATTTGAAGCATTAATACAAACTAAAATATGCTCTCCAGTATGATAAGCTAAATCATCATTAATAAGCCTTTGTTCACTTGCTCTTAAATTCACTCTTGAAGCAAGTCTTCTTAAGGCAATCTCACGCAAAGCTATAAGTCTTTCTTGGCGAAAGAAATTTTCAAGTGCTAGTTTAGCTTGTTTTTCCTTATAAATTTTACCATCTTGCATTCTTTTTAAAAGCTTATTAGGTTCAATATCAACAAGTTCAACCTGATCAGCCTCATCAAAAATACGATCAGGAATACGCTCTTTAACTTCTATCTTACTGATATTAGCGACTAAATCATTTAAACTTTCTAAATGTTGTATATTTAAAGTAGTATAAACATCAATCCCTGCTTTTAGAAGTTCTTCTATATCTTGAAAACGCTTTTCATTGCGCAAGCCTTTAGCATTAGTGTGCGCAAGCTCATCTACTAAAACCAAAGCAGGTTTTCTCTTAAGGGTAGCGTCTAAATCAAACTCTTTTAATACTATATTTTTATAAGGAATTTCAAGATTAGCTATACTTTCAAAACCTTGTGTTAAAGCCATTGTTTCAGGTCTATCGTGAGGCTCTATATAGCCTAAAACAACATCAACTCCATTATCCCTTAAAGTTCTAGCTTCACTTAACATAGCATAAGTTTTTCCAGAACCTGCAGCATAACCTAAGAATATTTTTAATTTTGCAAGTTTGTTTTTTTCTTCTTCCTTGGCTTTAACCTCAAGTTTTTTAAGAATTTGTTCAGGACTTTGTCTTTGCATGTTTATTCTTTTTTCATGGCTTTAGCAATAGCTATATTAACAGCTAAAACATTAACCTTTTCTTCCCCAAAAATCCCTAAAAATTTAGACTCGGTATTTTCTTGAATGATTTTTTCTAGTTCTTCTTTGGTGATTTTTGAAGATTGGCTTATCCTAGGAATTTGCACTAGGGCTGCTTGAAGACTGATATGAGGATCAAGACCTGATCCTGAAGCGCTTAACAAATCCAAAGGAATTTGTTCTTTTGTAATTTGCGGATTTTCATCTAAAAATTTTTGCAAATCTTTTTGCACACGCTCTTTCAAAGCAGGATTTGACATAGCATAATTAAATCCACCTGAACTTACACTGCTTTCATTTGTATCACTTGTATTGTAATTTGACACAGATGTTCTTGAATGTAGAAAATAAGGCTTATTAAAATCTTGACCCAAAAGCTTTGAACCTACCGCTTTGCTTATATCCAAAGTCGGACGACCTTCTTTATCCACTAAACTTCCACTTGATTGATAAGGAAAAATAAATTTTGCAACTGTATTTAAAGCAAAAGGATAAATAAGAGTACACAATATTAGCATTACCACAAAAAAACTAAGCAAAGTTCTAAGCATATCACACTCCTAAAATTCTAAGTATCCAAGCTGTAGGAATATCAATTATTTTTATCCCTATAAAAGGTGCTATCATACCACCTAAACCATAAATACTCAAATTTCTTAAAAGCAAATACTCACTTTTCATAGGCTTAAATTTAACTCCACGCATAGCAATAGGTATGAGCAAAGGTATAATAATAGCATTAAAAATAAGTGCTGATAAAATAGCACTTTGCGGGGTAGCCAAATGCATAATATTTAAAATTTGCATTTGAGGTAAAACCACACTAAACATAGCAGGTAAAATAGCAAAATACTTAGCAATATCATTTGCCATGCTAAAAGTTGTAAGACTACCCCTAGTAATAAGCAAACCTTTTCCTATTTCAACTACTTCTAAAATTTTAGTAGGATTAGAATCAAGATCTATCATATTGGCTGCTTCTTTGGCTGCTTGAGTTCCTGAGTTCATAGCTATACCTACATCAGCTTGTGCAAGAGCTGGAGCATCATTGGTTCCATCTCCTGTCATGGCTACTATCTTACCTTGAGCTTGTTCTTTTTTAATGGCTTCTATTTTATCTTCAGGCTTGCATTCTGCTATAAATCCATCAAGCCCTGCTTCTTTGGCTATAGTAGCTGCTGTTAAAGGATTATCTCCAGTACACATTAAAGTTTTTATGCCCATTTTTCTAAGCTCATCAAAGCGCTCTTTAAGTCCTGGTTTTACAGTATCCTTTAGATAAATTACTCCTAAAATTTTTTCATTTTTACACACTACCAAAGGAGTGCCGCCGAGATTTGAAATTTCCATTACCTTAGTTTCTAAATCGCTAGGAATTTTTCCATTCATTTCGCTTATATAAGCTCTTATAGCATCAAAAGCACCTTTGCGAATTTTTGTATTATCTTGCAAATCCACACCGCTCATTCTATTTTGAGCGCTAAATTCGATAAATTCTTTAATATCATTACCTTCTAACTCATAACCCATTTTTTGAGCCAATGCAACTATGCTTTTACCTTCTGGAGTTTCATCTTTTAAAGAGGATAAAACACAAGCTTTAATCATTTCGTCTTTGCTTATACCTTGAACTTCATAAAATTCATTTGCCAAACGGTTTCCAAAAGTAATCGTTCCTGTTTTATCCAAAATCATAGTATCAACATCACCACAACTTTCAACAGCCTTGCCTGAAAGTGCGATCACATTAAAACGCGTTACCCTGTCCATACCTGCTATTCCTATAGCTGATAAAAGCCCCCCTATAGTTGTAGGAATAAGACATACAAGCAATGCTACTAACCACGAAATAGGCAAGCTCACGCCTAAAAATTGCATAAAAGGATATAAACTTACAACCACTACTAGAAAACTCAAACTAAGCACAATTAAAAGAGTATTAAGAGCAATTTCATTTGGAGTTTTTTGACGCGCAGCGCCTTCTACAAGATTGATCATTTTATCTAAAAAACTTTCCCCAGCTCCAACTAAAATTTTAATCTTTAAAAAATCAGTTAAAACCGTAGTCCCACCTGTAACAGAAGAAAAATCACCGCCCGCTTCACGCATAACAGGAGCACTTTCACCTGTAATAGCTGATTCATCAACACTTGCAGCACCTTCTATAATTTCTCCATCATTAGGTATAAGTTCACCTGCTTTAACTAAAACTATATCACCTATTTTTAACTCGCTAGAATTAAGCATTTCTTCACTGCCATCACTTTTTATGCGTCTAGCTTTAGAATCCTTTTTACTTTGTCTTAAGGTAGCTGCTTGGGCTTTACCCCTTCCTTCTGCAATACTTTCTGCAAAATTTGCAAAAAGCAAGGTTACAAATAAAATAAAAGTGATTAAGATATTATAAATTCTTTCATCAGAATTTCCATTAAACAAAGTAGGAAAAATACTTAAAATCAAAGTAAGAATCAATCCAACTTCCACCATAAACATAACAGGATTTTTTATCATAAAGCGTGGATCAAATTTTAAAAATGCTCCTTTTATGGCATTATTTAAAATTTCTTTTGTAATGAGTTTATTTTGTTTTTTAGACATTGACTCTCCTTAATGCCATAAAGATAAATATTCTGCAACGCTTGATAAAGTAAGCACTGGAAAAAAAGTAAGTGCAGCAAAAATATATATAATACAAACAAGCACAAACATAAAAGTTAAATTATCCGTTTTTAAAGAATTTGCAGTATTTTCTTGTGTATTTTTAGCCAAAAGCGATCCAGCTATAGCAAGCTGAGCTATTAAAACCAAATAACGCCCACAAAACATAGCAAAAGCTGTACTTAAATTCCAAAATAAATTATCATCTTTTAAACCTTCAAGTCCTGAACCATTATTTGCTGCCGAAGAACTAAATTCATACAAAATTTGAGCCAAGCCATGAAAGCTAGGATTGCTTATACTATCTTTTGCAAAAACAACAGCTAATGCACTTAAAACAAGGATTAATAAAGGATGGATAAGAATTACCAAAGCTATAAGCTTCATTTGTGCGCTTTCTATTTTTTTACCCAAGAATTCTGGAGTTCTGCCTATCATTAATGCACAAATAAACACGGTTAAAAGCACATAAATAATCATATTCATAAGCCCTACTCCTTCGCCACCAAAAGCTACATTTAACATCATATTTAACAAAGTAGCACTGATGCTTAAAGGATTTAAACTATCGTGCATATTATTGACGCTTCCTGTAGTAAAAGCAGTAGTTACAGCACTAAATAAACTCGAACCATCTGTGCCAAATCTTATTTCTTTACCTTCTAAATTTCCCAAATTTGCATTTAAACCCAAAGAATCCAAATTTGGATTTGACATTTTTTCGCTAAAATAAATTAAAAGCAAAGAAATGATAAAAATAATCCCCATTGCACCAAAAATAACTCCCCCTTCTTTTCCCATAAGAGCAAAACCTTGTCTTTCTTTTCTATGATAAACCATCAATCCAAAAGCTACAACACAGGCGCTAGGAATAAGCATCATGGATAAAATTTGTAAAAAATTTGTAAGTAAAGTAGGATTTTCAAAAGGCATACTTGAATTAGCACCAAAAAAACCACCCCCATTTGTCCCTAAATGTTTTATAGACTCAAGAGCTGCAACAGGACCTGTGGCAATACTTTGAAATTTATTTTCTAAAGTAAGCACGCTAAAATTTGCGTGATAGTTTTGCACTACGCCTTCAGAGATAAAAATTACAGCCAAAATAAAACTTAAAGGCAACATCAAACGCGTAATAATACGCGTAAAATCTTCATAAAAATTTCCCATTTGCATGCCACATAAAGCACGACAAAAAGCCATACAAGCAGAATATCCACTTGCACTTGAAACAAACATAGCAAGTAAAATGCCTGTATTTTGCGAAAGCAAACTTAAAGCACTCTCTCCACTATAATGCTGAAGGTTTGTATTTGTAATAAAACTAATTACAGTATTTAAATTCAAATCCCCTTTCATAGAATTTATCGAATTGGGATTTAAAAAAAGTTTATCTTGCAAATAAAAAATCACGAAAGAAAAAATAGCCACTAAGGCATTAAAAGCAATTAAATGCAAAGAGTATTTTTGCCAAGTCATATTTTTTCTATCAATCGCACAAATTTTATAAATTAAGTTATCAATTGGATTAAAAATAAAATCAAAAATAGTTTTTTTACAGCTTGCAATTTTATAAAGATAATTTCCAAAAATTAAAGCTAATATAAAAGCTATAATCAGTGTTATTAAAATTTCTAGCATATTTTTCCTTTAAAATTTTTCAGGATATAATAGAGCATAAAATAAATAAAGAGCAAGTATTAAGCTTAAAACTAGTAAAAATATCATCCGCGTGTCCTAGTTTGAATTTCACAAAAACGGATAAAAAACCATAAACTACCAAAAGCTAAAAACAGAAGCAAAGCAAAGATAACATCCATAGGATAGCCCTTTCTCATTGATTCAAAATAGGATTTATTCTATCCTTGTTAAGCTTATATTTTGATTAATACTAATTTTATGATTTATTTATAATTTTTATTTACATTAAATAAAAAGACAAATGAAGAATTTAGCAGGAAAAATCCTGCTAAAAATTGTTAAAGATAACCCGCTGCCATAGCAATAAAATATCCTGCTATACAAGAAGTGATTACACCTATAAGACCTGGTAAAATAAAACTATGATTGATAACAAATTTACCAATGTGAGTAGTACCTGATCTATCAAATTGTATAGTAGCTAAATCGCTTGGATAGGTTGGTAAAATATAATACCCATAACAAGCAGCCGCAAAGGCAACAATTACACCAGGTTCAACACCAATTCCTAAAGCCAAAGGAACAAAAGCCGAAATAGCTGCTGCTTGAGAGTTTACAAATTTTGAAATTAAAAGAAGCATTACAGCATAAGTCCAAGGATGCTCTTTTACTATATCTCCAAGTGCTGCTTTCATCATAGGAGTGTGAACTGCAAACATAGTATCAGCCATCCAAGAAATTCCAAAAACCGCAACAAGCGCTATCATACCTGATTTAAAAATTTCATTAGAGCCGATTTTCTTTGCATCTGTTTTAGTAAAGATGATAATCAAAGAACCTGCTAAAAGCATAAACATCTGAATAACTGAAACCATGGATAAAACATCCATTTTAGGGTTACCTAAAGCATCTACTTGAGGAATGCCATTTTTTACAACTTGTCCCCAGTTTGGACGCAAAAAATCAAATACACCCAATAAAGCCACTAAAGCAATAGCTCCTAAGAAAATCCACATTGCGACCCAATTGCTTTTTGGAAGTTTAACACCTAAAAGTGTTTTAGAATCCCCATAAACATATTTTTTAAATTCAGGATCTTTAAGTTTTTCTTGAAATACTTCATCTTTATCCAAATCTTTTCCTCTAAACCAAGAAAAAATTCCTATACACAACACACCAAATAATGTACTAGGTATGGTAATTTGAAGAAGATTAATATAACCATCAAAACCTGCTAATTTATGATTAGCATTTAAAAGCAAAGCAGTCAAACTCACAACAGCCACAGATACAGGAGATGCAATAATACCCATTTGTGATGATATAGAAGCTGCTGCCATTGGACGCTCAGGACGAATACCGTTTTTAATCGCTATATCATAAATAATAGGCATAATAGTATAAACCACATGTCCTGTTCCACAAAGTATAGTCAAAAAGCAGGTTACAAAAGGTGCTAGTATTGTTAAAAACTTAGGATTGCGTCTTAAAATTCTTTCTGCTATTTGAAGCATAACATCTAAACCACCACTCGCTTGCAAAGTTGCACTCGCAACCACCACCGCTAAAATTGTAAGCATAACATCTATGGCTGGTTTTCCAGGCTTTATATGAAAAGCAAATACAAGCATTAAAATACCTATACCACCAAGCAAACCAAGCGCTATACCGCCTTTTTTTGCACCGTAAAAAAGACAAATTAAAACGATAATGATTTGGACTGCAAATTGCCCTCCCTCGGTAAGGCTTGTTAAAAAATCCATTTTAACTCCTTTGAAAATTGATATTTAAAAACAGTTATTATTGTATCACATTTTTAAATTAAAGAATAATATTTATAAAAATAAAAATAACAATTTTTTAAATTATTTAAATTAAATTTAAATATAAAACACAAGCGTAATGGGTTTGACAGATTGTATAGAATTTTATCCTTCAAGTTCATATATTTTTTTTCTATCTGTAGAGCTTGCTATATTAAGATGTTTGCGATATTTTGTAATAGTTCTTCGTCCGATATCGACCTTAAATTCTTCTTTGATTAATTCTAAAATTTTACTATCGCTTAAAGGTTTATTGCGATCTTCATTCTTTACTAAATTTGCCACGAATTCTTTAACACCTACATTTGAAGTCTCTCCCTCTTCATCAAGAGCAAAAGCAAAAAAATCACGCAAGGGAATAAGTCCTCTTTCACAACTTAAATATTTATTTGCCACAGCTCTTGATATAGTCGAAGCATTACGTTCTAAATCAAGTGCTAAATCCTTAAAAGTCATAGGTTTTATCTCTTTTCCCATGAAAAAATCATATTGATATTCTACTATCATAAGCCCTATTTTATAAAGAGTAGCTTTTCTCATCGCTAGAGCATCGACTAAATTTTTTGCTTCTTTGATGTAATGACTTAAAAAATCATGCTCTAAACCATCAGTTTGAATTGAAATTTCAGGATAATAATCATCATTGATTTTTACTTTAATTTCACCATTTTCTTTATAAACAAAAATATCAGGAACAATTATACGAGAATCTTCAAAATATTCCAAAAAAGGAGGAGTGCTAAAGCGCTTAAGTACAGCCAATGCTTCTTTATATAAAGGCTCTTTGGTATAGTTTTGTATATTTTCAAAATCCATAATCAACATTCTACAAAACTCATCAATATCTTCATCTAATTCCATATTTTCAAGAGCAAATAAAAATGCTTCTTTATAATCTTTAGCTCCTACTCCTACAGGATCTAAAAATTTAAATCTTGCTCTTACTCGCTCAATTTCTTCTAAGGAATACTCTTTTAAAAATTCTTCATCGTATTCAAAATATCCTTCCTCATTTAAGCATTCTATAATTTTTTTTGCAAGCTCTTGAGATTTGTTTGTAGGAAACAAAGGAGGAAGAATCTGTTCATTTAAAAGCTCATAAACACTTTTTTTGGCAAGTCCTTTACTATCCACAAAAGCCGAATTTGCATTATGTTTATAAAATGAATCAAAATAATTCTTATCCTTATCATGAGTTTGTATCGAATCTTGAACATTTAAGAAAGGATTATCCTCAGCAAATTTATCTAAATTTTCTTTTAAATCCTCTATGTTTGCTTGTAAAATCGGCAACCAAGAGCGTAAAGTTTGAGAAATTTTAGTCTTGGGTGCTTGAGTGATTTTTTGCTTTAACATCAATCAAGGAGTTTAAACTCCGCTCCTAAATAATACTTTTTCACGTCTTTATTGGTTGCAATTTCATCAGCATTCCCACTAGCAAGTAAAGAACCTGATCTTATAACATAAGCTCTATCACAAATAGCCAAAGTCTCACGCACATTATGATCAGTAATTAAAACCCCAATCCCTAATCTTTTAAGCTCTTTAATTAAAGTTTGAATTTCAGCCACTGCTATAGGATCAACACCTGCAAAAGGCTCATCAAGAAGCAAAAACTTAGGTTCGCACATCAAGCTTCTAGCGATCTCGCAACGCCTTCTTTCACCTCCACTTAAACTTAAACCTTTCCTTAAACGAATAGGTTCTATACTTAAAAGTTCAAGCATTTGCTCAACTTTATCATGTAAAATTTTTTTATCTTTATAAAAAATCTGAGCCGCTAAAAGCAGGTTATCTTCTACACTTAAATCCTTAAAAATACTACTTTCTTGAGGTAGATAACCTATCCCTGATCTAGCTCTTTTGTTTAAAGGATCTTTTGTTACATCCAAACCATCTAAAAGAACTTTTCCACTACTTGGAGAAATAAGTCCACATATCATATAAAAAGTTGTTGTTTTTCCTGCGCCATTTGGCCCTAAAAGTCCTACAACTTCTCCGCTATTAACCTCTAAAGAAATTCCATGTATAATCTTAGTTTTTTTAATAATTTTTTCTAAATTTACAATTTCTAATTTACTCATAAATTTCATACTTTCTTTTGTCGTCTTTAATGCTAATTTTAATCTGGATAGTAGAAATTCCAAATTTCATTAAAGTTTTTTTCAAATTTTCACCGCCCCATTCAACCAAATGTAAACCTTTTTCAAAAAAATTTTCAAATAAACCATTCGCTAAAAGTCCTTCTAAACCTTCTTGATAAATATCATAATGATAAATGCAAATATCATGATTTTCATATTTTTGCATAGTGGAAAAAGTTGGAGAATCTACCCTTGCATCAAGACCAAGAAATTTAACCCAAGCTTGCACCAAGCTTGTTTTTCCGCTAGCCAAATCTCCTTGAAGCAAAACAACACCTTCTTTAGGCATTATTTGAAGCATCGTTTTGATCTCATCTTTTGCTAAAATAAATTCTTTCATAATTTTACCACATATTCATTTTGTGCATTTTTAGGAATGCTTTTCGTGCTAGGTATAGCTAGGACTTTATATTTTTGAGTGTATTCAATAAAATGTAAAGTGATAATATCACCCACCTTAATCTCTTTACTCGCTTTAACAATAACGCCATTAATCCCCACTATGCCACTTTTACACATATCTTCAGAAATAGCTCTTCTTTTCGTGATATTAACTACATTTAAAAATTTATCTACTCTCATAAAAGCAATTTTAGCAAAAAAAATCAATTTTTGGAACAAAATTTGCTTACGCCTTTGCTTTATTTTTTAAGAAAATAGCAAGTAAAAACTTTTCTTTAATGAAATTTGGATACAATTTTACAATTTTCAAATCTATTTTAGCAAAGGATATCTTATGAAAAATGAAGTAAAAAAAGTAGTTTTAGCGTATTCTGGGGGGCTTGATACGAGCATCATTTTAAAATGGCTTCAAGATGAGTATAATTGTGAAGTTGTAACTTTTACAGCAGATATTGGTCAAGGCGAAGAACTCGAACCTGCAAGAAAAAAAGCCCTTTCTTTAGGTATAAAAGAAGAAAATATTTTCATTAAAGATTTAAGAGATGAATTTGTTAAAGATTATGTATTTCCTATGTTTAGAGCCAATGCGATTTATGAAGGAGAATATCTTTTAGGAACAAGTATAGCAAGACCACTTATAGCAAAAACTCAAGCACAAATTGCCCTGCAAACAGGTGCTGATGCGGTAAGTCATGGTGCTACAGGCAAAGGAAATGATCAAGTGCGTTTTGAACTTGGTTATCTTGCTTTTAATCCCGATTTAAAAATCATCGCTCCATGGCGTGAGTGGGATTTAAACAGTCGTGAAAAACTCCTTGCTTATGCACAAAAACACGGTATTGATATTTCTAAGAAAAAAGGAAAATCTCCTTATTCTATGGACGCAAATTTACTTCATATTTCTTATGAAGGACTTGTTTTAGAAGATCCTGCACACGCACCCCAAGAAGATATGTGGAGATGGAGTAAAAGCCCAAAAGACGCTCCAAATGAAAGTGAAATTATAGAACTTGATTTCCAAAAGGGAGATTTAGTAGCGATAAATGGAGAAAAACTAAGTCCTGCAGGACTTTTAACCAAACTTAACGAACTAGGCTGCAAACACGGTATAGGACGCCTTGATATAGTAGAAAATCGCTATGTAGGAATGAAAAGTCGTGGTTGTTACGAAACTCCAGGCGGTACTATACTTTTAAAAGCACACAGAGCGCTTGAAAGCATCACGCTTGATAGAGAAGCAGCACACTTAAAAGATGAACTCATGCCAAAATACGCAAGTTTAATTTATAATGGCTATTGGTTCTCGCCTGAAAGAATGATGCTTCAAGCCTTAATCGATGAGTCTCAAATTCACGCCAATGGCAGAGTAAAACTCGAGCTTTATAAAGGCAATGTGATGGTTATAGGACGTGAAAGTGCGAACGATAGCTTGTTTAACGCAGCTTATTGTACTTTTGAAGAAGATGAAGTGTATAATCAAAAAGACGCAGCAGGCTTTATCAAGCTTAATGCTTTGCGTTTTATCATTGCAGGAAAAAATGGAAGAAAATTTTAATAAAGGAATAAAATGAAAGTATTATTAATCAAAGATGTAAAAGCACTTGGAAAAGCAGGAGAAATAAAAGAAGTAAAAGACGGCTACGGACAAAATTTCTTAATCGCTAAAGGCTTTGCTAAAGCAGCTACTAATGAAGTTTTAAGAAAATACGAAAGCGATAAGAAAAAAGAGGCTGAAAATTTACGCTTTGAAATCGCAAATTTAGAAAAACTCAAAGAAGAACTTAGCAAAATCACTCTTGAAATTTCAAAACCCGTAGGTGCAAATGGAAGTTTGTTTGGTGGTGTAACCAAAGATGAAATCGCTCACGCCCTAAAAGAACAAAGCCATATAGAAATCGATAAAAAAAGTTTAGAATGCGACACCTTAAAAAGCTTAGGAATTCACGAGGTAAGCGTAAAACTTGGACACGCAATCCATGCTAAATTTAACATAAACATAAAGGCAGAATAATGTTTCACGCAACAACGATTTTAGCTTACAAAGGTAAAAATAAATCCGTAATCGGCGGAGATGGACAAGTAAGCTTTGGAAACACGGTACTAAAAGGCAATGCTGTAAAGATTAGAAAACTTAATAATGGAAAAGTTTTAGCAGGTTTTGCAGGATCGACAGCTGATGCTTTTAATCTTTTTGATATGTTTGAAAATCTCCTTCAAAGTTCTAAAGGCGATCTTTTAAAAGCAGCGATTGACTTTTCTAAAGAATGGAGAAAAGATAAATACCTAAGAAAACTTGAAGCCATGATGCTTGTACTTGATAGAAATCACATTTTTCTACTTTCTGGTACAGGCGATGTGGTCGAACCTGAAGATGGGCAAATCGCAGCCATAGGAAGTGGTGGAAACTATGCACTTTCAGCTGCTAGAGCCTTAGCAAAACATGCAAATTTAGATGAAGAAGAACTTGTAAAATCAAGCCTTCAAATCGCAGGTGAAATTTGCATTTACACCAATACCAATATCAAAACTTATGTAATCGAGGATGAGAAATGAATCTAACTCCAAAAGAAATTGTTAAATTTTTAGATGATTATGTTATAGGACAAAAAAAAGCTAAAAAAATCATAGCTATAGCTTTAAGAAATCGCTACCGCAGAATGCAACTTAGCCCTGAATTACAAGATGATATCGTACCTAAAAATATCTTGATGATAGGTTCTACAGGTGTAGGAAAAACAGAAATCGCTAGGCGTTTAGCTAAAATGATGGGCTTTCCTTTCATCAAAATCGAAGCGAGCAAATATACTGAAGTGGGTTTTGTAGGTCGTGATGTGGAAAGCATGGTAAGAGATCTTGCCAATGCAGCTTTAAATTTGGTAAAAAATGAGCAAAGAGAAAAAAACAAAGATAAAATCGATGAATTTATAGAAAATAAAATTTTAGAAAAACTTTTACCACCTTTACCAAAGGGTATCAGCGATGAAAAACAAGAAGAATATAAAAACAGTCTTGAAAAAATGAGAACTAAACTAAGAAATGGCGATCTTGATGAAAGCACCATAGAGATAGAAATTTCACAAAATATGTTCGATACCAATCCTAACCTACCTCCTGAAATGGGTGCAATGCAAGATATAGTTAAGGTTATAGGCGTTGGCAGTAAAAAAGTCAAAAAAGAAATGAAAATCAAAGACGCTAAAAATGCTTTAAAAAACGAAGCAGGAGAAAAAATCCTAGATCAAGAAAGTATCAAAAGCGAAGCCTTAAAAAGAGCGGAAAATGAAGGGATTATTTTTATTGATGAAATCGATAAAATCGCTGTTTCAAGCGGAAATTCAAACCGCCAAGATCCAAGTAAAGAAGGGGTGCAAAGAGACTTACTTCCTATAGTAGAGGGATCAAATGTACAAACAAAAATAGGTACTTTAAAAACCGATCATATTCTTTTTATCGCCGCAGGGGCTTTTCATCTTAGCAAACCAAGCGATCTTATCCCTGAACTTCAAGGACGCTTTCCTTTAAGAGTGGAATTAGATAGTCTTGATGATAAAGCTCTTTATGAAATTTTAACACGTCCTAAAAATTCACTTTTAAAACAATACTCTCAGCTTTTAAAAACTGAAAAATTAGAACTTGAATTTAATGATGAAGCCATTAAAGAAATAGCAAAAATAGCTTCAAGAGCTAATGAAGAAATGCAAGATATAGGTGCTAGACGCTTACATACTGTGATAGAAAAATTACTTGAAGATCTAAGCTTTGAAGCTGATGAGTATGCGGGTAAAAAATTCGTAGTGGATAAAAAAATGGTAGAAGAAAAACTCGGAGATATCATAGAAAATAAAGATCTTGCAAGGTATATTTTGTGAAAAGTGGCTTTGTTAGCATCATAGGGCGCACTAATGCAGGAAAAAGTACTTTAATCAATTCCTTATTAGAAGAAAAAATTGCCCTAGTTTCTCACAAACAAAACGCCACAAGACGTAAAATCAAAGCCATAGTGATACATGAAAAAAATCAAATCATTTTCATCGATACCCCAGGACTTCACGAAAGCGGTGCTAGGCTTAATCAACTGCTTGTCCAAAGTGCTATTAAATCCATGGGGGATTGTGATGTGATTTTATTTGTGGCGAGTATTTTTGATAGTACAAAAGACTATGAAAATTTTCTTAGTCTAAACCCACAAGTACCACATATCATCGTTTTAAATAAAGTAGATTTAACCGACAATGCTACGCTTTTAAAAAAACTTGGCGAATATGCAAAATTTAGCCAACATTTTAAGGCTATCATTCCTTATTCTTCTAAGAAAAAAAGCTATAAAAAAGGCTTGTTAGATGAGATAGTAAAATATCTTGACGAACATGAATATTTTTATGATCCTGAATTTTTAAGTGCGAGTAGCGAAAAAGAACTTTATAGAGATTTCATACTTGAAAGTATTTATGAAAATTTAAGCGATGAGCTTCCTTATAGTAGCGAAGTGCTTATCCATCGCACTAAAGACACACCTAATCTTTTAATCCTAGAAGCCAATATCATCACCGATACAAACTCTCACAAGGGTATGCTTATAGGAAAAGAAGGGGCAACTTTAAAAAGAATAGGCAAAGATGCACGCTTTAAAATTTCAAAACTTGCACAAAAAAAGGTACTTTTAAAGCTTTTCGTAACAGTGAAAAAAAACTGGCAAAAAGATGAAGAATTTTTAAAAAAACTTTTAAATGATGAAAATTAATTCATTAAATAAAATAAATTTTATAAAATCTACAGATTTGCTTTATACTCAAAGAACAGGAATATTCAAAGAAGACGAACTTTTTAACAATTTAACCGCAGATTTTAAGCTAAGCAAACCCTTTGACTACCAAATAGCTTTTTTTAAACATAATGAAATTTATCATTGTTTTTTAGCACCTGTTTACAAATTGAAAAAAAGTCGTTTTTGCTTTCCTGAGCCTTTAATTTTTCAAGCTTTATTTGATGAAAGATTTATTGAGGAAAGTGATTATTGTGTTTTAAATTTATATGATCAAACTTTATATTTATATTTTTACCAAGAAGGAAAATTTATCAATCTTAAAAAAATCGAAAATTTCAACCCAAGTAATATGGATTTATTTTTTAAACAAAATCGATTTATAGAACTTTTAAAACACTATGAAAGCAAATTGCTACTTTATCAGGATTTGGATACAATCAAACATTACTTCTCGTCTCAAATAAAATGTTTAAATCTAAATGATATTCTTGATAAAAATAGTTTATTGAAATTAAGTTCATATAGCATAAAAAATCTAGATCAAAATTGTAATTTTATCAAGTATAATAAAATAAAAATATCTATTTCTTTTAAAATTATATTAATATTTATTTTTAGCTTTAGTCTTAGTATGATGATTTTATTATTTAAAGATTTTATAGAGTACAAACAAAATAAGGAAATTCAAAATAAAAATTTTATCATACAAGAAGAAATTTCTAAACTAAAACAAGATAAGCAAAAATTATTAACAAACATACAAGATTTAAACTTTACTCTTTCCAATAAAATATCATCTACACAACAACAATTTCATATTTTATCCATCATAACAAAAGAAATCAATTTAGATAAAAATAAAGCAATCATTCTAAATCAAATCATATCATGGCTTAACTCCAATGAACTTAAAATCACAAATCTTGAATTTGAACAAACAAAAATCATTCTTTCTTTTATCGATGAAAACCACTTTAAAAGAGCATTAGAAAATCTAAATTCTGCTTTTAAAATTCTTGATAAAAATAAAGAAACATTTAATATCATATTAGAAGTCATACATGAATAAAATAGAAGTATTTTTGCAAAATTTAAATCCTAGGGAAAAATTTCTTTTTATTTCTTTTATCTGCCTTTGTGCTTTGTTTTTAGCTTTTAAAATTCACGATCACTTTTTGGAAGATATTTTTCAAAAAACATTAGTAGAACATAATTACCTTGCATTAAATGAAGCAAAAATAGAAAATTCACATCTTAAAGAAATAGAGACAAAGCTAACAAAACAGATAAAAACAGAGGAAGAAAAATTAAAATACTATAAAGAAAAATTACATTTATTTTCTTATGATAAAGATTTTTTCAATAAAAAAATCAATAATTTATCCAAAAATTTAATCATTAATGAAATAAAATTTTCCCAAGAAAACAAAAATTTTATTCACTATAATTATGTTTCTCTAAGTTTAAATGGCAACTTTAAAGACTTGCTCAATTTTATACAAAATTTAGAAAATCTTCCTATAGCTTTAAAAATTGATAAAATAAAACTATACAATACACAGGGTTTAAAATTAAAGCTTGATTTAATGTTTAAATTTATTAATTTATAATAATATTAAAATGTTATATTTTTAAATATTATTATAAAAAAATATTTAAAAATATTGTAATTTAATTATTTTTCTATTACTATTAGTTAAAATATTTTAAGCATAAAAAAGAAAGGTGTTGGGAAGTGACTAAGCAAGAAATACAAAAACTCGATACAAATTTCCTAGGTCATCCCAAGCCTTTATTCTCTCTATCAATGGTAGAACTTTGGGAAAGATTTGCTTTTTATGGCATACGATCTTTACTTGTGCTTTTCATGGCAACAACCATAAGCAAAGGTGGACTTGGAATAAGTACTGAATA
The DNA here is from genome assembly GCF_001762445.1 of Campylobacter sp. BCW_6877. Classification (NCBI taxonomy): domain Bacteria; kingdom Pseudomonadati; phylum Campylobacterota; class Epsilonproteobacteria; order Campylobacterales; family Campylobacteraceae; genus Campylobacter; species Campylobacter sp. BCW_6877. The sequence goes on along the minus strand of NZ_MJWW01000035.1, from coordinate 85,863 downwards.
CGCCTTGGCAATTTATGGCATTGCAGGATGCTTGTATTTAGCAGCACTTCCTGGAGGCTGGATTATTGATAATTATTTAGGGCAAAAAAGGCTTTATTTTTAGGTTCTTTTATTATAGCTTTAGGACATATTAGCATAGCCTTATCTATTTTAAGCACACCTATGTTTTTCTTAGGGCTTACTTTTATCGTTATTGGTACTGGATTTTTTAAAACTAGCGCTTCTGTAACAGTTGGAATGTTATACAAACAAAATGATACAAGATGCGATACTGGCTATACGATTTTTTATATAGGAATTAACATTGGAGCATTCATTGCTCCTCTTATATGTGGTTTTGTTCAAGCAAAATGGAATTATCATTTAGGATTTGGCATAGGAGGTTTAGGTAATCTCTTTGCTTATTTTATATTTTAAAGCTATCCCTGAGCTTGAAGAATTTCATAAAAATTACACTTTAAAGCGAAACTGGGAACAACCATTTAAAAAAAGTAAAAATTTAACTCTTATACTAAGTATAAGCTTGTTAAGTATTATTGGATTTTTTCTAATTTTTATTAATCTTGCAGATATTAATCCCATAATACTATCAAAAAAACTTCTAATTGTAATTTTACTATGTTTGGTAATTTATTTCATATATCTTTTTGTTTTTAAAACCTTAAATAAAAGAGAAAAACAGCAATTAACAATTTTAATTGTTTTATTCTTTGCAGCCACTTTTTTTTGGAGTACTTTTAAACAAAAACCTACTGCTTATAATCTTTTTGCGCAAGATTTTACAAATAGAAATATTTTTGATTGAAAAATTCCAACAAACTGGTTTCAATCTTTTAATCCAATTTTTATCATAATACTTACTCCTATAGCAAGTTATATTTGGATATTTTTAGAGAAAAAAATATATATTTTTCTTCCATTGGAAAATTTACTTTAGGAATATTATTTGCCGGTATTGGTTTTATGATGATGACCTTTGCTTCACAAAATCTAATAAACAACAATGGTTTACCAATATCCATGGCTTGGATTATCATAAGTATATTCTTTTTAACACTTGGGGAAATATGCGTGTCTCCTATTGGACTCTCTATAATGGCTAAGGTTGCCCCTGATTTAATCGAAAATCAAGTCATGGGACTTTAGTTTGTAGCAAGTGCGCTTGGAAATTTTGTTGCAGGATTTATGTCAATATTAAAAACATCGATCAACTTCCCAGTATTTTTGGACAATGCATGTGGATGCTTTTTATTGCTAAAAAACCAATTTATAAAATTCTTAACGAAAAAATAAGCAATTATCTAATTAAACTTAAAATACAAAATACACCAAAGTTGAAAATTGATCTTAATATTTCTTTTTTTATATTTGCAAAAAAGTAACATTATGATATAAATTATTTAAAAATATTACAAAGTTATACATATTTTTTAATTTCTTGTCTATAATTTATAAATAAAAATACATAAAGGATATAAATTAAGTAAAAATGTAAAAAATTTAGATACTTCATTTTTTGGACATCCAAAACCACTTTTATCTCTTTCGCTTACCGAGCTTTGGGAAAGATTTTCTTTTTACGGAATTCGTCCCTTGCTTTACCTTTTTATGATAGCAAGTTTTGAAAAAAGTGGAATGAACTTAAAACCTGAAGAAGCAAGTGCAATTATGGGAATTTTTGCAAGTTGTTTATATCTTGCTGCTTTGCCAGGTGGGTGGCTTGCGGATAATTACTTAGGACAAAAAAGAGCAATTTTACTAGGTGCTTTAACTATAGCATTTGGACATTTGTGCATAGCCTTTTCTTATTTTAACAATAAAATGATTTTTGTTGGTATGGTTTTTTTGGTTATAGGTACAGGACTTTTTAAAACTTGCGCTTCTGTAATGGTTGGAATGCTTTATAAAAAAAATGATGCAAGGCGTGATTCTGGTTTTACTCTTTTTTATATGTGTTTTAATTTTGGTGCTTTTGTAGCTCCTTTAATTTGCGGCTTTTTACAAAAAGAATACGGATGGCATTTTGGTTTTGGTGCAGGTGGGATTGGTATGCTTTTAGCGGTAATTATTTTCTACCTAAAAACTATGCCTGATTTAAAAGAATTTGATGAAAAAGTTGGCATAGACTCTACTTGGGATAGACCAAGCAAAAAAAGCAAAAACGCATTTTACATCATCATTGTATCAGGTATTGTTTTGCTTGGAGCAATATTTTTAATCCTTGGTGGTTTTATAAAATTAGATGCACAAGTTATTAATAAAAATATTATTCTAACTATCTTAGCTTGTGCTGGAATTTATTTTTTATATCTTTTCGCTTTTACTTCTTTAAAAATAGAAGAAAAAAGAAATTTAATTATTTTTATTGTTTTATTTTTAGCGGCTGCGTTATTTTGGTCAGTATATGAGCAACAATACACTTCTTTTAATTTTTTTGCAGAAAAATTAACAGATAAAACCATATTAAATTATGAAATTCCTACAATATGGTTTCAATCTCTTGGAGGTTTATTTGTTATACTTTTTGCACCTTTTAGTGCTTTTATATGGACTATATGTGCCAAAAATAATAAAGAAATTTCATCTATTATTAAATTTGCATTAGGACTTTTGGGTGCAGCTTTGGCATTTTTAATAATGGCTTTAGCTTCAAATCATGCAATTAGTTTAAATGGCGATGCTAATACATTAAGAGAAAATTTAGAAAATTCATCACAAATTATTTTAGTTTCACCTTGGTGGCTTGTCAGTAGCTTTTTGCTTATGGTTTTAGGAGAGCTTTGCCTTTCCCCTGTGGGACTTTCTATAATGACAAAAATTGCACCTAATTTAATTAAATCTCAAGTCATGGGACTTTGGTTTGTAGCAAGTGCATTAGGCAATGCTTTAGCTGGATTCATAGGTGGTAAAGCAAGTAAAGAAAATATAGCTTATTTGCCAAATTTATTTTACCAATGTATGTGGATATTACTTGGTGCTGTTATAATTTTACTTATACTCAAAAAACCTATCAATAAAATACTAAAAAATTAATATTAAGGAGAAAATATGAGTATTTACAAACAAAGAGTATTAGAACTTAGAAGATTAATGAAAGAAAATAATATTGACGCCTATCTCATCTTAAGTGCAGATCCGCATTTGAGCGAATATTTACCAGAATATTACAAAAACAGAATCTTTATCAGTGGCTTTAAGGGTTCTGTTGGAACAGTTCTTATCACACAAGAAGAGGGCTTTTTGTGGGTAGATGGAAGATATTGGCTTCAAGCACAAAAGGAATTAGAAGGTAGTGGCATACTTTTACAAAAGCAAGATGCTAAAAATACTTTTACCAAATGGTTGGAAAAAAATTTAAGCGAAGATCAAATTTTAGGCATCGATTTTGCACTTTTACCTTTATCTTTGCAAAAAGATTTAAAGATTAATTGCAAGGCAAATTTAAAACATATAGATTTAATAAGTCCACTTTGGAAAGATCGTCCCACTTTACCACAAGAAAAAATTTATGAACACGAACTAGAATACTGCTCTTACTCAAGAAAAGAAAAATTAGCATTAGTGCGTCAAAAAATGAAAAATTTAAATACTACCTCTCATTTAATCTCCAGCCTTGATGATATAGCTTGGCTTACAAATTTAAGAGGGAATGATGTAAATTATAATCCTGTATTTTTAAGTCATTTGCTAATCTTGGAAGACAAAGCTTTGCTTTTTGTTGATCAGAAAAAAGTAAATTCAGAACTTAAAAAAAAATTAAATTTAGATGGGTTTTGGCTTAAAAATTATGATGAAATCATCATGGAGCTTGAAAAACTTACAAATACAAATTTGCTTATTGAACCTTCAAAAATGACCGCTTTACTCATAAATTCTTTAGACAAAAGCGTAAAAATCATCCAAGAAATTAATCCAAGCACTCGCTTAAAAGCAGCTAAAAATACAAAAGAAATAGCGCATATACAAGATGCTATGATAGAAGATGGAGTGGCTTTATGTAAATTTTTTGCCTGGCTTGAAGAAGCGATAGAAAATAAAGAATTAATAAGCGAATTGGACATAGATGCTAAAGCAAGCGAATTTAGAGCACAAAGCAAGTACTACATAAGTGATAGTTTTGCCACTATAGCAGGCTTTAACGAAAACGCAGCATATCCACATTATAAAGCCACAAAAGAGAGTTTTGCTTATCTTAAAAAAGATGGGCTTTTACTTATTGATTCTGGTGGACAATATAAAAACGGTACAACAGATATTACACGCGTTGTACCAATAGGAAAGGCTAATGCAGAACAAATTCATGACTATACCTTGGTTTTAAAAGCACATATTGCCATTTCCAGTGCAATTTTTCCAAAAGATATAGCTATGCCCTTACTTGATGCAATCACACGCGCACCTTTATGGAAAGAACAAATTGACTATATACACGGCACAGGACATGGCGTGGGATATTTTTTAAATGTCCATGAAGGTCCACAAGTTTTATCTTATCTATCCCCTGTGCTTGAAAAAACAAAAGCTAAAGAAGGTATGCTAACCTCCATAGAGCCAGGTATTTATAAAGTAGGTAAATGGGGTATAAGACTTGAAAATTTAGTTATTCATACCAAAGTAGAAAATCCTAAAAATAAAGATTTTGGAGAGTTTTTATACTTTAAACCTGTTACCCTTTGTCCTTTTGAAATATCTTGTATTGATATAAAAATGTTAGATGAAAAAGAAAAAGAATGGTTAAACAATTATCACAAAGAAGTATTTGAAAAACTTTCTCCTAAGCTAGGTGATTATCCAAAAGCTCTAGTTTGGCTTGAAAAAAGAACAAAAGCCATCTTTTAAGATACTTTTGTTAACATAGATAAATTTTCCTTGTATTAAACTTATAATTTGTTTAATGCAAGGTTTTTAAACCAATTGCTAAAAAAGTTTTTTTTGAAAAACTCGATTTACAACTAAAAATTATTTAAAATATCCAAGTTCAATCATTTTTTGATAAATTTTAGCTACAGTTGCCCCTGAAGTAATATTTCTCCCACCATGTTCCAAAAGAACGGTAACTACATATTTTGGCTTAGAATAAGGAGCATAAGAAGTAAGCCACGCATGAGATCTAGTATAATACTCAAATTGTTTTTCATCGACCCTATTTTTATCTGTCTGTGAAAATCCCACAACCTGAGCAGTTCCTGTTTTTGCTGCAACTTTCACATCAAGATTATGCAAATAACGATAAGAGGTTCCTCCTTGCTCATTAGCAACAGCATACATTGCATCTCTTATATAAGGCAATTGACTCTTTTCAAATAAAGTAAAAATTTCTTTTTTATTTTCATCCATTTGATTTTCTATAGTTGTATTATTATTTTCTATACTTTTTAAAAAATGAGGTATAACCTCTCCACCTTTTGCGATTTGAGCTGTATATCTAGCAATTTGCATAGGTGTTGCAAGAAAATTACCTTGACCTATAGCTGTATTTAAAGTATCACCTTGAAACCAAGATTGTCTATATCTTTGCATCTTCCATTCTTTGCTTGGTAAAGTCCCTACAAATTCACTAGGTAAATCTACCCCTGTTTTCGCTCCAAAACCAATGCGAGATAAAGTTTCACTTATTTGATCGATTCCAACTTGCAAACTGCCATTATAAAAATAAACATCACAACTATATTTTATCGCATGTTTTAAATCCACAGGTCCATGGCCCGATCGATTCCAACATCTAAAAAACCTGCCTCCAAGCTCAATGCTTCCATTGCAAACATATTGAGTCGTCGGGCTAATATTTTTAGAATTTAAAAAAGAAAGCCCTACTCCCATTTTTACAACAGAACCTGGAGGATAATATCCATTTATAAGTTTATTTGTAAAAGGATGATCAAGACTATTTGAAAGCTCGTCCCAATCCTTAAAAGAGATCCCTGTTACAAAAGGATTAAGATCATATTCAGGGAAACTCCCTGCAGCTAAAATAGATCCATCATTTACATTCATAATTATAGCAGCTCCAGCATTCCCTTCAAATAATGAAGTTAAATAAGACTGAAGCTCTATATCTATCGTAAGTTCTATATCATTAGACATAGCAGGAGTGTAAGAAAGCTGTTCTACTTCTTGATTTAAGGCATTAACCTTATAAACCCTAGTTCCTTTTTCTCCTTGTAAAATATCATTATAATAGCGTTCTATACCGCTTTTTCCCGTATAGTTAGAAAGTTTTGCTATTTCATTTTCTTGAACATCTTGCAAATTTGCCTTACCTACATACCCAATAATATGCGAAGCCAATTTTCCAAAAGGATATTTTCTTTTTACAACAGGATCTATTTTTATTGTTTTATTAAGATTTAACTCTGAATAATGCGGAATAATCTCATCGTAGGGTATAAAATCTACAACTTTAATAAAATCTTGATTATAGTAAGAATCATTTCTCTTATAAATTTCTGCTAATTTACTAGCATTTAAATCAGGAAATAAATTTGCAAGTTCAGATAGTTCTTTATCTAGAATTCCTTTATTTGACTTTTTAATACTTAAATAAGGTTTAATAGAAATACTAAAACCCAAATCATTAATAGCCAATAAAGTTCCATTTCTATCTGTAATTTGACCCCTAACAGGTGCTAAAAATTCAGTTTTTATGGCATTTTGTTTAGCAAGTTCTTCATAATATACATTTGATTTTATACTCAAATAATACACACGACTTAATAAAAATATAAAAAACAATAGTATAAATCCAACAACTAAACGCATTCTCATTTAAATTTTACCTTTAAAAAACACATAAGCTAAACAACATTCTATAAAAACTGAAACAATATACGCCCATCCTAAAATTTTAATTTTTTCATCTCCAATATAAGACAATATCATATCCAAAAACAAAATAATGCCGTAAGCACAAAGCACAAAAACAACAGGGATAAATTTACCAATTTTTAAATTTGTCTTAATCCAATCCGCACAAAGATAATAAAAAATAAAAAACGCCAGCCAAGATGAAAAAATAAAAAAATTATAAGTTATATCAGTAAAAAATAAAAAAAATAAAGAAAAATACCATCTAAAATCAAGCTTTGAAAAAGTCCTTTCTCTCTCTTCTAGCAAGCAAAACATATAACAGAAAAAAATCCCATAAAGTAACGGAGTATATACAAAAGTCGAACCAAGAATCTGATAAATTAGAAAAAAAAATCCTAAAAAGACATAAGATCCATTAAATTTTGCTTTATAAGCACTTAAATTTCTTCTCATTTATCAAGACCTAAAGTTTGATTGATAATAATATCTTCTAAAGAATCAAGGCCAATTTTATTCAAATTTGAAACTAAAATAGAATCTTTAAATTCATTTTTTAACTTAGCTTTTTCACTTTGATTTAATTTATCGCATTTGGTAAAAACTTTTAAAATTTTTTGATCAGGTCGTAAAAATCTTTTCAAATAGTCATTTAAATTTACATCGATCTCTAAATGAGTATGTCTTGAGTCGATTAAATGTATAAATAACTTTATCGAGGTTCTTAATTTTAAAAATTCATCTAAGTTTTGATTCCATATTGCTTTTAAATTTTTAGAAACCTTTGCATAACCAAACCCTGGTAAATCGATAAAATTGATATTAAATTTTTCTTCATTTCTTTTGCAAGTTACTTGGAAAAAATTTATAAGCTGAGTTTTTCCGGGAGTTGCCGAACTTTTGGCTAAATTTTTTTGTTTACACAAAGAATTGATTAAAGAACTTTTTCCGACATTGGAACGCCCCAAAAATGCTACTTCACTAAAATTTGAGCTCAATTTCTCATCAAATTTCACTAAAGAAGTGATAAATTTAGCACTAATTATCATTTGTCTTTAAGATCAAACACAAAACGAGCAGGTTTTTGATCCTTACTCTCCACTCGATAAATATTAGCTTTTCTATCGACTATTATTTTATCACCAAAAAGTTTTTGATTACTTCCAAGCTCATTTATATAAGCATGACCATTAATCTCGTAAGTATCTTTAATAACATTATAAATAAATTTATCTCCACTACCTTTATAAGTTTTACCCTTTAAAACAATCTTAAACGTAGCATTTTGCATTGCTTCATAACGAATAGGTTTGCGATTTTTATCCGTATAAATAATCAATTTTTCAGAATTTAAAATATCATCACCCCTAATTACTTCTACATTTCCACTAAGAATACTTTCACCCTTATTTTCATCTGAGTAAAAATTTAAAGCTTTTACTTCAATTTGAGTTGCCCAAGTTACACTTACACAAGCTAACAATAAAATTATTTGTCTTGCAACCACGCATTTACTCCTTGGATATTTAAAATTTTGTTTTTTGTATCATAGTTTAAAGTATTTCCATTAATAATACTTCCATTGATTAGAGCTTTAAAATTAGTATTTGTGTGTAAAATTTTATCCTTAGGTTGGTATTCTGCCTCTTGAGAAATAATTTTGACATTATTAGAACCTATATAAGTAACATTTCCTTCAAACAAAACCTTGCTCATATCTTTATTGAAAAACTCTAAACGATTCGCACTAAGATTAAAATCTAAATTTAAAGTAATAAAATCATTAAATTCATCTCTATCTGCATATCTCACCCAAGAATTTGCCTTATAATATGCCTTAATTGTACTAGCATTACTCTCATAAGCTTTCAAATTTTTAGCCTCAATATTTTTAAAATTTAAAGCATTAGTTTGCAAATTCAAAGAATACGGATCTTGCAAACTTAAAATCGTAAAAGTAATTGTAAAAAGAGCAATTAAAATTCCAAAAATTTTTATAGCCAAAGCTTATTCCATTCTTCTTCTAGATGATTTTTTTCTACTAAAATTTCTATCATCTGTGCTACAGCAGCCTTACCACCTTTTTTGCTAAGCACTATGTCTACATTTAAATCTTTATGACCATCTTTTGGCTTAAAACTAAGTCCTACACTTTCAAGCAAAGCCTTATCGTTAAAATAATCCCCAATAGCCGCACACTGAGAAAAATCTAAATTAAGTTTTTGTAAAATTTCTTTTGCACAAGCTAACTTATCCTTGATGCCTTGATATAAAATTTCTATTTTTAAATCTTTAGTTCTTTTTTCAACACAAGGACAATTTCTACCTGTAATAATAGCAATTTTTTTACCAAGCTTTAGCCAAGCCTCGATAGCCGCTCCATCTTTTACATCAAATTCTTTAATAAATTCTCCATTAGAAGTATAAATAATCTTCCCATCAGTTAAACAGCCATCTACATCCAAAAAAATCAATTCTGTCATAATTTCTACTCTCTTACAACAAATGCACCTGCAAATGCACCACTTGCAGCAAAATCCCTTGCTTCATCTTCACTTCTAAAGCCTGTTAAGAAAACGCGATTTAACCCATCCACTGAGCTTGTGCGTATAGTAGAGCTATAAGTTCTATAAGTTTTATATCTTGCTGCTATCGTTTGTGCTCCAGCTGGGTTTTTAAAGGCTCCAATTTGAACCATGAAATTTCCACCTTCATAAATTTGTCCATTATTTGCAATCTCTCCACTATTTCCATAGTTTACATTAGAATGTACAATATTATTACCCGAATTACTTGATCCAAACCCTATAACCTCAAGCCTTACTGGAGCTGTTCCTGAAGCAATCATATCAATTTGACTAGCAGCTCCTTTTGATAAATCTATAATACGATTATTCACAAAAGGACCTCTATCATTTACACGAACGGTAACTTGACGATTGTTATTTAGATTAGTTACTTTTAAGATGGTATTCATAGGTAAAGTTTTATGAGCCGCGGTTAAAGCATTTTGATTATAGGTTTCACCATTAGAGGTTTTCTTGCCGTGAAAGCCTGGCCCATACCAACTCGCAATACCATCAGCAGTTTCACCTACTGCTACAACAGTAGGATAATAAGTTTTACCATTGATAGTATAAGGCTTCATCGTTCCTTTAGTCCCTGAAGAACTAGGACTGCTTTTAAAATCATTTGAAGGATAATACACTTGAGCATTATCCAAGCTAGAAAAAAAACTAGTGCCTAAACAACCACTAAAAAATAAAGCCCCTAGACTAACGGCTGACAACTTTAGTGTAATTGTTTTTATTTGCATTTTTATTCTCCTTGATTGGTATAATTAATTTTTGATTAATACTAAGATGATTTTTTGCTATTTTATTAAATTCTCGAATTTCATCAACACTTATATTATAATTTCTTGCTATTTTATATAAAGAGTCACCAGACTTAACGGTATAAGTTCTTGTCATAGGTATAGTTGTATCAACCTTCGCAAGTTTTTCTGCTTTAAAATTTTTATCAAAAAATGCCACTTTATTAAGTGGTATATACATATAATACCCTTTACCAGGAGGCGTAAAATTATGTTTAAATTGTGGATTATATTTCTTAAAAGTTGCAAGATCCATATTTAAATTTTTAGCTATTTCTTTTAAAGATGCAGAAGAAGGCACATCAACTTTTGCGAATTCGTTGCTTAAAGCATAATTCATTAAAGACGCATCTTTATCTAGTAAAAAATCCCTATCATTGGCTAAAAAAGCAAGAGTTAAAATTTTTCTTATAAAATTTCTAGTTTCTAAAGAAAGATATTTCTTATCAGGGTTCAATAAAACACTTAAATCATCACTTCCTGCTTGCTTGATAGCTTGTCTTAGTTTACCATTTCCACAATTATAAGCTAAAAGCGCTAAATACCATTTGCCAAATTCTTCTTTTAACTCTTTTAAATAATTTGTAGCGGCATAAGTTGACTTGACCGGATCACGCCTTTCATCAACATAAGCATCGATTCTTAAACCCAAATTTCTAGCTGTTGGTTGCATAAATTGCCAAACCCCTACAGCCTTGGCATTAGAAACACTATGAGTTTTCAAGCCTGATTCAACCATAGCTAGATACAAAATCTCATCAGGAACTTCCTGCTGGGCTAAAATTTTTCTTATCATAGGAGTAACTTTTGAAAAATTTTGCATACTATCTATTAAAGTTTGAGCGTGTTTTGATTTTATATCTTGTTGAGTTTGCACAAAAATCAAATCACTAATAAAACTTGGATTAATATCCAAATTTCTTAAAACATTCATTTGTCTTTCATAAAATTCAGGAGTATTAATTTGTGCAAAAAGAAAATTAAAACATATTAAAAAACACAATAAAATTTTTTTCATCAATAACCTTTAAAAAATAATTTTTCAGAATTGTTAAAACAAATTTCTAAAAGCTCTTTTCTTGATAATTTCAATACTTCACACATTTTGTTTGCTACAAATTGAGTTAACAAAGGTTCATTTCTTTTACCGCGATAAGGCTCTGGAGTAAGATATGGAGCATCAGTTTCAAGTAGCAGTCTATCTTTTGGAATTTTAGGTAAAATTTCAACTAATTTCTTAGCATTTTTAAAAGTTAAAACTCCTCCAATACCAAAATAAAATCCATCTTCAAAAAGAGTTAGCAAATGTTCGCTTGCATTAAAGCAGTGTAAAACTCCTCCTACAAGATCCTTAGAATACCCATGTAAAATCTCATAAGTATCATGATTTGCTTCTCTTGAGTGAATGATAACAGGTTTTTTAAATTCAATAGCAAGTTCAAGCTGTGCGATAAAAATCTTTTTTTGATTTTCTTTTTCTTTTTGAATTTCTTCAGCAAGATCACTTTTAAAACGAAAATAATCAAGCCCACATTCACCTACAGCTACACACTTTTCATCGCATAAATACTGCCTTAAAATTTTCTCATCATAATTATCAATTTCATAAGGATGCACCCCTGCTGCAAAAAAAATATTTTTATATTTATGAGCAATTGTAGCTGCATAGGGCAAATCTTTTATATCAGCACCAGGTATGATGATTTTCTCTATACCATTTTTAAAAGCACGATTTAAAGTTTCATCTAAATCATCTTTAAATGCTTCACTGTCTAGATGGCAATGCGTATCAACAATCCTTAAACCATCTTGAAAATCAAGATTTAAGAACATACTTCAACTCTATCCTTGCCATTATCTTTTGCTTGAGACAATATTTTACTTGCTTTATCAACCAAAGAATCAATCTTATCTCCACTTTTTCCAAAAACCACGCCTATAGAAGCTGTAAAAAAGATTTCATCTAAATTAACCAAAACACCAGCCTTTTTTATATTTACTCGTATACGAGAAAAGATTTTAATCGCTCTTTCTTGGGATATATTTTTAAGTAAAATACAAATTTTTTCTGCACTATATCTACCTACAAGATCTCTTCCTTTAGTTTCATTAACTATTTCATTAGCGCAGATTTTAATTACTTCATCACCAACTTCACGGCCGTATTCATCGTTAATCATTTGAAGATTATCTATATCTAAGAAAGCAAAAGCAAATTCCTCGTCTTTTGTCGCTATTTCATTAAAATAATCATCTATTCCATCGATTAAGGCATTATAATTTTTAACCCCAGATACAGGATCTAAAACATTATAAGTGCTTAAAAATTTTTTATCATCCATATAAGATAAACAACGATCTAAGCGGCAATTAAAGCTTTCTTTGCTTAAAGGCTTGAACAAATACTCATTAACTCCATTTTTAAAAGAATTCGCTTCAAATGAATCATTATGATCCCCCAAAAGAATCACACCTAATTCATCATCACTAAAACGCTCTCTTACTTGAGTTAAAAGCTCAAAACCACTAATTACTGGCATATTGACATCTGCTATAATAAGCTTAACATCATTATTATCATTTAAATAACTCATTGCTTCTTCACCATGAGCTGCAGCTAAAACATTAAATTGTCTTTGAGTAAGTATTTTTTTAATTTCATTACGTTCAGGTAGCTTGCTCATAGCTAAAATCACTTTAGTTTTTGCATATTGATTAAGTTTTATAATAGAACTAATAATCTCATCAATGCAAGTTTCACTTTCTTTAAAAATATAATCTAATATATCTTTATCCATAAATTTTTCTTTAGTAGCCTTATCACCACTAGCCGTAAGAACAATAGCAGGAATTTTCTTTTCTATAACATAATCCACAACTTCACCATTTGGGGCATCTGGCAAACATAAATCCACAAAAGCTAAAAAATAATTATTGTTCATTAACTCCTTAGCTTCAGCAAAACCAAAAGCAATATCTACCTCATAATCTAAAGTCATTTGAATTTTTTTAGCTAAAAGTTTGCCGAGCATTTTATTATCATCAATAATTAAAATTTTCTTATTCATAGTGCGTAAAATACCTTTATATCTAAAATTTTTAATATATTTATTTCAAAAGAAAGGAAATTTTATAGTTATATATTTTAACATAGTAAAATAAAAAATCCGCTTAATTCTTAAACAAGGTCTTAGCAAATTCGATTGCTTCATCACTAACAAGCTCTCCACTTACCATCCTAGCAAGCTCTTTAATTCTTTCTTTTTGATCAAGCTTTTTTACCTTACTTTCTTCGCCATTTTTTTCAACTAAAAAATGATTATGTGCCTTAGAGGAAAGTTGGGGTAAATGAGAAATAGCAAAAATTTGATAAAACTTAGAAAGCTCCTCTAAAACCTTAGCTATACTCATAGCCTCTTTTCCACTTAAATTTGCATCGATTTCATCTAAAAATAATATCCCTTTACCTGCATTTAAAATTTTACATTCTGTGGCTATAAAAGCAAGTCTTAAGCGATTTAATTCACCCGAACTTAAATTTTTTAAATGAGCTAAATTAATATCTAGCATTATCTCATCTTTGCCTAAAATTGAAATTTTCCCACTTTCTTTAAGCGTCAAACTTGCATCTTTCATATAAAGTTCTTTAAGATAATTATTTAAACATTTTTCTAATTTTTTAAGGTTTTTCTTTCTTGTTTGAGTTAAAATTTGTGCTTTTTCTTCTAATTTTTGTTTTGATTCTTGAAATTTTTTTTCAAGTTCTTTTTTTTCAAAACTTAAATTTTCATAATGTTCTAGTTCATGTTTTTTTTGTTTTAAAACTTCTAAAGCATTTTCTATGCTTTCATAACGCTTGATGAGATAGGATAAATTTTCAATGCGATCTAAAAGTGTCTCCACATCAAAATCCAAATCTTCCATTTTTTGATTTTCACAAATCACACGCAATTCATTTAAACATTCACTAAAAAAACTCGCATCAACTTCGCTTAAATTTAAAGCTTCAATAACAACTTTTTCAAGTTCAAAAATACGCTCTGCCTTACTCCAAGCTTCTTCTAATTTATCTTTTTTAGAAAGCTTCTTTTTAAGTATTAAAAGCTCTTCATACTCGCCTATTTTAGGATTAATGCTTGAAATTTTTTCAATTTGTACTCTAGCTAATTCTTTTAATTCTTCTACTTTTTTTTCTTCTTCTAAAATTGCATTAAGCTCATTAGAAATTTGACTATAAGCATTAAAATCTTTTTTAAAATCTTCTAAAAAGGAAACAAAATTTGTATTTTCTTGCATTTCCAAGGCATCTAAGAGATTTAAAAATTTTTCATTTCCAAATTCGTTATTTTCCTTTGCGCTTAAATACTTAATAAAAGTTTTACTTAAATTTTGCAAACTTTTTTTCGCTATGCTTTGATTGTTAATAAAATATTTTGTGTTTTTTTCTTTTAAAAGCTTAAAAACATTCTCCTCTTCGCTTTCTATGCCAAAACTTTCTAAATCTAATTTATCATCTAGTTCTATTTCGACAATTTTAGCCTCACTTTCACTCAAAGAAAATGCGGATAAAATTCCTTTAAACAAGACCGATTTTCCAGCTCCACTTAACCCTGTAAAAACAGTAAGTCCTTTAGAAATTTCAAGCTCAGCCTTTTTAAAACCAAGATTTTCTTTCATAAAAATTCTATTTATCATCAATTTCCCCAGTGTAATTTTTCTTTTAAAATTTGAAAATAATCTCTATTTTTTGGGTGAATTAAAGCCACATTTTTATCACTTAAACCCACTTTTATACTTTTAAAATTATTCATTTTATAATTTTCTTGCCCATCAATACAAAGTATGCAATCCTTTGCCATAATCTCTATTTCAAAACCTTTTGGTAAGACAATAGGGCGTTGTGTTAAAGAATGAGAACAAACAGGAGTTAAGATAAAAGCTTGAGCTAAAGTATAAACTATGGGCCCATTTGCACTTAAATTATAAGCTGTTGAACCCGCAGGAGTTGCAACAATAAGCCCATCTCCAAAATATTCATTAAATTTCTTTTCTTTTCTAAAAACTTCTATATGAGCCATAGAAGCTTGATTATTTTTACTAATAACCACATCATTAAAAGCCAATTTTTCTAAAATTTTTCCTTGCCTATCTTCTAAAAAAACACTTAACAAATAAGGCTTTTCTATTCTAAATTCTCCTTGAAAAAAAGCTTGAAAAAAATTTTCAGCTTCATCAACTTTAAAATCTGTTAAAAAACCTAAATGTCCAGCATGAATTCCTAAAACTGCTTTATCGTATTCACAAGCTTTACGGCATAAAGAAATCAAAGTCCCATCTCCACCTAAAGAAATAACAAAATCAGATATTTTAAACAAATCATCCAATCCATACTTTGGCAAATCTAAAATTTCAGAACTTTCTTTAAATAATACAAGTTCAACTTTATATATAGATAAAATCGATTGAAGTTTTAAAATTTCCTTATCTAAACTCACATTGGGTCGTGTAACAAGTCCAATTTTTTTAATATTTTTATGATCTATTTTATTTTGCATAAAAAATTATATCAAATCTTAGCAAAGCAAAAGAATAAAAATACTATAATTTTGCTCATTATCTTAAAAAATCTTTTTCAAGGAATAAATTTGCGAAGTCATTATAATACAGACTTGGGAATTTCCCATGTTGGTCAAAGCGTTAAACTTTGCGGTTGGGTAAATAGCTACCGCGATCATGGTGGAGTTATTTTTATAGATTTAAGAGATAGAAGTGGTATTATCCAACTTGTTTGCGATCCAAATGATAGTAAAGAAGCTCATGAAATCGCTTCCAATGCAAGAAATGAATTTGTACTTATTGCAGAAGGTACTATTCGTCCACGTGGTGAAGGACTTGTAAATCCTAAATTAAAAACAGGAGAAATCGAAGTAGTTGTTTCTAAACTTACCATAGAAAATGAAAGTGCCGTACCTCCTTTTGCTATCGCTGATGAAAGTGTAAATGAAGAATTACGTTTAAAATATCGCTTTTTAGATTTAAGAAATCCTAAACTTTATGAAAATTTTGCCCTGCGTTCTAAAGCTTGTATAGCAGCTAGAAATTCTTTGGCAAATATGGGATTTTTAGAAGTTGAAACCCCTATTCTTACCAAAGCTACTCCTGAAGGTGCAAGAGATTATCTCGTACCTTCTCGTGTGCATCAGGGTGAATTTTACGCTCTTCCACAAAGCCCTCAGCTTTTCAAACAACTTTTAATGTGTAGCGGTTTTGATCGTTATTTTCAAATCGCAAAATGTTTTAGAGATGAAGATTTAAGAGCTGATCGCCAACCTGAATTCACACAAATTGATGTTGAAATGAGTTTTTGCGAACAAAAAGATGTGATCAATGTAGCCGAAACTTTTTTAAAAGATATTTTCAAAGCTTGCGGTAAAGAAATTCAAACCCCTTTTAGACAAATGCAATACAAAGACGCTATGGAGAATTATGGCTCTGATAAGCCGGATTTAAGATTTGATCTTAAATTTATTGATGTTATTGATATTTTCGCTAAGTCAAATAATGAAATTTTTGCAAATATCGCCAAAGATACAAAGAAAAATCGCATCAAAGCCATACGCGTTCCAAAAGGCGATACTATTTTTTCAAAAAGACAAATGCAAAGATTTGAAGAATTTGTGCGTAAATTTGGCGCTCAGGGCTTAGCTTTCATACAAGTTAAAGAAGATGGACTTAAAGGTCCACTTTGCAAATTCTTTAGCGAAGAAGATTTAAATGAACTCAGCAAACGCTGTGAGCTTGAAATAGGAGATGTGGTATTTTTCGGCGCAGGAACTAAAAAAACCGTGCTTGATTATATGGGAAGATTTAGAATTTTCTTAGCCAACGAGTTAAATCTTATAGATCCAAATGCCTTAGAATTCTTATGGGTTGTTGATTTTCCTATGTTTGAGCAAAATGATGACGGAAGTTATTCTGCGATGCACCATCCTTTTACTATGCCAAAAAATATCAATGAGACTGATTTAGAAGAAATTTCATCTATCGCTTATGATGTAGTACTAAACGGCGTTGAGCTAGGTGGAGGTAGTATAAGAATCCATAAAAACGATATTCAGCAAAAAGTATTTAAACTTTTAAATATCAATGAAGAACAACAAAAAGAAAAATTTGGTTTCTTACTTGATGCTTTAAGTTTTGGTGCTCCACCACATGGAGGTATCGCTATAGGACTTGATAGACTCATCATGCTAGTTACAGGAGCAAACAGCATAAGAGAGGTTATAGCCTTTCCAAAAACCCAAAGAGCGCAATGCTTAATGACAGATGCACCATCACCTGCTAACAATGAAGCAATGAGAGAATTAGGAATCAAATTAAGGGAGAATATAAAATGAAAGAATTGTTTTTAATCATAGGTGCACCAGGTAGTGGAAAAACTACCGATGCTAGTTTAATCGCACAAGCAGATGCGACAAATATCACACACTATTCAACAGGCGATCTTTTAAGAGCTGAAGTAGCAAGTGGGAGTGAGCTTGGAAAAACTATAGATAGTTTTATATCCAAAGGCAATCTTGTTCCTTTAGATGTTGTTGTAAATACTATAGTTTGCGCACTAAAAGCTGCTCCAACTAAAACTATCATCATCGATGGCTATCCAAGAAGCGTAGAACAAATGATGGAATTTGACAAGGTTTTAAGTGAGCAAAATGAAATTTGTCTTAAAGGCGTCATAGAAGTAAGAGTAAGCGAAGAAGTTGCCAAAGAAAGAGTTCTAGGCAGAAATCGTGGTGCAGATGATAATGAAGAAGTGTTTTACAATAGAATGAAAGTTTATACAGAACCTTTAAATGAAATTTTAGATTTTTATCAAAAGAAAAAACTTCATTTTATTATCGATGGAGAGCGCACTATCGAACCTATCGTTGCAGATATGAAAGAACTGATTAAAAAAATTCAAAGTATATAAGGAGAAAAAATGGATTTAAGCAAAATCAAAATCGGAGATATTCCAAATAAAATCAATGCCGTAATCGAAATTCCATACGGCTCAAACATAAAATATGAAATCGATAAAGATAGTGGTGCTATCATGGTAGACCGCGTTATGGCTAGCGCGATGTTTTACCCAGCAAACTATGGTTTTATTGCCAATACTTTGGCTGATGATGGCGATCCTGTGGATATTTTAGTACTTAATGAATATCCTATCCAAGCTGGAGCTGTGATTCCTTGTCGCTTAATCGGTGTTTTAATCATGGAAGATGAAAGCGGAATGGATGAAAAACTTCTTGCGGTTCCAAATTCAAAAATAGATGCAAGATACGATAATATAAAAACTTACACAGATTTACCACAAGCAACTTTAAATAAAATCAAAAATTTCTTTGAAACTTATAAAATTTTAGAGCCAAACAAATGGGTTAAAGTACAAGATTTCAAAGATGAAAAAGCTGCAATTGAAATTTTAGAAAAAGCAATCAAAAACTACAAATAATCCTAGCCCTTCAAAGGGCTAAACTCAAGGAAAACTCACAATGAAAAATATCGTTTTAGGTGGTGGTTGTTTTTGGTGTATTGAAGCTGTATTTGAACGCCTAAAAGGTGTAATTGATACTGAAGTTGGATATAGCGGAGGAAATCCAAATCCTAGCTATGAAAGCGTGTGTAATGGTGATGGTAACATAGAAGTTGTCAAAATAAATTACGATGAAAAACAAATCTCTCTTCTTGAAATCTTAACGCTCTTTTTTAAAATTCATGATCCAACAAGTATAGATAAACAAGGTGGAGATATTGGTATGCAATATCGCTCAATAATCTTTTACGAAAATGAAGAAGATAAAATTTTAGCTCAAAATTTTATCGAAGAACAGCAAAAAATATTTAGCAAAAAAATAGTTACTAAAATTTCAAGATTGCAAACTTACTACAAAGCTGAAAACTATCATCAACATTATTTTATAAATAATCCCAATCAAGGATATTGTCAAGCTGTAATAGCTCCAAAACTGCAAAAAATACAATCAGACTAATTTCATCTTTTTAAGGTTAAAAAAATTTCAACTTTATTCACAGCCTTTTCACGCTGTGATTTTCTTTTCAAAGTGCTTAAAAATAGAACTTTAAGCTTTAAAATAAAGAAAAAATTATTTATTGTTTTTTAAGTTTTTTTATGAATTTGTATTTAAATGTGAATAATTTTATTAATTAACATAATTTCCTAAGTTTAGCTATAAAAAATCCATCATAGTTTAAGCTTGGTAAAATCCGTCTGCATTTTGAAATTTCAGCAAATTCTTCACTTTGCCCTGCTTTAGCCTCAACATTTTCCAAATCAATATCTAAAAGCTCTAATTTAAACTCGCTTTTTAAAGCATTCTCTATCACTTCTTCATTTTCTTCCTTGGTAAAGGTGCAAGTACTATATACAAGCTCTCCACCTATTTTTAATGCCTTTAAAGCAGAATGTAGAAGTTTTTTTTGAGTTTTTGCAATATTTTTGATTTCTTTATAACTTTTTTCCAAATCAAAACCTATTTTAGCAAAAGTTGAACAAGGTGCATCAAGTAAAATTTTATCAAATTTTAAAGGACATAAATTGCCTATATTTTTACCATCTTTCATAAAAACTTTAGCATTCACGCCGTAATTTTTAAGATTTTTTTGCAAAATAAAAAATCTATCCCTGCTCATCTCATTGCAAGCTAAATAACCTGTATTTTGCATAAAATTTGCAAGATTGATACTTTTGCCACCCGGAGCTGCACACATATCAAGAACACTTTGCCCTGCTTTGACCTCTAAATTTAAAGCACACAAATAAGAAGAATAATTTTGTATATAAAAGTGCGCCTCATTAAAAGCTTTCATAGAGCTTAAGATGGCTTTATCTTTAGCCTCAAACAAATAACAATAAGCGTTGATCTTTTTAAATTTTAAATTTTGTTTTAAAAATTCTTTTTCTAATTCTTCAATGCTAATTTTTAAAGTATTTGCAAATACACAAACATTTTTTTCTTGAGTAAAAGAAGATAAAATATTTTGCATTTCATCTTTGGTATAAAGTTTTTCTATTCTAGAGAGCAAAATAATCCTTTATCATGATAAAAGCGGATAAAGAGTCTAATTTACCATCTTTTTTGCGTGTATTGGCTACACCGTATCCTAAAGCTTCTTTACTTGTTCCACTTTCATCTACAAAGCAAATTTCTTTATCAAATTCAAGCAAAGAAACAAAATGCTTAATGCGTCTTGTCATTTCTTCTTCACTTGACCCACCCTTAGGAATACCTACAATGAGTAAAGAAATTTCATGTATTTTAAGTAAATTTTTGATTTCATTAGCGGCTTGATTGCGATTTTTTCTTAAAACTGCATCTAAAGGCAAAGCGATCTTTTTATCTATGCAAAGCGCTACACCTATGCGTTTTAAACCTACATCTAAAGCCAAAGCTCTCATACTAAAACCCTTATAAAAAGCCCTTCTATGGAAATTTTTCCCTCAAGTTCGTATTCATAAACTTTTTGTCCATACAATTTTAAAGCCTCATCAACACTCACACCTTTTTTACAAAACTCTAAAAACTCATCTTGATTTGTATCTATACTTGCAAACTCACTTACAAATTCTTTAAAATCACAGATTAACTTTGCTTTATTTTCCTTTAAAAGCAAATTAGTCCCTGTGCTTTCTCCTAGTCTTTGCGGTAAAACATATAAAGGTTTATTAAGCTCTAAAGCAAGCCTTGTACTTTGCATAGAACCACTTTTTATATCTGCTTGTGCAACCACAACAGCTTTACTTAAAGCAATAACCAAACGGTTTCTTAGTAAAAAGTCATAATTTTTTGGCAAATAATCATCTTCGTATTCGCTTAAAGCTAAAGCGTTTTCATAAATTTGTTTAATGATTTTTTCATTAGTTCTTGGATAAATTTGATCTAAACCATTAGCAAAAATACCTATAGTATTTGGCATAGCCGCCACACTTGCAGTGATATCCACACCCAAAGCACCGCCACTTACCACACAAAGATGAGCATTTTTAAGCATACTCGCTAAAGAAAAAACACAATTTTTCGTATAAACACTCATACGCCTTGAACCTATAATAGCGATTTTGTCTTGTTTTAATAAAGATAAATTTCCTTTATAGTGTAATTTTTTAGGAGGCTTTTTTAAATCTTTAAAAAGTTTCAAAAATTCATCAGGCAAAATTTCACTTGCCATAAATTTCACTCAAATACACAAGATCAACGCCTTTTAACAAATCCTTACTTTGCTCTAAGGCTTTAAAAGTATTTTTCCTAGGATGTCCTATGGCTATAACAAAACCTTTTTTTTGTGCAAGTTTTACAGCGCTTTCGAGTTGTTTTTTAACATAATTAACATCATCTTCATTATCCAAAAACACATCTCTTTGTATATAAGGCATACTGAGTTCTTTAGCGATTTTATTTGCCTTAGAATTTCCTATAGTTTTAGAATCTACAAAAAATATATTTTGATTTTTTAAAGCCTCGTAAAGCTTTCTCATAGCTTCTTCATTGCTTGTAAATAAACTTCCTGTGTGATTATTGATATATCTTAAATCCTTAAAATCTTTTTTAATTTGCTTGATTTTTTTAAAAATTCTTTCTTTGCTATCATTTGGATTTAAAGTATCAAGCTCGGGTTTATTGTAATTAATTGCTGCTAAAGGTAAATGCACCATATAAAAATCAAATTTTAAAGCAAGTTTTGGCGTTTCACTATGGTTTTTATCTGGCGGAAAAAAAGAAGGATTTAACTTTAAATTTAAAGCTTTTAAACCTCTAACCTGACTTGCATTTGCCATATCATCGATAATAATAGCAAGTTTTGGTTTTTTAGAAATTTTATTTAAATGAATATCTTCATCAAAAGTTAAATTTTGATCTTGGGTTAAATTTGTATCTTTTGGAATAAAATTTTGTTCTAAACTCTGATTTTGCTCTAAACTTAAATTCTGCTCCACACTGCTTAAATTTTGCTCATTTAAACTTGTATTTAAATCATCGATTTCTTGAATTTTTTGCTCTAAAATACTTACAGATTTATTATTATCAAACTCATTCTCTTGAAAAATACCAATTTCATAATGATCTTTATTTGATGACATTAAATCTTCTTGTTTATCAATAAAATAATCCGGCTTAACAGAAGAAACATCTTGGGAATTTTGATATTTTACTAAAATTCCCAAAGCTAAAGCTATACAAAGTAAAAAAAGTATAGCTATGATTAAATAACGCTGAATTTGAACTAATTTTTTCTTTGACAATGTTTAGTTCTTATCTTTATCTACTAATTTTTTAGCACTGATCCAAGGCATCATAGCACGCAAATTGCGTCCTGTTTTTTCTATCAAAGAATCATTCATATTTTTGCGTTCTGCATGCATTCTAGCAAAACCTGCACGGCGTTCTAAGATAAAATCTTTTGCAAAAACACCATTTTGTATATCTTTTAAAACACCTTTCATCGCTTTTTTAGTCTCTTCAGTGATAATCTTTGGCCCTGTAATATAATCGCCATATTCTGCAGTATTTGAGATAGAATAACGCATATCTGCAATACCACCTTGATAAATCAAATCCACAATGAGTTTCATTTCATGCAAACACTCAAAATAAGCCATTTCAGGTTCATAACCTGCTTCAACCAAAGTCTCAAAACCTGCTTGAATCAAAGCACTAAGCCCACCACAAAGCACGGCTTGTTCACCAAAAAGATCTGTTTCTGTTTCGGCTTTAAAGGTTGTTTCTATAATACCTGTGCGTCCGCCCCCAATCGCACTTGCATAACTTAAGGCTAAATTTTTAGCATTTTTACTTTCATCTTGATGGATAGCTATTAAACAAGGGGTTCCACCTCCTAAAGTAAATTCATTTCTTACTGTATGTCCTGGTGCTTTAGGTGCTATCATGATAACATCTACACCTTTTGGAACAACAATTTGACCATAGTGGATATTAAAACCGTGTGCAAAAGCTATAGCCTTACCTTCACTTAAATTTGGTTTTATTTCGACATTAAAAATATCTGCTTGAATTTCATCAGGAGCTAAAATCATAATCACATCTGCTGTTTTAGAAGCCTCACTTACACTCATTACTTCAAAACCAGCATTTTTTGCTTTAACAGCACTTGCACTACCTTCACGAAGTCCGATAATTACATTTACGCCATTATCTCTTAAATTCATCGCATGAGCGTGCCCTTGAGAGCCAAAGCCTATAATTGCTACTTTTTTTGATTTGATTAAATTTAAATCACAATCTTTATCATAATATACTGTAATAGCCATATTCACTCCTTAAAAATTCAAAAATTAAAGGTATTATTATAGCAATTAAAGTATAAATTTCATATTTTTTTTATAAACTTTATGTAAGAATTTTACAAAAAATCATAAAGTATCAAAAGTGAAAGAATTTTTAAACAGTCTTAGTTATGGCATTAGCTCTCATGAAGTAAGCAATGAATTTAAACAAATTTTAAGAGAGCTTTTAGCTAATCATATCATCAAAGAACACAAAAACAAATACTATCTTAATAATGGTTTTGCATTTGGAGTACTTGATATTTCAAGCAAAGGCACAGGTTTTTTACAATGCTTTGATGAAAGTTTTAAAAAAGATCTTTTGATAGAAAACAAAAACCTAAAAGGTGCTAACTATAAAGATATAGTCGCGGTAAAACTTCTACCTTTAAAGAAAAAACGCCCCAGTGCAAAGGTGATTTTAGTTCTAAAAAGAGCCAATGAAACCTCTTTAGTGATCACCAAAAGGTATGGCCAAGCCGTGCTTGGAATGAATATCAAAACAGGATTAAGCACTGCCTTAAAAGCTTCTCAAAAATCCTTAAAAGCACTACCTTTAGGGACAATTTTAAAAATAGAAAATGAAAATAACAATATCATAGAAGTTTTAGGACATATCGATGATGAAAGTATAGATGAAAAAATCTCCTTAGCTCTTTTTAATAAAAATAGCGAATTTAGCGACGCTTGTATCAAAGAAGCTCTAGCAAACGGTGATAGCGTTGATGCGAGCATGTATGAAAATCGCATGGATTTAAGAGCCTTGCCTTTTTGCACTATAGATCCTATACATGCAAAAGATTTTGATGATGCGATTTATTTTAACACTCAAAAACGAGAAATTTATGTAGCTATTGCTGATGTTAGCGAATATGTTTATGCTTATAGTGCTATAGATAAAGAAGCAAGAAATCGTGGATTTTCTATTTATTTTCCGCACATTGCTATACCTATGTTACCTCGTCCTTTAAGTGAAAATATCTGTTCTTTAAAACCTCATTTAGATCGCTTAGCGTATTGTTTTAAAATCACGCTCAATCATGAAAATAAAGTCATCAAAGAAGAACTTTTTGAAGGCATTATCAACTCAAAACGCCGTTTTAATTACGATGAAGTTGATGAAATTTTGGTACAAAAACCTGATTTAAAAGAACTTTCATGGCTTTATGAGCTTTTTGAAATCACAAAAAATTTACGCAAAATGCGTCTTAAAAATGCCTTTGAATTTCGCACCGAAGAATTAAGAATGAATTTAGATGAAAATTTAAGTCTAAAAAGCACAGTTTTTGAAAAAGACACGCCTTCGCATAATTTGATCGAAGATTGTATGCTTTTAGCCAATAAAGCGGCAGCAAAACTCATAGATATAGGTATTTTTAGAAATCACTTAAGTGCTGATACAAGAAAAATCGATAAACTTTTAAATGAATTACGCGAACTCGGAATCGATGTAAATTTTAAGCCCAATCTTCCTGAACTCATACGAGACATACAAGCTTTAGCCGATGAGTTAAATTTAAGAGCAGAAGTAGATAAACTCATCATCAAAGCACAAAAAAAAGCAGAATATTCTAGTGTAAATGCGGGACATTTTGGCTTAGGTTTTGATAAATACTCACATTTTACAAGCCCTATAAGAAGGTATTCTGATCTTATTTTACACAGACTTTTAAAAGCCAAACAAAAAAACGATGAAAAACTTTTTAATTATCTACTTTTAAACATAGAAAGCACTTGCGAGAGTCTTAGTACGCTTGAAAGAGAGGCGGATAAGGTTGCTTTTGATTTTATGGATAGAAAATTTGCTAGATGGGCAGCCAAAAATATAGACAAAAAATTTAAAGCTTTAGTTGTGCAAAATGATGGAGTTTGCATAGCCAAACTAGATGATGAAATCAAAGGAGCGGATATAATCCTTTATGATACGCGTGTAAATTTGCTAGAAAGTGTTGAAGTGCAAATCATGGAAGCGGATATAGTTATGGCAAAAATTTATGCTAAAATCACCCAAAGACTCATAAAGGAAGAAAATGTATAGAAAAGAGCTTCAAACCCTACTTTCTAAAGATTCAATACCTAATTTTTTCTTTCTTTATGGAGCAGATAATTTTCAAAGCGAACTTTATGCTGAATTTATAAAAGAAAAATATAAGCCCGATGAAACTTTAAAACTTTTTTTTGAAGAATACAACTTCACTCGTGCGAGTGATTTTTTAAGCGCAGGATCGCTTTTTAGCGAAAAAAAATTACTAGAAATCAAAACTTCTAAAAAAATTCCAACAAAAGATCTTAAAATTTTAGTCGAACTTTGCAAAAACAATGCGGACAATTTCTTTCTTTTAGAATTTTATGATGAAAACTCAAAGCAAAGTGACATAGAAAAAATTTTCTCTCCTCATTTTGTAAGATTTTTTAAAGCTAACGGAGCTAAAGAAGG
The DNA here is from genome assembly GCF_001762445.1 of Campylobacter sp. BCW_6877. Lineage (NCBI taxonomy): Bacteria > Pseudomonadati > Campylobacterota > Epsilonproteobacteria > Campylobacterales > Campylobacteraceae > Campylobacter > Campylobacter sp. BCW_6877. Next base: position 59,898 of record NZ_MJWW01000035.1, on the reverse strand, counting down.
CGTGGAGCTTTTAAGCATAAAAGCAAAACAACTAGGGGTTGAAATCACTCAAAATGCTTTATTTACTCTTTTTACAAGTTTTGATGAAAACTTGTATCTTGCTGCAAGCGAACTTAATAAATTTAGCGGTTTAAGAGTAGATGAAAAAACCATAGAACAATACTGCTATAGTTTAAATACAGGAAGTTTTGAAAGCTTTTTTGATAAAATTTTAAAAAAACAAGACTTTAAAAGCGAACTTGAAAAAATTTTAGATAATTTTAATGAAATTGCTTTAATCAACTCTTTATATAATTCTTTTTATCGTTTATTTAAAATCGCACTTTATGTTAAAGTCAATGGTAAAATTGATTTTAAAGAGCTTTTAGGCTACACTCCACCCCCTCAAGTGGGACAAAATTTAAGCTCTCAAGCCTTTAGTTTAAAAATCGAACAATATAAAGAAATTTTCACTCTTTTACTTAAAAGCGAATACGAGCTTAAAATCAATTCTAAGCTCGTAAAAAAAGAATTTTTGATTTCAAATTTGCTTAAACTTGCAAGGATTTTAAAAAGCTAGATTCATATGCTTGGTAAAAATAAATATTACTTATCTTTCATCTTGAAAACTTACAAATTCATCAAAACTACTAAGGAATTTATCATTTATATTAAAGTTCTTGTTTATAAAAAATGGTAAAGATTGAAGAGTTATTTTTTTATCATCCTTAGTGGTTATTATTTTTCCTTTTAAAGTCTCTAAGAATTCTTCCTTCCAAGCATCTTTTGCTATTGCTAAATGCTCCCCTTTTGTTTCTATAAAACATTGTATACTTAAAAAATTATCATCATCTTTATTTTTCTTACCAAAGAAAATAAAATCAGGTTCAAATCCCATAGCATAAGTTGCTTCATCTTTTCTATTATCGTAAATTTTAAATTCTTCAAAGCCTTCATTTCTTATAACAAACCATTTAGAAAACACTTTATTGATTTCATCTTTTTTCACTTCTATAAAATTTAAAAATTCTTTTTCTAAATTACTATCAAAACAAAAAGTTTTGTGATAAAGCCACTCAAAATTCATTTCCTTAAAATTCTCTTTATTTTTAAATACTACCTTATTACCTATATTAAATTCATGAGTTATAAACTCACTTACTTCGTATTCTTGTTTTATGTTTTGCTTGAGCGATTTAAAATTTTCTAAAATATATTTGGCTATTTCAAGATTATTTATTTGATTAAATTCTTGTCGTTTTGAAAAACAAACAACTATGTTTTTTAAACAATTTTCTATAAAATCTTTTTTACTTTTAAAAGTAAAATTTTCATTGATTTTATTAAAATCAAGTCCTAATATATTCATAGCTTTTAAAAAATATATATTATCTATATGATTAAGAGCAGATGGTTTTTGAAGATCATATTCTTCTTTGATTTCTTCAAATTTCTCCTCACTTTCTTTTATAGAATTTGAAAAATAAGGAATTTGCAAACCTTTTATTTTTTGCTCCATCTCAATTCTTGTAATGTAAAAATTTTTCAAATCACGCTTTTTGATTCTTTTATTATTGGCATAATAAATTTTATTATTTTCAACGATCTCTTTTATTTTTTCATTGACTATTAAATCTATGCGTGTTTTTTCCTCTTCAAATAACAATCCTTCTTTATTCATGCTTTCATTGAGTTGCTTGATAAACTCAACATCGTTTCTAGTATGATAAGTTAATCTTTCTAAAGTATTTAACTCATTTTCAAGATCGCTATCATACTTTCTTTTAAATTTAAGTTCATCATCAAAATCAAATAAATTGCCTTTAAAAGGATAATATCTAGCACCTCTTCCTATAAGTTGTGCTTCCTTTGTGGTTATTGTTTTGCTTGCCTTTTTATTTCCAAGCCTAACTATATCAAAAAGATTTAAAACATCCCAACCTTCATTAAGTTTATCAACACAAAAAATAACTCTTATTTGATTATCTTTTTCTTCTAAGCTATTAAGTAAAATTTGATTTTTTTCTAGCTCTTTATCATCATTTGTGTTTAACATATAAAGCGTTTTAAAATTATTTTTCAAAAAATTTACAATAGTTTTTGCATAAGTATTTTGATATTCTTTTTTAAAAAACTCTAAGCTTTTATTTAAAAGATCGCTTTCTTTGTTTATATTTTTATAAAAATCTTCTATATGCAAGCTTTCTAAATTATCTATAAAATCTATAAATTTTTCTTGATTTTGCATAGATTCTTTTATAGATTCACTCTTAAATAAAACAACAGGCTTTAATACGATATTATATTTTTGAGCCAACAACTCTCTATAAAGACTACAAAGTACTGCTCCTAAAAATCTATGTTCTAAACTATCATTATCATACTTAACTAAAAATATACGCTTAGAATATCCCTCTTTGCAAAATTCCCTTAAGGTGTATTCGTAAATAATTTTATCTTGATATTTCTCCAAAACATTAAATTCTTGCGGAATAGTAGCACTGAATTCAAACAATAAATTTTCATTATTGCTTTCATAAGCTCTTTTTATAATAGCTTCCCAACCTTCTTTAAGCTCATTTTCGTTTTTGCTTTTAGTATCACTATTTAAATGATGAGCTTCATCAGCTAAAAATACAAGCTTTTTATCTTTTAAATCTTCAAAGCTTAAAGAATTTTCCCTTTCATTTTTAAAAAGAGAAAATAAAGCTTGTATAGTTGTAAAATATATATTAATGCATTCATTTTTGCTTTCAAAAAAATTATTTATAATATTAATTTCTATATTTTTAGAGTCTATATTTATATTTTCTTTAAAAAGATATTTGCTAGAATATTTATTTGCAAAATTTGCTTTAGTTTTTTCTAAAATAGAAGTAGAATTTACAAAAAATATAAAATTTCTATATCCTTTGTTATAACAATCTAGTATTAAAGCCGCCATTATAAGTGTTTTTCCACTTCCTGTTGCCATATTAAACATTAAATGTCTTTGTTTTATGCTATCAGAATTTGCATAATAATACTTTAGAGCTTTTTCTTGATAAATTCTTAATTCTTTTGATAAATTCTCTTTTACGTAAAAAGGAATTTCTATTTGCTCTATACCTCTTTTTCCAAATTCTTCTTGTAAAAGCTCGTGTAGTTTTTTATTAAACATTTTCATCACCATAAAATATTTTATTAAGCTTTATTATTTCTTTAGACAAGGCATAATCTTCATCTTTTATATCACCATATAAAACATAATCCATATTAGAATCTAAAACAAGTTTTAAAATTTCTTTTTTGCTTTCTAAGTCTAAATTTTCAAATTCTTTATCTTTTAAAATTTCATTTATATCTACTCTATAATCTAAAAAAGCTTTAGTTTTTAACTCTTGATAAATATTATCTAGTTCTTTTTCATCATTTAAATTTTGTATTTTTTCTTTATAAATTGCATTAAGTGGCATAAGCTCAGCATAAACAAAATTTCCACCACCTTGCCAATTTATTGCTTTGCTGATACCACCTTGCTCACCTTCTATGACTTTTTTGAGTCTTTCTTTTGTGATAGTTTCTATATAATCCATTTGTTCTATGCCTATCCATTTGCGTTTCATTTTATGAGCAACGGCTAGAGTAGTGCCACTTCCCGCAAAAAAATCCATTACTATGTCGTTTTCATTTGTAGAAATTTCTATAATTCTTTGAAGTAAAGCTTCGGGTTTTTTTGCATTGCTAAATTGAGTATCCCCTTCTTTTGTTAAATTTGTCATTGCGAAAGCAAAATCCCATAAAGTTCCAGCTAATTCTTTTTTAAAAATTTGCTTATCTTTAATTTCTACAACATCTTTTAGCCATGCGAATAAATTTAATTTTTCTCCATTATAAAATTGCTCATATACAACACCTTTATTTCTTCCACTTTTTGGGGTATATTCTATAGATATAAGATAAGGACTTAAATTTAATTCTTTTAATTTTTCAAGAACTCTCACTCTAATTGAACTTTGTGGCATCGTGGTTCTAAAAATTTTATTTACATAATGATAAAAAATTTCTTTCTCATTCATTTTAAAATCTTTTATCATTTGTCCTATGGATTTTATATCATAATTAATTCTTTCAAAAATTTTAATTTCATTGCCATCACCATCAAGTGTTGTAGCTATTAACTTTTTTTCACCGCCATTGAGTAGAGCCGAAGTATATTTCCAACTAATATTATTTTCTTTACAAAAACTTATATGAGAATACAATTCTCTAGAATCATATACAGATTTAAATTGTTCTAATTTTTCATAACTTTTACCATAAATTAAAATATACTCTATATTTTTCTTAAATCTTTTATCTTCTCCTCCTCCACTTGCTCCTGCAATATTTTTTAATTTAACAGCTATACTATTTACAAAATTATCTCTTCCAAAAATCTCATCCATAAGTACTTTTAAATATGCTTGTTCATTATCATCACATTGCACAAAAATCACACCATCATCTCTTAAAAATTCCCTAGCAATTTCAAGGCGATTTTTCATAAAAGTAAGCCAAGTAGAGTGTTTAAATTTGTCATTATAACCAAAACTATCATTACCTGTATTATAAGGTGGATCAATGTAGATTAATTTTATTTTATTTGCATAAAGCTTTTTTAAAGAATGTAGCACTAGTAAATTATTGCCTCTTATGAGCAAATTTGGATTATTTTTTAAATATTCTTGTAAATTTTTTATTTCACCTATTAGTTCAAAATTCTGCAAAGCTTTTTTATCAAATAACACATCTATTTCATCATGAGCTAGTATTTCATTGAAAAATATCTCTTGTGTTTTTTGCTCATCTTTACTTTGTCCGCCTTTTATAACACCATCTTTAAAAGCAAAATTTAATACTACTTCGTTATTTATTTTTAAAAGAGATTTTGTTTTATTTGCAAGTCCTATTTTGTTAGCATAGCTTGTAAAGCTACCACTTAAATTTTTAAGATCTAAAAATGTTAAAAATTCATTTATTTTAAAAATCAAAACTTTTTTATTAAAAATAAAAAATCTATTTTTAAATTCTTCTTTATATTTACTTTCTTCTAAAAGATAATTAAACAATCTTTCATCATAATTTTGTGCTAAATTTCTAACTTGTCCTAAAGTTTCAAAATGTTCTTCTAAATCTTGCAATAATTTATCTTTTAACATATTTTAATCCTTGTAAAATTAAAAATTTTATTTTATTATAATACTAAAAATTATATAAAATCAAACAAAAAACAATGTTTCTAAATTTATCATCTCACTCCATCACAAGTCGCATAAGGTGTAAGTCCTCACCTTGTGTGATTTTATATTCTATACTTTCACATTTAGGACACTTAAAAACATTTTCTTCTAAAATGCTTGTTTGATCACATTTTAAGCATAAAATTTCAAGTGGGGCAAGTTCTATAAAAAGTTTAGCATTTTTACAAATATTTGAGTTTTCTTTAAAAGTTTCAAAACAACGCTTAAAAAGATCAACTTCTATACCGCTTAAACGCCCGATTTTTACATAAATTTCTTGCACATTGCAAGCCTTATTGTTTAGGACATTTTCTTCACAAAGTTCGATTAAAGATTCTACTATACTTAATTCGTGCATTAGCAAATTCTTGGTAAAAGTTCGCCTTTAGGGCTTTCTAAAAAGCGTTTTGCCCCATAAGCGTTTTGTAAGATCACGCGTGCTTTTTTCTCTTCTAAAACTTCTCCTATAATACTCGCATTTACATTGTATTTTTTTAGAATTTCCAAGGCTTTTAACTCATCTTCTTTTTCCACACAAAGTATAAAAGTGCCTTCATTTGCAAGTTCATAAGCTTCATAACCAAAAAGCTCGCAAAGTCCTAAAACCTCATCTTGAACGATGATTTTTTCTTCAAAGATTAAAAGATCATTTCCGCTTTGTTTTGCCCACTCATTTAAAACCGCACTAAGCCCCCCGCGAGTAGCATCTCTCATAGCTATAACCTTTATATCATTTTCTAAAAGCTCTAAAACCTCTTTATCTAAAGCCTTGCAATCGCTTTTAATATCGGCTTCTAGCTCATTTCTTTTGATTAAAACACTAGCTCCATGCCTTCCTATATCACCTGAAAGAAGTATGCTAAGCCCTGCTTTGATATTTTTACTTTCTTTTTTAGAAATAATTTCACCTAGGGCCGTAGTGTTGATATAAATTTCATCTGCTTTACCCTTAGGAACGACTTTAGTATCGCCACAAACTAACATGACTCCACATTTTTCACATTCTTCTTTAATGCTTTTTAAAATGCGTTCTAGTTTTTCTAGCTCAAAACCTTCTTCTAAGATAAGTCCTAAGCTTAGATATTTTGGCTTAGCACCTACCATCAAAACATCGTTAATAGAACCACAAACACAAAGTTTGCCTATATTAACCTCTTCATCTAAAAAAATCGGACTTAAAACAAAAGAATCCGTGCTTAAAGCCAAATTTCCTAAAATCGCCGCATCATTATTTGCGTTTAAAATTTCATTATCAAAGATCTTAAAAAGCTTAGTTAAAAGCTCATTCATCTCTTCTCCACCACCTCCGTGAGCTAAGGAAATATTTTTCATACATTCACCTTTGAGTATTTATAATACGCCGCACAAGCACCCTCACCAGAAACCATGCAACTTCCTATAGGACTTCTTGGCGTGCAAGCCTTACCAAAAACTTTACAATCATAAGGCTTGGCCAAACCTCTTAAAATTTGTCCGCAAATACAGGCTTTGCTTTCATTTTTACTTTGCACCGCACAATCAAATTTTTTACTTGCATCATAGGCGCTAAATTCTTCTTTTAGCTCCAAACCTCCATCTTTAATAAGTCCTAAGCCACGAAATTCAAAATCACACACTCTAAAGTATTTTTTTACCAAATTTTGCGCTTTAATATTGCCTTCTTTGCTTACGGCTCTTTTGTATTGATTGTACACTTTAAAAGTGCCTTCATTGCTTTGTTTTATAATATTTAACACACTCTCTAAAATATCAACTGGCTCAAAACCACTCACTGCTATAGGGGTTTTAAACTTTGCTGCTAAAGGCTCATAAATACCATAACCTGTAATCACACTCACATGAGAAGGGCCTAAAAAAGCATTGATTTTTACATTTTCATCATTCATAATCGCTTCTATAGGTGCTGGAACTGTGATATGATTGATATGAAAAAAGACATTATTTATTTTCTCTTCTATAACCTTTTGAAGAAGTAAAGCACTCATAGGCGTAGTGGTTTCAAAGCCTATAGCAAAAAAGATGATATTTTTATTTAAATTTTGCTTAGCGATTTCTAAAACCTCAAGCGGAGAATAAAGTGCTCTAACATCAGCCCCTTTAGCTCTTAAATCAAGCAGAGAAATTTCACTTCCAGGCACCCTTAAAAGATCTCCTAAAGTACAAAAAATCGTATCTTTCATAGAGGCTAGTTTAATGGCTATATCAATGCGAACTCTTGGCATAACACAAACAGGACATCCTGGTCCATGGATAAAGTTAATCTCCTTTGGCAAAATAGAAGGCAGGGCATATTTCATAATACTATGTGTATGCCCACCGCAAATTTCCATGATATTAATAGGATTTTTAAGTTCTTGTTCTATGAGTTTTTTTAAAGCTAAAATACTTTCTTTATCTCTAAATTCATCGATGAAATTCATTTAAACCCAAATCTCCCTCATCGCTTTTTATCTCTCCGCTATTCATTTTTTCTACTATTTCTTGATAGGTTTTAATGCTTTCTAGTGCAGCTTCTTTGTCGATTTTTTCCATAGCAACTCCTACATGGATTAAGACATAATCGCCTTGTTTTAAAGGCTCATCAATCAAATCCAAATTAACTTTTCTTTTCACACCTAAAGTTTGCACTAAAGCATTGTTTAACTCATCGATTTCTAAAATTTCAGAAGGTATGGATAAACACATTAAAAAAGCTCCTTTTTAAGTTTAAGCACCTTATACCAAAGCTCCATATTGGTGCCATTTTTTGCATCAAGAGTGATAATATCTGCTCTAGGATTTAATTCTTTAATCAACCTAGTCGCCTCTTTAACATCAAAATCAAAATGATGAGCCAAATCTGCCTTTGTGATTAAAACTATATCAGCCTTTTTGAATATCACAGGATATTTTTGCGGTTTATCACTTCCTTCGGTTACCGAAAGCAAAACTACATTTAAATGCTCTCCTAAATCATAGCTTGCAGGACAAACTAAATTTCCAACATTTTCTATAAAAAGCAAATCCACATCATCAATTGCCAAATGATGCAAAGCCTCATGCACCATAAAAGCATCCAAATGGCAGCTTTGCCCTGTAGTGATTTGATATGCCAAAGCTCCGGCATTTTTTACTCTTAGAGCGTCATTATTGGTTTCTAAATCCCCTTCAATCACAGCGATTTTAAGCTCATTTTTCAAAGCCTTGATCGTACTTTCTAAAAGCGTGGTTTTTCCACTACCTGGAGAACTCATTAAATTAATACAAAGCGTGTTAGCTTCATTAAAATGCGCTCTATTGTGCTTAGCTTCTTCGTCGTTTTTGCTTAAAATTTTAGAAATCACTTCTATGGTTTTACTCTCTTTTAAGCTTGGATTTTCATGGTGGTGATCGTGATGATGATCGTGCGTATGGCTTGAATTTATAGAACAGCCGCAATCTTTACACATTTTCTTTCCTTTTATATTTTTTGTTTCATTTTAACCTTAAAAGCATTAAAAAATTATGAGTTTTTAGAATATTTGCTTTATTTTTCTAAATTTAAAAAATGTACCATTTGCCCTAAAGCTATGGAGCTATCATTGCAAGGGTATTTTAAAGGTACAAAAAAATCAAAATTTTTAGCTTTTAAAATTTCAAGCAAGGTTTTGTTTTGAAAAACTCCTCCACTTAAAAGCACTTTTAAATCATAATCTTTGCTAAAATCTATGATAAAATTTGCCAAGGCATTAAACATACCTGTAATTGCTTTAGTTTTTTCATCTTGCAAAGCCCCTAAAATTAAATTTTTAAAATTAACCTGCCCTTTTTCTACAAAAAGCTTATAAGAAAAATCAAGATTTTTATCATAAAAAGCTTCACACATCAAGCCAACTTGAGCCTCATAAGAGCTTTTTTCTAAGTTAAAAACAATACTTCCAAAAGCATCGATAATGCGTCCTAAGGAACTTGTTTGTAAGTTAGAATGTGAATAAATTTTTTTAAGATTTTCAAGTTTAATTTTTGGAATTTTTGCTAAAAACTCCTTAGCCTTATCTTCTAAATCATAATGAAAAATAAGACTTAGAGCTAAATTTTGTATATTTTTAATATCACTATTTATAAGAGTGAAATTTTCAAAATGTGCAATTCTTTCATATTCTTTTAAATTTCCTACAAAAACTTCTCCACCCCAAATTTTGCCATCTTCGCCATAACCTGTTCCATCACAAATAAAAGCTAAAGCCTTTTCATCTTTTACAAAATTTTCTTCGTATTCAAAATAAGCCGCACAAAAATGCGCATAATGATGAGAAATTTTAATCCTTTCTTCAAATTCTTTTGCATAGCTAAAATGCGGGTGTTTATCGCACAAAATCGCATCAAATTTCAAATCATAATTTTGTTTAAAAAATTCTAAAAGTTTAAAAAATCTCTCATGCACATCAAGACTTTTCAAATCCCCTATATAAGGAGAAATTAAAAGTTTATTTTCATAAAAAATCACAAATTCATTTTTAAGCTCCGCGCCCAAAGCTAAAAAAGTGCCTTTTTTATTAAAATTTCTTTCCAAATAAAAAGGATTTAAACCCCTTGAAGTACGCAAAAACATAGTTTTACCATTTACCACTTGAGCTATGCTATCATCACTTGCGTTGATAATTTCTCTATCATAATCCAAATAAAAATCAAAAACTTTATCAAGTTTTTGACACAAATTAAACTCATCTTTAATGATACTTTCTCCGCTTAAATTCGCACTCGTTGCCACAAGACTTCCTTTAAAATACTCAAAAAGCAAAAGATGTAAAGGCGTATAAGCTAGCATAATACCGATTTTATCAACATCAGGTGCGATTAAAGAAAAGGCTTTTTTTGCCTTTAAAATCACAATAGGAGCTAAAACCCCACCAAGCAAAGATTCTTCTTTTTCATCTATAAAGGCAAGTTCTTTAGCACTTTGTAAATCTTTACACATCAAAGCAAAGGGTTTTTTGGGGCGATTTTTTCTAAGTCTTAGAGTTTTTAAAGCTTCTTCATTAAAAGCATCACACATGAGATGAAAACCGCCCATGCCTTTAATGGCTAAAATTTTACCTTCCTTTAAAAACTTCGAACTTTGTATAAAAGCTTCTTGATCTTTGGCTAAAATTTCACCCTTTGAATTTTTAAGAAAAACATTGATTTTACACTTAGGACAACTAATAGGCTGGGCATGAAAACGCCTATTTTTAGGATCTTCGTATTCGCTTTTGCAAAACTCACACATCAATAATTCTTGCATGGAAGTATGGGCTCTATCATAAGGAAGACTTTTTATAATACTAAAGCGTGGCCCACAATGTGTGCAAGTGATAAAAGGATATAAAAAGCGTGGATTTTTTTCATCAAAAAATTCTTTTTTACATTCCTTACAAAGCGCAAAATCACTTAACATAGGTGTGCTTTTTGTGTTCTTTAAAGAAGGAGTGATGTTAAAATTTTCATAGTTTGAAATAGAAATTTGCGTGATTATAAGCTTGTCTATTCTTGCTAAAGGTGGGAGATGATTTTTTAAATTTTCTATGAAATTTTCACATTTTTTTTGAGTACAAGCAAGGATGATTTCTACCCCAAAACCATCATTTCTTACCTCTCCAAAAAGCTTTGATTTCAAAGCTAGTTCATAAACTAAAGGGCGAAAACCCACCCCTTGAACTAGACCTGAAATTTTGATCTTATATCCTAAGTGGCACATCGCTTAACTGACAATTTTTAAGATGTTTTAAGGTATTTTTAAGTAAAGATTTATGTTCAAACAAAGATCCACTTATAAGCGCTAAATCACTTTGCTTTTTCTCTCTTAATTCATCATAAGTATCACGCAAGAAATAAGCCAAACTCTCAACTGCTCCATAAGCGATATTAGTATTATCTACACCTGCTAACATAAAACTCATAGTAGATCTTAAAGTTCTTGTATAATCAAAACTTTTATCTTCTTTCAATCGATAATCAATCTTTACTCCACGAGGCATTTTTGACTCATCAGTAATTTTTAAAAGCTCACTAGCACTCTCTTGTAAATTTTTACCCAAATTTAGCACTCTGCCTACCAAGCCAAGCAAGGAATAAAAATTGTTTTGAAGCTCAAAATTTTCATCTAAAAGAGGAAATTCCTTGCTAAAATTTTCTAAAAGTCTTGCACCAATTTCATCTTTTTTAATCTCTTCATAAAGTTCTTTGCTGTGTTTTGGTAAAGAAAGTTTAAGCAAATTAAGCTCTTTGTTAATAAGCAAAATATCTTCATCATCTTTGCTAAGCTCTAAAATAAAAGCTTTTTCTTTATAACGGCTTACAAGATAAGAAATTCTTGCCATATTTTTATCTTCTTTAGAAAAAATAAGCTCTCTTGCCTTAGCATTGATAAATTCAAAGCCTTCCAAAACCACCACTTGCTCATCTAAAACACTGATATAAAAATCTTTTTGATATTCTTCTATTTTTTTTACGCTTAAAAATTTATATTCATTTTCAAAAAGTTTTAAACCTAAAGCAAAGCAAAACAAATCTCTAGCAAGTCTGATTTTAAAATCATTAAAATCAAGATTGTGATTTTTTCTAAACATGGCATTAAGTCTTAGCTTCATCAAAGGTTTTTCTAAACTTGCAAGAAGTTTTAAATTTTCATTTGAACAAACAAAAACTGAATTTATAGCCTTAATATCACAAGGAAGTAAAAAATCTCCTATAAATTCGTTCTTAAACAAAGAAAATTCATAAATGCCATTTTTATCTTTTAAATAAATCTTTTTTTCTTGACTTAACAAATCAAAGGCAAGATTTAAAAAAGTATTGAAATTTTCTTCATTGATTTTTTCAAATTCTGATAAATTGCTTGAAAATTCACACTCACAAAACACGCCCCACTCGTTTTTGTTTAAAAGTTTTTTTTCTTGATAGGCATTAGAATTTAAATGAGTAATATAAGAAAATCTTGAAAATTCTTTATCCTCTGGCATACAAGGGTTAAAATCCTGCCCCGCTTTTACATCAAATTTTTTCAAAAAAACACTATGACTCATGAAATTTAAAGAATCACAAAAAGTCTTTAAATTTTCTTCATCTGCATCAATAGAAAAATGATAAATATTTTCTTCTTTGCTAAGGGTGTAGTTATAATTTTTCGCATAAAAACGCAATAAATATTCAAAAATATTATTATCTGCATTATAAATAAAATCAAAATTCAAAGTCATATTATGCCTTTTTTGAAAAATAAACTATAAATATAACATTTTTAACTTAAAAATTCTTTCTCTCTTTGTCTAAAATCGCTCATAAAATGCTCCATAAAAGCGTAAAATTCTTTGCTGTGATTGGGGAATTTTAAGTGGCTTATTTCATGCAAAATCACATATTCAATAGCCCTTAAACTCTTTTGAATGAGTTTTAAATTTAAGTTAATATAAGCTTTATTGTGATTACATGAACCCCAACGCGTTTTCATATTTTTAATGCTTAAATGCGTGTAAAATAAACCTGTTTTTTGGCTCCATTTTTTAAGATAAAAAGTAAAAATCTTTTTGGCATTTTGTCTTAAAAATAAATCTAATTTTGCTTTATTTTGACAAAGAATTTTATCTTTATCAAAATAAGTTTTTTTAGCATTTTCATCAAATATAATTTTATATTTTTTAGCTAAAAAGATTAATTCATCATCTTTTAAAACTTTTTTTTCAAATCTTTTTTTTGCCTCATTTATCCAAGAACTTGATTTATCTAAAAACTCATAAACACTTTTAAAAGTGCAAAAATAAGGAATGCTAAGAACAAATTCACCCCTTTCATTTAGCCTTAATCTTAAAGTTTTTATGCGTTTTTTAGAATAAAAATAACACTCATCTTTATAAGTAAATGATTTTAAACTAGAGCTTTGCCTTGCCATTTTTTGCTTTTCCATCTGTATGAATTTACCATTCCACGCAAAAACTCATCCGCACAAAATCCTATCCAAACCCCTAAAATTCCAAGATTAAAATGAAAACAAAGCACATAACCCACAGGCAAAGATACTCCCATCATAAAAACAAGTCCGCTAAAAAATGGAAACTTAGCATCGCCACTTGCACGTAAGGAATTAACCATGACTATATTGAAAGTTCGTGAAATTTCAAGAAAGATTGAAAGGGCAAATAAAGGTATCATTAAATTTTTTAACTCTTCTTTAAGTCCTAAAATTTGCATAGTAAAATCTTGGCAAAGATAATTCAAAAGTGCCACTAAAGCACTTGCCACCACACTAAAATACAAAGCACGCCAAGCATGTTTATAAGCGATATTTTCATATCTAGCACCGACTAATTTACCTACTATGATTTCATTAGCTATGCTTGTAGCTTGTCCTATAAGCATGATAAGCATTGAAATTTGAAAATAAATCGTTTGCACACTCAAACTTGCTTCGCCTAAGCTTGCTACAAAAGCAAAAGCTATAGTGTATTGGACTATCCACAAAAGATTTTCCCCTGCTGAAAATCCACCTATATTTAAAACCTTTTTTAATACCTCTTTTTCAAGTTTTATCATTTCTTTGATTTTAAGATGAATTTTAAGTTTATAAAAAAGTATCACAAGTAAAGCCACTATAGCAACAATACGAGCAAAAATATTACTAAGCCCCACTCCAAAAAGTTCTGATTTTGTATGATGCAAAACATAATAATTTCCACAAATCACCACTATATCCATCAAAAAGCCTATAAGCATGACCCAATAAGCCATATTATAAACCCTTACAATAGCAGCTAAAACAATTCCTATGGCATCAAAAAACAAACAAATTGCAAGCATATGCAAGTAAATTTCACTATCTTTGAGCAATTCTTGTGGGATTTTTAAAAGATAAAGCAAATACTTCCCATGCCATAAAATAAGCGCGCCACACACAAAGCCTAAAAGTGCATTTAAAAACAAACTTTGATGAATCACTTTTCTTGCTAAAACATGATCTTTTGCACCAATAGCCTGAGCTATCACCACACTACAACCCACACTTAAAAATGAAAAAATAGTGATAAAAAGATCTAAAATTTGATTTCCAGCCCCCATAGCACCGACAAGAAAATTAGAATAATGCGACACCATAGCGGTATTGATAATCACGGTTAAATACTTAGAAAGCAAGTCCCAAAATATAGGAAAACTAAGCCTTGTTAAAGAGAGTTGTTTTTTTGCCATAATTAATGCCTTACAAAGATAAAAGGCAAATTTTAACAAATTTTTCTTAAAATAAAAAACCGCTAAAAAGCGGCTTTATTATCCAAAAGCACCGCTTAGATAAGCCTTGGTTTTTTCTTGTTTTGGATTTTCAAAAAATTCTTTACTTTCACCAAATTCTATAAGCTCTCCAAGGTGAAAAAATGCAGTATAATCAGCCACGCGTTTGCCTTGTTGCATGTTATGCGTTACCATAATCATAGAAAGATTATGACTTAATTCTTTTAAAAGCTCTTCTATAACACCTGAGCTAATAGGATCAAGTGCGGAAGTTGGCTCATCTAAAAGCAAGAGCTTAGGTTTTATTGCTAAAGCTCTTGCGATACAAAGGCGTTGTTGTTGTCCGCCTGAAAGAGCTAGAGCATTTTGCTTTAATTTATCTTTAACCTCTTCAAAAAGTCCTACTTTTTGCAAACAATCCACCACCAAAGCTTCTTCTTCATCTTTATTTTTAATCATACCATGAAGTTTTGGTGCATAAGAGATATTTTCATAAATGCTTTTTACAAAAACATTAGGTTGTTGAAAAACCATGCCTACATTTTTACGCAAAGCTACTACATCTTGATTTTTAACATCTTTTCCTTCAATTTCTACCAAACCATCGATTTTTGCGATTTTATCATTCATTCTGTTAAAACAACGCAAAAAAGTGGATTTACCGCATCCTGAAGCACCGATGAGTGCGGTAATTTTGTTTTGTTCTATTTGCATATTGATATCAAATAAAGCTTGTTTTTTTCCATAAAATAAATTTAAATTTGTTGTTTTTGCTATCACTTTAATTTTCCTTGAAAATATTTTCTTAATAATATCGCACTAAGATTTAACACGACTAAAAGTCCTAAAAGCACAATAATACCCGCTGCTGTTCTTTCTAAAAATGCACGCTCTGGCATAGCTGACCATGAGTAAATTTGAGCAGGCAAAACGCTAGTTGGATCAAAAATAGAACTAGCTACATCAGGGATAAATGCTATCATACCGATAATCATCAAAGGTGCAGTCTCGCCTATAGCCCCAGCTAAAGTCAAAATAGAACCTGTTAAAATCATAGGCATAGCCAAAGGCAACATAATACCTTTTACCATTTGAACCTTTGTCATACCTAAGGCATAAGCAGCATTTTTCATGTTAATGTCCACACTTTTTAAAGCCGCTTTGGTTGAAACAATGATAATAGGTAAACTCATGATCGCCAAAGTAAGCCCACCCACTAAAGCACTTGATCGAGGCATTCCAAAAAGATTGATAAACACTCCAAGTCCTAAAAGTCCAAACAAGATACTTGGAATACTTGCAAGGTTGTTAATACACACTTCTATAAAATGTGTAAATAAATTTTGCGGTGCAAATTCTTCTAAATAAATTGCTGCTGCAACGCCTATAGGAACACTCACAACCATACAAACAAGCATAACAAGCAAAGTCCCTACAACTGAAGATAAAATTCCTGAATTTTCAGGAGATTTTGAGTCCCCATTTAAAAAGAAATTGCTATTAAATTTAAGCTCTATATCGCCTTTTTGCACAAGATCATCGACTAAAGTTCTTTGTTTTTCACTAAGGCGATTATATTTTTGCTTCATATATTGATCCACTTCTGAATTTGCCAAAAGCCAAGTTTTTTCAGTGATTTGCCCTGTTCTTATTTTTCTTTGCTCAGCACGAGATAAAAGATCATAAACAGGAGAATTTCTATTAGCCTCTACAAAAATATAAGTTTGCTTAAAAGCTCCAATTCCAAGATAACCCACACTTCCTAAAAAGATACAAAGAAAAATTAAATTAATATAAAGCCCCATTTTACAAAGTCTTTTAAAAGACTTTGAAGCTTTTTGTCTTTTTTTAAAAAGTTTTTTCATAAATTTTTCCTTTTGTGAAAGCGATTGATGAGATAAACGCTAAACATATTGATGATTAAAGTGATGATAAAAAGCACCAAACCTAAAGAAAAAGCACTCAAAGCTAAAGAACTATCAAAAGCTTGATCTCCGCTTAAAGCTTCTACGATTTTTACCGTTACTGTTGTCATATCTTCTAAAAAATTCATCGTTAAATTTGGACGCAAAGAAGCTGCCATTACCACTATCATAGTTTCGCCTAAGGCTCTTGAAAGTCCTAAAAGACAAGCTGCAACTATACCAGGAATAGCCTCAGGTAAAATCACAGCAAAAACCACTTCTTTTTTTGTCATACCTAAAGCATAAGCGCCATTAATCCTTTTCTCGCTTACTGCTTCAATGCAATCTTGAGATAACGAAGCCACTATAGGCACTATCATGATCCCCATGATAAAACCTGCGCCTAAAGCACTTTGAAAACTTGCTTGTATGCCAAATAAAGAAAAAAACCACACTATAAAAGGCGCTACGACTATAGCTGCAAAAAATCCAAAAACAACAGTAGGAATCCCTGCAATGATTTCTAAAATAGGTTTTAAGTAATTTTTAGATTTTTTGCCAGCAAAAACACCTAAATATATAGCACACATAACCCCTAAAGGTAAAGCCGTTAGCATAGCAATCAATGAAATATAAAAAGTTCCCCAAAAAAGCGATAGCGCTCCAAAAACACCTTGTTTGCTCGTGCCATCTGCATTCATAAAAGCTGCATCAGCTGCCCACTGACTTGAGAATAAAAAGGTAGCAACACTTTCTTTTTGAAAGAATTTTAAAGCTTCAATTAAAATTGTAAGCATGATAGCAAAGCTTACTATCACGCTTACAAAAGCACATAAAAAAAGTGCAAATTTGATTATTTTTTCTTTTAGCAAAGTTTTTCCTTAAAAAACTTTTCCAGCTTTTACAAGCTCATCATTTAAAATTTTTCTATCTTCTATATGTTTTTGAGAAGCTTTTAATTTATCATCGCTTAAAGGAACAAGTCCTATTTTTTCAAGTTCTCCGCCACTTTTTGCCAAATCATCACTCATGTAAATTTTTGCAAAATCAAAGGCTTCTTTTGGATTTTTCTTAGCATTGATATAAATAAACAAGCTTCTTGCAAGTTCGTATTTTTCATCTGCAATATTTTCTTCACTTGGTGTAACACCATCGATAGTAGCGACATTGATTTTATCTGAGTTGCTCACTAAAAAGCTATAACCAAAAATTCCAAAAGCATCTTTATCAATAGTAAGTTTTGAAACGATTAGATTATCATTTTCACCGCTTGGGATATAAGCACCATCTTGACGCAAAGTTTTATACTCGCCTTTATACTCAGGAATTTTTTTAGACACATCACTCATAACAAGCTCTTCTATAGTATCTCTTGTTCCTGAACTTGATGGTGGACCATAAACACTAATTTTACGATTTGGTAAATTTTTATTGATTTGATTCCAGTTTGTATAAGGATTTGGTATAAGTTTTCCATTTTGTGGAATTTCTTTTGCCAATGCTAAGAAAAGTTCTTTTTTTGTGATATTTAATGGAGCATTGGTTTTATTTTGAGCTAAAACTATACCATCATAACCTATCATAATCCCTACTATATCAGTTACTCCTGCTTTTTTGCAAGTTTCAAATTCACTTAATTTCATAGGTCTTGAAGCATTAGAAATATCAGTAGTTCCTTCGCAAAATACCTTAAATCCACCCCCTGTTCCCAAGCTCTCTACTATAGGAGTTTTTGTATTTTTAATCGAAGCGTATTCTTCAGCTACAAAAGAAGTAAAAGGATACACAGTCGATGAACCTGCGATTTTTAAATCTGCTGCATTTAAAGCACCACAAAGCGCAAAACTTGCCACACTTAAAGATAGAATTTTTTTCATTTTTTCTCCTTAACTTTAAAAAAAGTAATGGAAGTTTAAAAAAACTTGGAAACATTTTGGAAACATTTTTTATTTTGCATTTTTCTTAAATATAATTTTTAACTATCAAAAAATTTAGCTTGTTTTTAAAAAAATAATATATCATTATAAAACATTTTAAATTTTAATAAGGAGATAAGAATGCTTTCTAAAGAAGTTGTAAAATTACTCAATGAACAAATAAACAAAGAAATGTATGCAGCGAACTTATATCTTAGTATGAGCTCTTGGTGCTATGAAAACAGTCTTGATGGAGCTGGAGCCTTCTTGTTTGCACATGCAAGCGAAGAAAGCGATCATGCCAAAAAGCTTATCACTTATCTTAATGAAACAGATTCTCATGTAGAGCTTCAAGAAGTAAAACAGCCTGAACAAAATTTCAAATCCTTGCTTGATGTTTTTGAAAAAACCTATGAACATGAGCAATTTATCACAAAATCAATCAATACTTTAGTTGAACACATGCTAACACATAAAGACTATTCTACTTTTAATTTCTTACAATGGTATGTAAGCGAACAACACGAAGAAGAAGCACTTTTCCGTGGTATAGTTGACAAGATTAAATTAATCGGAGAACACGGAAATGGACTTTATTTAGCTGATCAATACATCAAAAATATTGCATTAAGCAGAAAAAAATAATCTTTGCCCTACTATGGGCAAATCTCGCTTTGGATTGAAGGTATGACTTATTTTTCTTTAGAATTTAGTATCTTAATGATAGCTTTTTTTGCTATTTATTGGACTTTTAAAAATGATTACAAAATACAAAATATTTTAATTTTAATTTTCTCTTATATTATTTATATTTTAATCAATCCTTATTTCGCCTTGGTTTTATTTATATACACCTTTTTTATACACTATTTTGCCTTGCTTATTTTTGTGCGTCGCAAGCGTTATATTTTCGCTACTTGTATGGCTTTTATTGTTTTAAATTTATGTTTTTTTAAATACTTTCCTAGCATCAAAGGAAGTATTGATGAGATATTAGATTTTTTCGGTTTAGAATTTTTAAATATTGATTTAGTATTTCCAATAGGAATTAGTTTTTATACCTTTACTTCTATCACTTATCTTGCAGAAGTTTACCAAAAACGCCGTTTAGAAAGCTTTTTAAATTTAGCAACCTTCTTATCATTTTTTCCAACACTACTTTCAGGGCCTATTATGCGAAGTTCTTTTTTCTTTGAACAAGCCTATCAAAAACGCGAATTTAAACATGCAAATTTAATCATCATCTTGCTTGTTTTTGGTATAGTTAAAAAAGTTTTAATAGCCAATTACCTTGGAATTTATGCTAAAAGTATTTTAGACTTTCCACAATCTTATAATTTCATACAACTTTTAAGCGCAATTTACGCCTATGCGATTCAAATATACTGCGATTTTAGCGGATATGTTGATTTAGTTTGTGCTTTTGCTTTAATGTTAGGTTTTACCCTTCCACCTAACTTTAACATGCCTTATCTTGCAAAAAATCTAAAAGATTTTTGGGCTAGATGGCATATCAGTCTTTCAACCTTTATAAGAGATTATATCTATATACCTTTAGGGGGCAATAGAAAAGGAATGCCACGCACTATAGTTAATATACTCATCGCTTTTATACTTTCAGGTATATGGCATGGCAATACACTTGCTTTTATTGTTTGGGGTTTATTGCATGGCATTGGCATAGTTTTTATACATTTGCTAGCTTTAAGCAAATTTAGTTTACAAAAAATTCCAGCTTTAGGAAGATTTTTAACCTTTCAATTTGTATGTTTTACTTGGATTTTCTTTTATTATAGCAAAAATCTAGAAGATGCAATAGAATATTTTAAAGCTTGTTATTATAATTTCTTCCAAATTCCATCCTATAATGATATTTACATGTTGGTTGCTTTTGGGGTTCTTTTTATGATCTATCCTTTATTTATTAATTTTAAAGAATATTGCATTAAGATTTTAAACCTTACTCCATTTTTACTAAAACCTTTTATCATAGCTTTTATTTTACTTTTGGTTTTTGCTTTTATGCCAGATGGAATTCCTGATTTTATTTATTCGAGTTTTTAGATGAGTGCAGTTAGATTTTTCTTCATTTTGATTATAGTACTTGGCTTGGTTGTTGTAGTTATGAATCAGAGCATTAGCTCTTATATAGAACAAAAATATCATTTTGCATTCTATCCTCATAATGATCTTTTAAAAGAAGCCAATGGCTTCAAAATTAAATTAGAACAAATTCGTGCAATTTTAAGCAACGAACCCTTGCCTCAAACCAATGAAGAAGATACAAATCAAGAAAGTAAATCAACAGATGAAAACTTAAGTAAAATAGATAAAGTTTTAAACACTTTAGAAAATGATGAAAACACTTCTCATAAAGAAACAAATCTAACCTTAATCCAAGATGCAAATATTAGTTTTATCGACAATACCAAATTAGAGCTACAAAATGGAGATGAGTTTTTATTTATCGGAGATTCTTTAATGCAAGGTGTTGCAATAGCCTTAAATAGAGATTTAAGAAATTTAAATCTTAAGGTAACCGATCTTAGTAAACAAAATACAGGCCTTTCTTATAAATCCTATTTTAACTGGTCAAAAGCAACCAATGAAGCTTTTGTTAAAAACTCAAATATTAAATATCTTGTTGTTCTTCTTGGTGCTAATGATCCTTGGGATATTAAAAAAGGAGGAAATTACCATCGTTTTGGCTCCCCTTCTTGGATAGATATTTATACAAATCGTGTAGATGAAATCATTAAAATCGCTAAAAAACATAAAGCCAAAGTTTTTTGGTTTGAAATCCCTCCTGTAAAAAAAGAAGATTTGAACAAAAAAATACAAGTGCTCAATAAAATTTACAGCAATGAAATTCTTAAAAATAAAGAAATTTTTATCAACACTAAACTATTTTTTAGTGTCAATGATGAATACTCAGCTTATATAAAAGATGAAAACAATAGAAGTATAAAAGTAAGAACAGATGATGGGATTCACTTTACCCCAAGTGGTGCAAGAGAAATGTCTAAACTTTTATTAGAACACATAAAACTTAAGGAAGAAAATGCTAGTAAATAAATTTAAAATTATCTTATTGTTTTTTATTATTTTTACTAGCTCTTATGCACAAAATTTAAATACAAATGACACAATAGATTCCATACTCAATCAAAACAAAAATCACTCTGCTTTAACAAGTTATGTATCAAAAAAAGATCTTAAAAATCTAGAAAAAAAATTAGAAAAAAATCAAAACATAGGAATTAGAATTTATGGAGATTCTCATATGGCGGCTGATTTCTTTCCGCGTGTCATAAGAGGATATTTAATCCGCTCTAACTCTATAGGTTTTGCCTATCCTCTACAGCCCAAATATCAACAAAATCTTAATCTTGTTTATTCTTATAAAAACTTTGAAATTTTAAACTCAAGAAATCCTGCTAATGCTGGACATAATTTTCCACTAGGTGGGATAATAGCCAAAGCAAAAATCAAAGGTGCAAAAATCAACCTTGATACAACCTTAGATAAAAAAAAATTCAAGATAGGATTTTTATTTAAAGCCAAACAAAATACCAATGCTTTTAGCATCAAAGATGCAAAAAACCGAAGCTATGAGTTAAGAACCACACAAATTAACAAATGGTCTTATAAAGAACTAGAACTTGATCTTCCTTTGCAAATTTCAGCCTTACAAAAGGATGCTGAGCTAGGAGGATATTTCATCACAAATAAAGATAATAATGTTTTCTTAGATACCATTGCAATCAATGGTGCCAAAAGTGATTTATGGCTCTCTTGGAATCAAGCAGTTGTAAAAAAAGAACTAGAACTTTTACACAATGATTTGATTATTCTTGCTTATGGTTCTAATGATGCACTCTTTAAAGGGTTTGAAAAACAAAAATTCAAAAATAATTTAAAAAAATGGATTAGCATTTTAAAAACTTACAATAAAAACGCTGTTATCATGCTAATCTCTCCACCAACCGTAGTTCAAAAACAGGGTAAAAACTATAAGCTTGCTCCTGTTTTTTTTACCATACGCAAAGCATTATATGAAGTTGCTAAAGAAGAAAAAACTCTTATTTTTGATATGCATCAGTTTATGCAAGATAGTGGGGGAAAAAACAAATGGATAGAACAAAAGCTTTCGCTCAATGATGTACATCTTACTATAAAAGGCTATGAGCTGATGGCTAAAAAGTTGCTCGAGGACTTAAAAAATATCATTGATTATTAAATTTAATACTTAGGAAATTCTAAGTTTTCATCATTAAAACTTAAAGCTGTGATTTGATAGTAAGAATTAATGGTTTTTAAAAGATTAAATCTAGCTCTTAAAAATTCTTGCTGGGTAGAATTTAAAGTATTATTTGCATCCAAATAATCTTTTAATTCGCTTTTTCCTAAAATATATTTTTCATAATACGCCTTAGTGATAAGCTCTTGTTTAATGTTAATATTTTGCAAATTTTGCAAAAGCAAGGTGTCGCTTTGATAATCTTTATAATTCAATGCAAATTCATTCATCGCACTTTGCAAAGCCTGTTCATAAGAAATTAAAAGTTGCTCATAAGTAAATTGTGAAATTTTGATATTTTGCTTTACTCTACCATAATCTAAGAAAGGTAAAGAAATCTTAACATTGCCACTTAAAATTTCAAATTTAAAACTATCATCGATTTTTTTATCCCTTCCGCTTAATGCTCCACCTAAAGAAATGCTAGGCAAAATAGATTTTTGCATGGAAGAATAATCCTTAAAAGCTGATTTTAAGCTATTGAGTTTAGACCTCACATCTGCACGGTATGCTAAGGCTTTTAAAGGTATGTTAAAATCAGGACTTAAGGTTTTAAAATCATTTAAAGATAAAGTTTTAAAATACTCTATATAGGCAAAACCTTCTTGCTTTGCCAATAAATCTTGTAAATTTTTTATGAGTAAATTACGATTTTTATCATTGCTTAATAAATTTTGTTTAGCTCTTAATAAGCTTTGTTCTATGTTTAAAAGATCCAATTCTTCTATTTTTCCAAGCTTGTATTTATAGCTATAAAGCTCTTTCATTTGTTCTAAATTTGAAAGATAGACTCGAAGCAATTTATCTACATCGTTAAAATAAGCCAGCTCAAACACATTATTTAAAGCTGTATTGATCATGCTTATTTTTAAATTTTCAAGATCATAAGCACTTGCTTTCGCACTAAATTCACTCGCACTTGCGCTATCTCTTAATTTGCCATAAATATCAAGCTCATAGCTTAAATTTAAAGAATTATTAAAATTTTTACTTTGTTTGCCTGAATTTAAATCTTTATCCGCACCAAAACCCAAATTTCCACTTAAAGTCGGATATAAATCATAATCAATCAAATCGGCTCTAGCCAAAGCTGAAAGCAAAGTTTTTCTAGCAATATTAATATCACTATTATTCAATAAAACAAAATTTAGAAATTCATTTAATTTTGCATTATCATAAGATCTATACCAATCATAAGTGAGATTTAAATCTTTCATTTGTTCTTGAGTTAAATCAACTTCTTTAGGCAAGCTAAGTTTTGCACCACAAGCGCTCAAGAAAAATGCTAAAAAAATGCTAAGTATTATTTTCACTTTATTCCTTTGATAATGCACTAATAGGATTTAAATTTGCTGCATTTCTTGCAGGGAAAAAACCAAAAATCACACCGATAAACATAGAACTTAAAAGTCCTAAAAGCACAGAATAGGCATTTAAAATCATAGGAAAATCCGTACTTAAAGTATTAAAAGCAAAAATAACAAAAATCGATAAAATCACACCTAAAATCGCCCCTATGGTACAAATCATAACCGCTTCGATTAAAAACTGCATCATAATATCTTCTCTTCTAGCCCCAATAGCCATTCGTATGCCAATTTCTCTCGTTCTTTCACTTACAGAAACAAGCATGATATTCATCACTCCTATACCCCCAACAATCAAAGCAATCACAGCCACACAAGCAGTAAGTATGGTTGTAGTGCGTTTATTTGCTGTAATAGCTTGCTTAAAGGTATCAGAATTAAAAGTAAAAAAATCCTTTTGTCCGCGTTTAATTTCTAAAATTCTTATGATAGCATTTTCAGCCAAAGTTGAACTCACATCATCTTTAACCTTAACTATGATTTCACGCAAATTTCTATCTCCTGTAAGCTTATTCATCAGTGTTGTATAGGGTATATAAAGACGCACTACATTATCTTCTATAGGTTTGTCTGTATCTTTTTGTAAAACTCCTATGATCTTAAAAGGTTGAGAATTAAAAAGCACCACACGACCTAAAATATTTTCACTTTTTTCATTAGGAAAAAGATTTTTTTTAGCATTAAAATCCAATACAGCAACATTGGTGCTATTTTTTACATCATCATTATTTAAAATTCTTCCCACATCTATCCTTAAACCTTCTATAGCAAAATTATTTACCCCCACTCCTTCAGCTCTTGCGCTTAAAGAAATATTGGTATAAGTTGCCACTCCTGAAGTATTTGAATGAGCATCAACTGCTTCTAAGTATTCTAGGGATCTTAGCGTTTCTAAATCGCTAAAATTAAGCCTTGTTTTACCCGAACGCAAATCTCCAAAACCCCTTCCAGGACGAATTTCAATAGTATTTGTTCCAAGTCTTGCAATGGATTCAAGCACCTTAGCTTGAGAGCCCAACCCCAAAGCCACAACACAAACTACAGAAGCAATGCCTATGATGATTCCAAGCATAGTTAAAATAGAACGAAGTTTGTGTGCAAGTATGGAAGAATAAGCTATCTTAAAACATTCAAAGGCTTGATTTTTAAGCAAAGTAAGTGTTTTTTTCTCTTTGGGCATTGTTTTTAAAATAAGTTTTTCTTGAGCTTTTTCCTTTTTAGTATCGCTTAAAATTTCTCCATCTTTAATCTCTATAACCCTTTTAGCTTGTGCTGCAATTTTTGGATCGTGAGTTACTAAGACTATAGTATGACCTTGCGCGTTAAGTTTTTGTAAAATTTCAAGCACCATAATACCGCTTTTACTATCCAAAGCTCCCGTTGGCTCATCAGCCAAAATAAGCTCTCCACCATTGATTAAAGATCTTGCTATAGAAACGCGTTGTTGCTGCCCTCCGCTTAATTCATTCGGTTTAGAATCTAACTTATGAGCTAGTTCTAAATCATTTAAAAGTTTTTTAGCATTTTGACTTCTTTCTTGTAAATTTTTTCCCGCATAAACTGCAGGCAAAGAAACATTTTCTTTAGCACTAAGCAAGCTTAAAAGATTGTATCTTTGAAATATAAAGCCTATTTTTTCACGCCTTAATCTTGCTTTTTCATCATTATTAAGTTTAGTGACTTCATACTCATCAAAAACATAAGTTCCACTACTTGGTGTATCTAATGTTCCTATGATATTCAAAAGTGAAGTTTTACCACTTCCACTTTGTCCTATAATGGCAACAAATTCACCTTTTTCTATACTTAAACTTACATTTTTTAAAATGGCATTTTCGCCTATATTCTTGCAAATATTTTTAAGAAAAATCATTAAAATCTCAACTTTATTTTAGGAGCTAAGCTATCAGCACTTGAGCTTACTATCAATTCTTCATTTTCATTTACACCTTCTAAAATTTGAGTGTTGATAGAATCTTTAATGCCAAGTTTGACATATTTTTTAACAGCTTTTTGATTTTCTAAAATTTCAACATAATAGCCTTTTGGATCGCTTTTAATTGCATAAGTTGGCACTGCTAAAACAGCTTTTGCACTTGCTACAACAATTTCATTTTGTATACTCATACCAATACGCAAAAAATCATCTTTATTGGCTACATAAAATTTTGCGTAATAATAAATAGCATTTGATGAGCTTGAGCTTGAAGAACTCGAACTTGATGAGCTTGAGCTTGTACTAGAATCACTCACTTCAGTATCAGCTGGATCTATACTTGCAATCTTAGCATGATAAGTTTTTTGAGGATCATTAAGCAAAGAAAAATCAAGCTCTGTTCCTACTTTTATCTTACTCACATCAGCCTCTGCTATTTCCATTCTTACTTCCATTTCGTCTAAATTAGCTATACGGACTATAGTAGGAGTGTTTTGATTAGCATTAACTGTTTGTCCTTCATCTACAGCTACATTAATCACAACACCATCCATAGGAGCAGTAATGGTTGTATAACCTAAATCTTTTTGTGCATTTTTAAGAGTGATTTCAAGCTGAACTACTTGAGCATTAAGCTCTGCAACATTAGCTTTTAAAGTATAATAATTATTTTTTTGAGTTTCTAAATTTTCAAGAGAACTTGCTTTAGCTGCATAAAGTTTTTGCTCTCTTTGATATTGCTTACTCGCAATCTCAAGAGCAACTTTTTTACTCTCTAAATTAGCCTTAGCGCTTTCAAGCTGAGCTTTTGTAATATCTAAATCGTTTTGTTGTTTATCTTTGTCAATTTGAGCGATCAAATCACCTTGCTTTACATGAGTTCCCACATCGACATAAAGTTTTATAATTTGTCCGCTAACTTGAGCACCCACATCGACTTGATCTTTGGCATATACCTTTCCTACTGCCTCTATGGTTTGAGATATATCTTTTTTTTGTATTTTTTGAGTTAAATAGCTGATTTTTTCATCATTATTAAAAAAAATAAAATAAGCCCCAACACTTCCAAGTATTGCAATTAAAATGATTAAAACAATCTTCTTTTTCATAATAACAAATCCTAAAGAAAAATCAAGATTAAATTTTACTCATTTTTTGTGAATTTTTTGTGAATTTTTAATTCTACTTTATAAATTTAAAAATTCTAAAGCCATCATCACATCACCCTGCATTAAAACTTTTAAATTTTCATCATCCCAACAAAAAGTAGAACTATGGTGCAAAGCTGGATGATTTAAATCCTTTGAAATTCCAATAAATACATAAGCTCCCATTCTTTCTCGTGTTAAAAAAGCAAAATCTTCAGCCCCCATGTCAGGTTTAGAAGAAACAATGATATTTTCTTCTCCTAAGACCTTTGCAAAAGCTTTTCTTGCTATTAAAGCAGCTTTTTCATCATTAATCAATGGAGGAAATTCTTTAGTATATTTAAGCTTATAATCTCCACCGTTAGATTTTGCTGTAGCAGCAGCCACTTCTTCTAGAGAACTTTTTAAAATATCTTGTGTTTTATCATTTAAAAAACGCACGGTTCCTTTTAAATAAGCATTTGTAGGAATAACATTATAAGTAGTTCCTGCACAAATTTGACCTACGGTAATCACCCCTGCTTCATAAGGGGCTAAACGCCTAGAAACAACACTTTGTATATTATTTACAAATTGCGTTGCCATAATTATAGGATCTATACAAGTGTGCGGATGAGCTCCATGTCCTCCTCTGCCAATAAATTCCAAATCAAAAATATCCGTTCCAGCCATCATTTCACCACTTACAATTTGAGCAGTATTTTCAAGCAAAGGCCCCCATAAATGACAACCAAAAACTGCATCAACATAAGGATTTTCCAATACACCTGATTCTATCATAGGTTTAGCTCCACCGCTTCCCTCTTCTGCGGGCTGAAACATAAACTTAATCGTGCCACAAAATTCATCTTTAAGTTCATTTAATATCAAAGCAGCTCCCAAAAGCCCTGCTGTATGTCCATCATGTCCACATGCGTGCATCTTACCATCAATTTTTGAAGCATAGCTTAGATTAGTTTTTTCTTGCACAGGCAAAGCATCCATATCCGCTCTTAAAAGAACACATTTTGGTTTTTTCTGACTCTTCTTTTTTCCTTCTATAATAGCTAAAATTCCTGTTTTTGCAATATTTTTTTGAAATTTAATGCCAAACTCATCTAAAATTTTACACACTAAATGAGCTGTATTTTCTTCTTCAAATTCAAGCTCAGGATGCATATGAATTTGATGTCTTAAATCAACTACTTTATCATAGTACTTTAGTGCTAAATTTTCAACCAGCTTTTGCATTCTTTTCCTTAATCTAAATCTTTTATTTTCTCATCTGCTTTTTTACTGTCAAGTTTTTCCAAATTCGCCTCCATTTTTCGTATTTCTTCTTCTCCACTACGCACTAGTTTTGCATCAATTTTGGAAAAATCTCCAGTTTTTTTATTTGGATATTCTACCTTAGAAAGTATAAAACGCAATAAATTTAATCTTGCTTTTTTCTTATCATCAGAAGAAATAATAGTCCAAGGACAAGTTGGAGTATTAGATGCTAAAAGCATAGAGTATTTAGCTAAAGTATATTTATCCCATAATTCTTGTGATTTTTGATCTACAGGAGATAATTTATATTGTTTAAGTGGATCACTTCGGCGTTTTTCAAAACGTTTTTTTTGCTCGTCTTTTGATACTGAAAAATAAAATTTAAAAAAAATAATATCACTATTTGAAATCATATTTTCAAACAAAGGCACTTCTCTTAAAAAATCTTTATGTTGTTGCGGTGTACAAAAACCCATAACCGGTTCTACTCCTGCACGATTATACCAAGATCTGTCAAAAATCACAATCTCACCGGCCGAGGGCAAATGTGCTATATAACGCTGAAAATACCACTGTGTTTTTTCCACATCACTAGGTTTTTCAAGAGCCACAACGCGGCAACCACGCGGGTTTAAATGCTCAATCAAACGTTTAATCGCCCCACCTTTTCCAGCTGCATCGCGTCCTTCTATAAGTATAAGAACCTTTAAACCCTTGGCTTTAACATGATTTTGAAATTTCAAAAGCTCAATTTGCAAATTCTTTAAATCTTTTTCATATTCTATTGTACTTTTCTTTCTTTTAACAGAAATATAAACTTCATTCTTTTTAACAGCCCCTTGTGTTTTTGAAGAATTATTTTCTTGCATTTTCAAACCTTTATAAAGTATTTAAAGTAAATTTATCATAATAAATTATAATTGAAGCTAAAGATAAAGGAAAAATAAGTTTTTAGGAAATTTATGCGTATTTTTGGTATTATTTTATTAAGTTTTTGCTTATGTTTTGCTTCTATATTGTCTTTAAATGAAGCTTTTAATGTAAAATCAAACTCTTATAATAATTCTATCTCAATTGATATTGAACTTGGAAAAGATATTTATCTTTATTCTAATAAACTTAAATTATATATAAATGAAAAAGATATAAGTTCTTTGATTAATCTACCTCAAAGCTCTACAAGAGGCAATGAAAATGTTTATTATCAAAAATTAAATTTAGCTTTGCCAAATTTACTACTAGAACGCTTTGCGAAAAATACTACAAATTTAATCAAACTCGAATTTCAAGGTTGTTCTGAACAAGGCTTGTGTTATAACCCTCAAACTTGGTACTTTGATCTCATTTCTAAAAAAGATACTTTTGAAATTTCAAAACCTTACAAAGCTCAAAAAACAGATAAAAAAACTAAAATTGAATCTGAAGAAAGCTCTATAGCAAATTTTTTAGCAACAGATAACTTTTTTTGGATTTTGCTAAGTTTTTTTGGCTATGGACTTTTACTCTCCTTAACACCTTGTATTTTACCTATGATTCCGATTTTATCTTCTCTTATCATAGCAAAAAGTAATGCTAAATTTTCAAAAAAACATAGTTTTTTTCTCTCTTTTATCTATGTTTTTTTCACGTCTTTAGCCTATGCTATTGCTGGAGTTATAGCAAGTTTTCTAGGAGCAAGTATTCAAGGAATTTTACAAAAACCTATTATTTTAATTCTTTTTGCTCTAATTTTCATAGCTTTTGCTTTTGCTATGTTTGGAGCTTTTCGTTTCGAATTACCATTAAGATTTCAAACCTTTATACATAAAAAAAGCGAAAAAGGGAAGGGAGTTGTAGGTATAGCCATCATGGGATTTTTATCTGCTTTAATAGTAGGTCCTTGCGTAGCAGCTCCTTTAGCAGGTGCTTTAATTTATATAGCCAATACAGGCAATGCTTTATTAGGTGGTAGTGCGCTTTTTATCATGAGTTTTGGCATGGGTATACCTTTGCTTTTCATAGGCTTAGGATTAGGTTTTATTAAACCTGGTTTTTGGATGGAAAAAGTAAAAATTTTCTTTGCTTTTGTTATGTTGGCTATGGCTATTTGGATACTTTCTAGAATTATTGAAGAAAATTACATTTTAATTGCCTATGGAATTTTAGGTGTATTTTTTAGTGTTTTTATGGGAATTTTTGAAAAAAGTTTTACGATAATTTCTAAAATTAAAAAAAGTATTTTAATTCTTATTTTAGCTTATTCTCTAAGCATTTTCCTAGGGGGAATTTTTGGGGTTAAAAATTTCTTAAATCCTTTAAATTTCAATACTACATCTACCTCAAAACCTGCTCTAAGCTATGATTATATCAGTAATTTTGAACAATTAAAGCAAGAAATACAAACAAATACAAAGCCCATAATGCTTGATTTTACTGCATCTTGGTGTGAAAATTGCAAACTTTTAGATGAATTAACCTTTAGCGATGAAAGAATCATACAAAAAATGCAAAATTACAAACTTATCAAAGTTGATGTAAGCGAAAATAATAATGAACAAATTAAAACCATGAAAGAATTTAATGTTTTTGGCCCACCTGTTTTAATTTTCTTTGAAAATGGAAAAGAAAAATTAAAAATCACGGGTTTTATCAGTGCTGATGATTTATTAAAAAAACTAGAACCATGAAAATTCAAAGTTTGCAAATAGGGAAAATTAAAAAAACCATAAAAATTTCCAAAACGCATTTATTAAAGATATTTACCTAGAAAAAACATAGATTGATTTTCTGGGTATTTTAGATGATCAAATAGCTAATAAAATTCATCACGGAGGCTACCATAAGGTATTTTTGCCAACTCTTGTCAAAACTATCCTATATGAGAAAGATTTCTTAATAAAAAGCTAAATTTTGGCTCAATGAGTGAAAATTTGAGCATCGATGGGCTTTATGAACAAAATGTTTGCATAGATGATATACATCAAATTTCAAATGCAAAACTGCAAGTAAGCGAACCTAGAAAACCTTGTGTAAAAATTTCTAGAATTCACAATAATTCAAATTTTACACATGAAATTTTTAAAATGGGCTTGAGTGGATGGTATTATAAAGTTTTACAAGTTGAACAAATACGAAAGTATGAAAACATTAAAATTTTAGAAAAAAAATCTACTTCACTTAGTATATTTAAACTCAATCAACTTTTTTACTCCCCACATCAAATTCTTAAGAAAAATCCAAATTTAATTAGATAAATTAGAAAAATTAAACTCTCTCATATCTCAAAATTGGCACGAAACGATACACAAACGCTTAAAAAATACTTACGATACAAGCTATATGGATAGCTTATAAGTTTTTAAAGTTATTTTTAGATAAAATAATCCTTTTTTGAAAGGATAATCATGCAAAGACAAACATGGAGTAGCACACTAACTTATATTCTAACAGTTGCTGGAGCAACCATAGGATTTGGAGCAACTTGGCGTTTTCCCTATCTTGTAGGAGAAAATGGTGGCGGCGCTTATGTATTAGTTTTTTGTATAGCCATGATTATCATAGGCATTCCTGTTATTTTAGTTGAAAATGTCATAGGCAGAAAAGCGATGACAAATAGCGTAGATGCTTTTAAACAAAAATGGCAAAGTATTGGATACATGGGACTTTTAGGAAGCTTTGGCATAATGGCTTACTACATGGTACTTGGAGGATGGGTTTTAGTTTATATTTGGGAATTAACCCTAGGGAATTTTAGCCTTGCCAATGTAGTAAGCAAAGAATTTACTCATCAGTTTTTTAACGACAAGATAGCCTTCAATCCTTTGGGGGTCGGTATTTTTACCACTGTTTTTGTAATTATTAATTACATTATTTTAAAAAGAGGCATTATAGATGGTATAGAAAAATCTGTAAAATTTTTAATGCCCTTATTATTTATCTGTCTTATTATTGTTGTAGGACGCAATTTAACCCTTGATGGAGCTATAGCTGGAGTTAAATTTTATCTTGAACCTGATTTTAGTAAAATTTTATCACCAAAACTTTTAATCGATGTTTTAGGGCAAGTTTTTTTTGCTTTATCCCTAGGTTTTGGGGTGATGATAACACTTTCATCTCATCTTAATAAAAATGAAAATATGGCAAAAACCGCTATTTATACAGGGGTTTTAAATACTATCATAGCTGTTTTGGCTGGTTTTATGATTTTTCCAGCACTTTTCTCAGCGGGACTTGCTCCAGATAGCGGGCCTTCTTTGGTTTTTGAAACTTTACCTATAGCATTTTCTCATATCCATTTTGGTACCATTGTGTGCATTTTATTTTTTGTCTTACTCTTGATTGCAGCTTTAACCACAAGCTTGCCAATTTATCAAGTTATTATTAGCGTATTAGAAGAAAAATTTAAATATTCTAAAAATCTTTCTATTAACCTAACTCTAGGGTTTATCTTCATACTTGGCAATCTTCCTTGCATTTTAACTTATGGGCCTTGGCGTGACATTGTTATCATCAAAGGAAAAAACATTTTTGATAGTTTTGATTTCATTAGTGGAAATATTTTGTTTGTTTTAACTGCATTTTTTTGCTGCATTTATGTAGGTTGGATTTTAGGCAAACAAGAA
Source organism: Campylobacter sp. BCW_6877 (assembly GCF_001762445.1). Lineage (NCBI taxonomy): Bacteria > Pseudomonadati > Campylobacterota > Epsilonproteobacteria > Campylobacterales > Campylobacteraceae > Campylobacter > Campylobacter sp. BCW_6877. The sequence goes on along the minus strand of NZ_MJWW01000035.1, from coordinate 27,019 downwards.
AGTTTAAAAGAACTTAGCAATAACGATACACTTAAAAGTCCATGGTTTGGAATTTGGTTTTATTATGTAAAATATATAGTACCTTTGATTATTTTAATCATTTTTATCTATGGAATTTTAAACTAATTTTTTAAATTTATATCTCTCTAACATAGTGGAATTTCCTAAAATTCCACCTTGATGTATATAAAGCAATGGTTTTTTCCACTCTTGTTTTAATGCTATACTTAATCCTAAAATATCATACAACAAGTCAAATTCTATATTGCACTTTAACTTTAAATCCATATAAAGCTCATAAAATTCTTTATACGGCTTAGCAAAGTGATATTTTTTATCACTTGTTAAAAATTCTAAATTTGAAAAATCATAGCTTGGATCTAATGTTAAAATTTGTTTTTTAAGATATTTAATATCACCTACACAAGCGCAAGTAAATACTTTAAATTTAGAATACTTTGCCAAAAAAGCTGCCGAAGTGCCTGTACCCGAAGGTAAAAAAATATCAAAATCAAGCTTTAAACTTTGACTTTGCATTTGAATTTCCTGAGCAAGTTCCATATAGCCATATTGAGCTTCTAAATTAGCTATACCTTGTTCTATAAAAATATCATCTTTTTTACACAAAGACAAAGCAAATTGCTTTAAGGATAAAGAATGGATATTTTCTACAAAATCAACACCATTTTCTAAAGCTAAGGCATAGTTTCCACAAGGATTACTCTTGAGAAAAGTAGAAATTTTTTCACAAGCAAAAACAAGCTTACATGATCTTTGTTTAGCAAAAATACTTAATGCCGCCAAAGCATTACTTTGGCTTCCTCCATAACTTACAAAAGATTGATTTTTAGGATATCTTTGATGGATATAAAAAGCAAGTTTCCTAGCTTTATTTCCATTAATTTCCCCTAATAAATCATCTCTTTTAATATAAAATTCAAATCCGTTAAAATTGATTTTTTGTATAGGACTAATTGTTTTAATGAAATTCAAAGAATTTTTCTACATCTTTTAAAGCATTATCATTTTTAATGCTAAATTTTATTTCTATGCGACGACTCTTATCCTTATCTTCAACTCCGTTAATAAACACAGGATCTGAAAAAGAACGTCCACTTGCCATTAAAAGCTTTTGAAGCTTATCACTCTTATAAAAAGTATAGATAAAATTCATCACCTCATAAGCTCTTTTTTGCGACAAATCTAAATTATAAATATAAGACCCATCACTATCAGTATGTCCTTCAATAATGATATTTTCAATGTTAGAAGAAATTTTTGGATCTTCAAGAATAGCATCAAAATATTCGCTTAAGATTTTTCTCAAACTTGCCTTTGCCTCATTTTTTAACACATAAGAATCTTTATCAAAAAGTACTTCAGCAGGCAAAGCAATAGATCCTGTCTTTTCATCTATAGTGATATTATTATCAAGTTTGCTTTGTAATTCCTTGCTTAAATTTTCACGAATCAAACTAAGATTTTGCACCTTTTCTTTAGCTTTTTGAAAATCTTCTTGTAAATTTTTAAGCTCTTCATCTTTTTTCTCTAATTGACCTAGTAAAATCAAAATTTGCTTATCTTTATTATCTAAAGTTGAGTTCAAATCTTTACTTAACTGCTTGTAATTTGTAATATTAGCCTCTAATTCTGCTTTTTGAGAATTAGCAAGATTTAAAGCACTAGAAGCATTGTTTAAATCAGAACTTAGTTTAAACACTATAGCTTCTTTATTTCTAAGCTCTTCTTTGCTCTCCTCTAAGCGTGCCTCTTGTTTATTGAGATTGTCTTTAATTTCTTTTAAATCACTTTGAGTTAAAACATATTTTACAACAATAGCACCTATTAGCAAAATAAAAACAAACAGCAATCCTGCCATTAAATCAGCATAAGCTATCCAAAAATTGCTATCTTCTTTTGACTCATTTTTCATTTATTTTCTTTATCTTCATTTTTTAACTCATCATTGCTTTCTTGCTTAGATATTTCTGCTTGAATTTCATCTTGATTTTCTTCAGTCTTAGACTCTGAAAAATCTTCTATTTGTTTGGTTTCATTTTCTTTATTTTGATTTCCATCCCCAGAAAGCTTACTCATCATTTGACTTGTTTCTTCATCAAGTGCTTTCATTTCTTTTTTAAGCTCATCCATCATTTTGATTTTAGCATCGATACTTTTTTCTTCTTCATATACTTCCTTAAATTTATGCATACCTTCAAACAAGCTTGCTTTAAATCCCTCAAAAACCTTTTCTTGACTTTCCAACATTGCTTTTTCATAAAGTTCAAAATTTTTGCCAAAACGCTCTACTTTTTCATCGAATGCACTTAGCGTCTTATCAAGATGATGAATTTTATCACTACTGATATCGAGCAAGCGATTATATTGTTCTGACATTCTTGTATTGATTTCTTTCAAATTTTGATTGAGCAAACCTATGCCATTTAACATTTCACTATAAAGCTTTCCAAGATCGCGTTGATCTCTTTGTGCTTTACTAAGCTCACCCATGGTTTGTTTGATGTGTTCACTACTTAATCTAATAGCTTTTTCTTCTACATTTAGCATATCTTGAAAAATGCCAAATTTTCTATCAATAGCATGATCAAGCTCTGCAAAAAAATCATCATTGCTAACTTGTTTAAAAATTGCTCCAATTTTTTCAAAATGTTGCAAACTCTCAGTTAAATATCTTTGATCAAGCTCTTCTTTTGTCCAAAAAAATCCACTTGTAGCGTTTTTTTGACGATTTAGTAAACGATCTATTTTACTTTTACCATATTTTTCAAAAAACATCCACCATAATGCAAGAAAAATTCCATAAATTGAAACATAAAAAGCAGTTCCTACTCCACTTAACAAATCTGCAATTTCTTGTTCTAAAGCGGCTGTATCACTAGAACTAAAATTTGGCATTGAAAAAGCTATGCTGATAAAAGTTCCTAAAATTCCCATCATTGGAAAAATTGCCGAACCTATACTAGCAAAATTCTCATTTCTTGCACCTTTAATATATGTATAAGCAAAGTCATCAAAATTGGCATTTGATTTCGTGTCTTTCCCTATGGCAAGAAAATGCCTCATAATATGTCTTTTTAAAGCCTGTTTAAATTCATCTTTTTGTTGCTCAAAAATACTATACGCATACTCAGCACTATGTCTAGCAAAAATCAATGCTGTAAAAAAAATCACACCTGTCATAATAACCGTATGTAATTCAACCTTAAAGTCAATTACATTAAAATAACCTAATAAAATCAAAATATAAAGAAAAGCTGGAATAAAAATAATTTTAAAATAAACCAAAGAACCTCTTGCATCTTTGCCTTCAGGCAAAACAAGTTCTGAAATTTCATCTGATTTAATCTCCATGAAACCAATACCTCAATAAAAATTTTATTTTAAAGATTGCTACTTAATTTGATAAAAATTTTTAAAACAAAATAAAACTAAGCCTTTAAAATGCTTAGTTTTTGTTTATACAGTTTAAATCTTCAAAAGCGACTTCAAGACGCTTTATCATGCTTTCTTCACCACTCCTTAACCAAACACGCGGATCATAGTATTTTTTATTTGGCTTGTCATCACCTTCTGGATTTCCAATTTGTCCTTGCAAATAAGCCCTATTTTTAAGTTCATATTCACGTACCCCATCCCAAAAAGCCCACTGGGTATCTGTGTCAATATTCATCTTAATTACGCCATAACTTACTGCATTTTTAATATCTTTTAGCTCGCTACCGCTACCACCATGAAATACAAAATTTATAGGCTTATCATTTTTTAAAGCAAATTTATCTTTGACAAATTTTTGCGAATTTTTTAAAATTTCAGGTTGTAAGCTAACATTTCCTGGTTTGTAAACTCCATGTACATTTCCAAAGCTTGCCGCAATTGAAAATTTATCACTAATTTTTCCAAGTCTTTCATATGCAAGTGCTACATCTTCTGGTTGGGTATAAAGCTTAGAATTATCAATACCTGTATTATCCACTCCATCTTCTTCGCCACCTGTACAACCTAGTTCTATTTCAAGTGCGACACCTAAAGCATCAAGTTTTTGAAGATAGACTTCACAAGTGTTAAGATTTTCTTCTAAACTTTCTTCGCTAAGATCAAGCATATGGGAACTAAATAAAGCTTGTCCATGGGTTTTTTTATATTGTGCATTTGCCTCAATAAGCCCATCAATCCAAGGTAAAAGTTTTCTTGCGGCATGATCAGTGTGTAAAATCACAGGTACACCATAAGCTTTAGCAAGTAAATGTACATGTTTAGCCCCACTAATTGCACCTAAAACTTCTCCATTAGGACAATTTTTCCCTGCATAAAATTTTGCCCCACCATTTGAAAACTGGATAATAACTGGAGAGTTAACTTTTTTTGCAGATTCTAAAACTGCATTAATAGAATCAGTTCCTACAACATTAACAGCAGGGATAGCAAAACCCTCTGCTTTAGCATAGTCATAAACTTTATTAAGCTCATCTCCGCTAATCACCCCTGCTTTTACAATGTCTAAAACACCCATTATTTATATTCCACTTTAGCACTATTTAAAAGATCTTGGCCTTTTTGATTGATAACTTTTTTAAATTCTTCAAATTTAAGTCCGTTTTCAATACCTTGTTTTACTTCATCAAATTTGATTTGACCTTTAGCCTGCGAATTTTCTTTTAAGATTACATGATAGCCAAAATTCGTTTTTATTGGAGTTGTAGTAATAGTACCATTTTTAAGTGCAAAAGCAGCATCTGTAAAAGGCTTTACCATAGTTGATTGATCAAACCAACCAAGCTCACCACCTTGGTTTTTTGAACCTGGATCAATTGATTTCTCTTTAGCAAGCTCACTAAATTTAGCATCTAGTTCTTTACCTTTTAAACCTTTAAGTTCGTTAATAATATCCTTAGCTTCTTTTTCTGTCGCTACTAAGATATGTTTTGCTTGCACTCTCGCAGGTTTTACGTATTTGTCTTTATTTTGATCATAAAAAGCTTTAACTTTAGCCGCATCAATTTTAATTGTATTTAAAATTTTCTCTTGATAAACATTAACAAGTATTGCATCTTTTGCACGATCAAGTTCTTTTGTGTATAAAGGATCTTTTTCTAAATTTTGTTTTTTAGCATCTTGCAAAATTAAGTCTTGCATAATATACTGCTGAATAAGAGCTTTTTTTTGATTATCTGGCAAAGTTTTAAAATCCTGTCCTCTAAGCATAGGGGCAAAAAATTCACTTACTTCTGTATCACTAATGCTCTTGCCATTAACAGTGGCTACTGTAGCTGCATTTACATTTAAAGCTACACCTGCAATCAAAGCTGCTGCAACTAAAGAAATTTTTTTCATTGGGTTTCCTTTTTAATAAAATGTATATAAAATCGATTATATCTAAACTTGGTTTAAAGCTAATTAACTAAAATTAAAAAATGAAAAGAAATTTAGAAATCAAAGAGCTTTTTTTAAAACATTTTGAAAAACCTGTAACAGAACTTAAATTTTCAAATTTATACGAACTATTAGTCTGCGTGATGCTTTCAGCCCAATGCACTGATAAAAGAGTTAATATCATCACTCCTGATCTTTTTAAAGCTTATCCTGATATCAAATCCCTTGCAAATGCAAATTTATCAAGCCTTAAAACCTACATACAAACTTGTTCATTTTTTAATAATAAAGCACAAAATCTTATAAAAATGGCAAAATCAGTTTGTGAAAATTTTGACGGAGAAATTCCCCTTGAAGAAGAGAAATTAAAATCCTTAGCAGGTGTGGGACAAAAAACCGCTCATGTAGTTTTAATAGAATGGTGCGGAGCAAATTTCATGGCTGTAGATACTCATGTTTTTAGAGTTTCTCACCGCTTAGGACTTAGCAAAGCAAAAACTCCAGAAGCTACAGAAGAAGATTTAACACGCATATTTAAAGACAATCTTAACTATCTTCATCAAGCCATGGTTCTTTTTGGACGCTACACCTGTAAAGCTAAAAAACCTTTATGTAAAGAATGTTTTTTAAATCATCTTTGCAAAAGTAAAGATAAGGAACTTAAATGAAAATTTTCATCTTTTTACTCGTTATATTTCTTAATATTTTCGCCTTAGAATCTTACGAGCCTAGTGCTGTTTTTTCTTCTTATTTTAACAACATAAATTGCTCGCAAATCTTAGATAAGTTTTTTTATCTAAATTGCTATGATTATAAACTCAAAGGTACAAAAGCCGTTGCTTATAAAGTAGAAGCTTCAAATTTAAAAAATAAACAAATTAAAAAACGCCCTCGCTTTGAAGATGATACAAATATTCCTAAAAAATACCGCACTACTTGGAGTGATTATAAAAACAGCGGCTACACGCGAGGACACACTGCACCCAATGCTTCTTTTAGCTTTAGTAAAGCTGCCCAAAATTCAGTATTTTTAATGAGTAATATTACCCCACAAAATGCGCAAATAAATAATATAATTTGGAATGAAATCGAACAAAGAGAAAGAAATTTGGCTTTAAAATTTCAAAGTATTGAAGTTTTAAATTTAGTACTTTACGATAAAGAACCACAATACATTAAAAACCGTATTGCTATACCAAGTTTTTATGTAAAAATTATTAAAACTCCGAAATTTAAAGAATGCTATCAAGTACCAAACCACGAAGTAAATGATGAAAATATTAAACAGTATCAAATAAATTGTGATAAATTTTAAGGTATAAATTATGGAGATAAATGCTCTTACAATAACCACTCTTTATATCATAGGTATTTCCGCAGAAGGAATGACAGGGGCTTTAGCTGCAGGACGCCATAAAATGGACCTTTTTGGAGTTATTTTTATTGCTCTCGTAACAGCAATTGGAGGTGGAAGCATACGAGATGTGCTTTTAGGACATTATCCTTTAACTTGGGTTAAACATCCTGAATATATTATTTTAATCTGTTTTTGCGCCCTTATAGCCACAAAAATTCCACGTGTAGTAACCAAACTTGAAACTTTATTTCTAACTCTTGATGCTATAGGACTTGTTGTTTTTAGCATACTTGGAGCTCAAATAGCCATAGATCAAAATCATGGGTTTATCATAGCCGTTGCTGCTGCTGTAATTACGGGTGTTTTTGGTGGAATTTTAAGAGATATTTTATGTATGAGAATCCCTTTGGTATTTCAAAAAGAAATTTATGCAGGAATTGCCATAATTGCAGGAGCAATCTATTATTCTCTAATAATGTGGCTTGAGCTTAATGCTCTAGTTTGCACACTTTTAACTCTTTTTATAGGAGTTATTGCAAGGCTTTTAGCTATCAAATATCAATGGTCTTTACCTATTTTTTCTTATAATGAAGAAAAATAATTTATCGTTGCTTTATACAAGTTTGCTAAGATGCTAAAAATTTTTAGGAGATTGATAAATGCAAAGACTAAGTATTTTACTTACAATTTTAATAATTATTAATATAACAGCTTGCGATAGCAAAACAGAAAATTACTACAAAAATCATCCTAGCGAAGCAAAAGAAAAAGCAAAAGAATGCAAAGAAAGCGGAACTCTTAGCGAAGATTGTATTAATGCATTAGAAATTGGTATTAAGCCAACAAATGAAGAGAGTAAATACAGTCCAAACACACCAAAAAAATCTGATAATCAGATATTAGAAGCTTTAAAACAAAATGATTTAAAAAAAGAAAAAATCACAAAAGATATTAACCAAAGTTCAGAAAATAATGAAAGTATTATAATGCCGCCCATAGCAGAAACACCTTCTGAAATTTATCCTTCCAAAACAACAGAAAACCATCAAAGTTCTATCTTTAGTGATGATATTAATATAACACAGGAAAAATTACCATGAAAATAACTCTTTTTTTAAGCCTTATTGGTATATTTTTTGCAGCATGCGAACAAACCAAAAGTGTAGAATATTATCAAAATCACCCTGAAGAAGCAAAAAAAAGAAGTTTAGAATGCAGGCACAAAGCTATCATCAGTCAAGATTGTGTTAATGCGTATAAGGTAGGTTTTCCAAAAGATGAATGGGAAAATGAAAATATCTCTAATCCTTAAAAGCTATAAAAGTTTCAAAATTTGCCCATTTAAAAATACTTTCTATTTTCTTAAAACCTGCCTTTTCTAGCATGTTTAAATTTTCTTTTTGACTATAAGGAATTAAAACATTTTCTAAGGCTTCTCTTTTAGCTGCAATTTCAAATTTAGAATAGCCTTGTTTTTCTTTGTAGTCTGCATAAAGTTCTATGATATTTTTAGACAAAAAAGCATCTTCATAAAGGATTTTTTCACTCATAATCAAAATGCCTTTAGGATTTAAATTTTTATAAATTTTATCAAGCAATTCCTGTCTTTTAGGAGGACGAATAAACTGCATGGTATAATTTGCCACAAAAACATCGCAAGTAAAAAAATCAAATTCGCATAAATTAGCTTCAAAAAAACTTATATCAAGTCCATAAGCTTTAGTTTTTGACTTTGCAACTTCAAGCATAGAAGCAGAATTATCCACACCAAAAAGTTTAAAATCCTTTCTTAAGTTTGCCAAAAAAATCAAAAAATTAGCACTTGAGCAGCCTAAATCACAAATATTTGCGTTTGTAGATAAAATTTTAGCCAATAAATTAGCACAAAGTTCTAAATTTTCTCTATAAAATGGCACAGAACGATTGATCATATCATCAAAAACACTAGCCACGCTTTTATCAAATTCAAATTGTTTTTTAGGGCTTTGTTTAAAAAGTTCATCTTTCATCATTTTTCCTTAATAATTCTCTAGCTTGCTCTATGTCTTTAGCAATTTGATTTTTAAGCTTTTTTAGATCTTGAAATTTTTGATTCTCTCTTAGAAAAGATATAAACTCGAGTTCGAAAAACTCCCCTTGTGTGAAATTTTCACCCAATTCTTCTAAAATATGACTTTCTATGGCAAAATTTTCATCGCTTGACCTTATACCTAAAAAACTCACACTTTTATAAATTTTTCTTTGACTTTTTAACAAAGTAGCATAAACACCATTTTGAGGCAAAAAATAACCTTCACAATCTAAATTTATAGTCGCAAAAAGTTCTTTAGAGCCCAAACCTTGTCCTTTAATCATCTTCCCTTTGATACTATAATCTCTTCCTAAAAATTCTTTTGCTTTTTGCAAATTTGCTTTTGATAAAAAATCCTTAATTAAACTTGCATGAACACCTACTCCGCCTATGCTAAATTCATCAACTATTATAGTTTTTATCCCACTTAAAGACTCAATATCTTTAGCATTATAAGCCCTATTTTTCCCAAAAGAAAAATCATATCCCACCACTATAAATTTCAAATTGACAAATTCTTTTTTCAAAAAGCTTAAAAAATCTTTACCATCTAAAGATTTTATACTTTCAAAATCCACTTCTATAACTTTTTTTCCTGAAATTTCTTCTTTTTGACGATTTGAACAAAGAAATTGACCCTTAAATTTATTAATAACTAATAAAGCCCCATTCTCATCTAAACATTTTACAAGTTTTAGATGTCCTAAATGCATACCATCAAAACAACCTATGGCTAAAGAAGTAATATTAATTTTTGATATAGTAGTAAAAATATTCAACATTACCTTCCTTTCCTTTAATGCTTGATTTTTGCGTATTTTTTAAAAGCCAACCCAATTTAGCACATACTTTTTCAAAATCCATTCTTGCCTTTAAGATTGCCTTATTATCTTTTAAAACACCTTTTTTATCTCTTTTGATATTTTTTCCCACTTCAAACTGAGGTTTAAAAAGTAAAATAATTTCCTTTAAAGCTAAATTATCAATATAATAAAGTAAATTAATAAGAGAAATAAAACTCACATCACAAGTAACAAGTTCAAATTTTTCTTCACTTTTAAAGGCTCTAAGATCTGTATTTTCATGCAAGATAATTTTTTCATTTGCTCTTAAACTTGGATGGAGTTGATTACTACCCACATCAAGAGCAGTGATTTTTAAAGCCTGATTTTCAAGTAAAATTTGTACAAAACCACCCGTACTAGATCCTATATCAAGACAATTTTTATGTTTTATTTCAATATCATTTTCTTCTAAAAAATTTTTTAATTTCAAAGCTGCTCTTGAAACATAAATTTCACGTAAAAGTTCCAATTTTAACTCATTGGCTAAAAGTATATCTTCAGGATTTAAATCTTGCGTTTTTTTTAAATTTTCTAAAAAATTTTTCACATCAAAAGAAGCTTTAAAACTTTTACCATTAAGCAAAACCTCTTCATTTTCTATAAGCTCTAAAGCTTTATTTCTACTGATATTTAAACGCTTTGAAACAAAAAAATCAAATCTCATTTTAAACTCTCATTTATTCTTTTTTCCAAGTCTTCTTTTTCTTTAGAAAACCACCAAATGCCTATTTCAAAAGCATTTTTTTTAAAAATTTCTCTAAGATCTTTAAGATCTTTTTCAAAAAGATCTTTTTCTTTTTGAATTAAACTTAAATTATGATCTTTTAAAAAATCAAAATTATTCATCCATAAAAGTATTTGTTCTTGTTCAGATTTTAAGGCATTATTTCTTTGCTCTTTTAAAAAATAACTTGCTAAAACCATGATAAAACACAAAAATAAAACAATTATTTTTATCTTTATTTTCAAAACAAAATTAAAAACAAAAGCCAAAAGAGAACAAAACATAAAAAAATTAAAAAAATCAAAAATAAAATTTAAAACCCTAAATCCCAAATATCCAAAATAAGAAAAAATAAAAAATTTTAAATTTGAAACAAAATACAATAATTCAGATAAAAAATCAAAATAAACAAAAGAAGCACTCTTATAAGCAATGATTTTCCTAGAAAAAAGTTCTAAATTTAAAATTTCATTGTAAGTAAAAAAAAGCCCATAAAATGCATAAAATAAAGCGGTAAAAAAACTAGCGATAACAACTATTCTAAAATCATTATAAGCATTATTTACAAATTGCAAATGCAATTCTTTTTTTAAAAATATCATCAATAAAGGCAAAATTATAAATATAAAAACTAAATCAATTTTTTCAAGATTTAAAAAATTTAAAAATAAAGAAACAAGTCCAAAAATCGCCAAGAAAAAACTAAAAATATAAAGATAAAAATCCCCCATACTAATACGATAAAACAAACTTCCCTTAATCAAAGTAGCTTCTTTTATAATATTTTTTCTAAGCTTTAAAAATAAAAAGAATTCCCAAAAAAGTGTTAAGAAAATAGGAATTAAAAAAAACAGAGAAAAAGCACTCCTTTGCCAAGTTAGCAAAAATCCAAAAAGGCTTAAAAGTGTTAAAATATAAGAACTATTCTTTAACAAGTTCATTAAAAGCACTTTCATCTATACATTTTACTTCAAGCTCTTTAGCCTTACTCAGCTTAGAACCTGCCTCTTCTCCAAAAAGCACATAGTCAGTCTTTTTAGAAACCGAACCACTTACCTTACCTCCAAGCTTTTCTATTAAAGCCTTAAACTCATCTCTTGGTCGTGAAAGAGTTCCTGTAATCACAAAAGTTTTACCAAAAATCACACTATCGCTTTTAATTTCAAGTTTTTCTATTTTCAAATTTAAAAGCCTGTAAAACTCATCAATTCTTGTATGATTAACACGCGTAAATTCGCAAAGACTTAAAGCCATTTGCTCCCCAAAACCTTCTAAATTGGCATAAGCTTCAAAGCTTTGCTTGTGCCACTCTTTACCAAAACTTAAGCTTAATTTTTTAGCCGCAACCTCGCCAATATGATCTATCCCTAAAGCTGTGATAAAACGAAAAAGCTCACATTCTCTTGCTTGTTCTATAGCATTTAAAAGATTGTTGATTTTCTTTTCTTTAAAGCCTTCCAAACCTTCAAAATCACTAAATTTTAAATGAAAAATACTCTCAAGTGTAGTGATTTTTTTGTGTTTGTATAAAAGCTCTACTATATTTTCTCCAAGTCCGTCGATATTAAGACATTTTTTAGAAACAAAATGAATGATAGAATTTACAAGTCTATCCTCACAGTCTATATTTTGACATTTTATTAAAGTTCCTTCATCTAAAAGCTCACTTTGGCAAGTAGGACAAAGTTTAGGGCGTAAAATTTCCATCTCTAAACCTTCTCTACGCTCTTTAAAAACCTTAGTAATTTTAGGGATAACATCGCCACTTCTTATCACGCTTACAAAATCATTGATTTTAACATCAAGTCTTGCAATCTCATCAAAATTATGGAGTGTGGCTGATTTTACTACAACCCCATCTAAATTTACAGGCTCTAAAACCGCCACAGGAGTGATCACCCCACTTCTTCCTACTTGTAAATTTACCCCTATTAAACGCGTGGTTTTTTCAAGTGCAGGAAATTTAAAAGCTGCCATAAATTTTGGAAATTTTACCGTATAGCCTAATTCTTCACAAAGCGCAAGATCATCAACTCTTACCACCATTCCATCCATCATCATAGACTTTTTTTCTCTTAAAGCTAAAAGCTCATCATAAGCTTTTAAAACCTCATCTAAATTAGCGCAAAGTCTTACAAAATCATCCTTTAAAAAACCAAGCTCTCTGATAAATTGCATCACCTCGCTGTGTTTAGTAAAATTTAAGGTATTTTCCCCTACTCCCCAAGGATAAAATTTCAAATTTCTTTCTTTAGTGATGCTTGTATCAAGCTGCCTTAAACTCCCGCTTGCAGCATTGCGTGGATTAGCAAATAAACTTTGATTTAAAAGGGCTCTTTTTTCATTGATTTTCTCAAAATCATCTTTTAAAATCACCACTTCTCCACGAATTTCTATCCTTTCTTTATAGGCTATATTTTTAGGTATATTTTCTATCTCAAAAACATTAAGTGTTATATCCTCGCCCACTTCGCCATCACCTCTAGTGGCACCGCTTACTAATTTACCATTTTCATAAAGCAAATTTAAACTCGCTCCATCAAATTTAGGCTCTATAAAAAAGTTTTTTTCACATTTTGCACGTTTTGCCCAAGCCCTAAGCTCACTCTCATCAAAAACATCTTCCATCGACCACATACGCTTTAAATGAGCTATTTTTTTAAACTCGCTTTGTATAGTAGGAGCTATTTTTTGCGTTGGAGAGTCTTTTGAAATTTCATCTTTATTTTGTTCTTCAAAAACTCTTAATTCTCTGATTAAAGCATCGTATTCTTCATCGCTAGCCAAGGGTTCATCTTTTTCATAATATGCCCTCATCCACAAATTTGCTAAAGCAACTTTTTCTAAATACTCTTCTTTTTTCATCTAAACTCCTATATTATCCATTGCCTGTGCTAAAGCAAAAAGTTGTTTGTGCTCGTATAAATCATGCACTCTTATAATACTAGCACCATTTTCAAAAGCCTTTAAATGCAAATACAAAGTTCCTGCTAAACGATCTTTAATCTCGCTTTGAAAATACGCATTAATCACACTTTTGCGACTCGCACCTATAAGTAAAGGTTTATTAAATTGCAAAAAATGTTCTAAGTGTTTGATTAAAATCATATTATGCTCCGCACTCTTTCCAAAACCAATACCTACATCTAAAATACTTTCTTTTACTCCAAAACTTTCTAAAAGTTCAAGTTTTTCTTTAAAAAACAAAGTCATCTCATCGAGTAAATCTTCATAAAAAGGATTATCTTGCATGTTATTTGGATTGTTTTGCATGTGCATTAAGCAATATTTTGCCTCATATTTACTTGCAAGTTTAGCCAGATTAAGATTTCTTAAACTTGTAATATCATTTATAAGTTTAAAACCCTTATTTAAAGCATATTCTAGACAATATTCATCAAAACTATCTAAACTAAAAATCGCTTTTTCATGATAATTTTTCTCATAAATTAAGTCAAGTACTTTTTTTAGTCTTTTAAATTCCTCTTCCTTGCCACAATACTCACTCCCAGGTCTTGAACTAACCGCACCTATATCGATATACTCAGGCCTTAAAGCAAGAAAGTCATTAAGCCTTTTTTCAAAGTCTTCTTCACTCACACGACTTTTTGCATTAAAACTGTCTTCATTAACATTAATCACTGCCATAAGTTCAGCTTTTTTTGTTTTTAAAAAATCTTTTTGCAAAAAAAGAGCCAAATTTTTAAGTCCAAAATCTTGAAGTTTTTCTTTAGCAATAAGTTTTTGAATTTGTTCTTTACTTGCCATTAAAAGTGCATTTGAATGAGTGATTTTTGCGGTAATTATTTCTTTATGGGTAATGAGCTCAGCTCCTACTCTTAAGGCATCTTGTTTTAAAATATTTGCTGCAGGAGTAGAAATATCTTTGATAAAAATAAAATGAATTTTTGTTTTTTCACTCATAATCTTTTGTCCCATTTTATGAGGATTTATAAAAGAGCAAAGTAAATTAAAATCGGTATTTGGATTGATTTTAAAAAATTTCATTTTATTTCTTTGTATAGTAATTTAATAAAAGAGTAGCCAAAAGTACCCCGCTTTTAGAATTTAATCTTGCAAGCTCATAGCTTTCATAAAAAAACTCTAATTCTTCAGCGTTAAAATCTTTATATTTCACACATTCTTTAGCAAGTAATGCAATTTGATCCATAAGTTCATTTTTATCCAAATTTTCATTTTTTTGCAAAAAATCAAAAAGCATTCTTAAATCCATTCTTTTAAGATCTAAATCAAGTTTTTTAACTTCCTTTTCAACTTTTCTTTTTTCACAAATAAGACGTGATTTTATAGTAGGTAAAAGTAAATTTTTAGAAGGTACCACAATAAGAAATTTAATATTTTTTGGAGGTTCTTCAAGAAGTTTAAGTAAAAAATTTTGTGCTTCTATCCTATAAGAATCCGCCATTAAAACAATAATTTTTTCTTCGGTTTCTGCAATATAGCTTTCTTTTTCAACTGCTCTTGCATCATCAAGTAAAAATTCATTTTGTGGCATAAAAAATCTTAATTTTTTAATACCAAAATTATTAATCATTTCTTCTTTAATACCTAAAAAATCTTCACTGATAATAATCTTACTAATAAACAAAATATTTATCCTAATTGCACCTTGGAAAATAATATTGCATCCAAACTTACATCAAAAAGTTGATATAAACTAATAAGCTTGATATCCAAGTCTTTATCTTTAGAATTTAAATAAAAACTATCTTGTAACTGCTCATCAAAAAGCCACAATAAACTATCATCTCTTGATTTAGCGATTAAAGATTTATTATCAGAAGCACTTCCTATATAAAAATACACATAACCATTAGGAAAAGAAATGTCAAGCAAGTCATTAAGTAAAGCTATATCTTCTGAACTTTGTACTTTCTTCTTGCATAAAGAATTTAACGACACAAAAGGAAGCATAGGACGAGCGGCTTTTGAATTTATATTTTTTAAAAAATACTCTTCATACCAAGATCTTTGCTCATCGCACATTAAGACAAAAGTGCGTCCTTCTAAAAGATATTTAAGTCTTGCAGCCATCAAAGGAGCCCATTCTAAACGACGCGACTCCAACCATGCCATAAAAGCTCCGCCATTGCGGATATTTTCAAGAGTAAAACTTAAAAAATCACTCATTTATTTATCAAGTCCATAGCACTCATGTAGTGCTCTAACTGCAAGTTCTCCGTATTTTTCATGAACTATCATCGAAATTTTAATTTCGCTAGTAGAAATCATACCGATATTAATCCCCTCATCAGCTAAAGCTTTAAAAGCTTTACTTGCCACTCCTGAATGTGATTTCATGCCTACGCCGACTATAGAAACTTTTACTACAGCACTATCACTTTCTATAGTTGTTTTTGAGCTTAAAATTTTTTGCATAGCATTTTTGACTAATTCAAGTTCATTTTGAGGAACCGTAAAACCCAAATTTGTAGCGCCATCAACTCCAACATTTTGTATAATCATATCTACATTAATATTTTCATTTGCTAAAACAGAAAAAATTTCAGCTGCGATTCCAGGCTTATCTTCTACATTTCTTAAAGTCACTCTTGCTTGATTTTTATCCAAAGCAATACCACTTACTAAAGCTTGTTCCATTCCATCTTCCTTTGTTATCATTGTTCCTTCGTTATTGTTAAAACTACTTCTAGTTACTAAGTTAACATTTAATTTTTTTGCAAGCTCTACAGAGCGATTTTGCAAAACTTTTGCACCCAAACTTGCAAGTTCAAGCATTTCTTCATAAGAAATTTTATCCAATTTCTTTGCCTTTGGTTCAATTCTTGGATCTGTTGTATAAACCCCATCAACATCGGTATAAATTTCACACAAATCCGCATTTAAGGCACCAGCTACTGCCACAGCACTTAAATCGCTTCCACCACGCCCTAAAGTAGTTACATTACCTTCATCATCTACACCTTGAAAACCTGCTATAACGACTATTTTACCATTTTGAAGTTCTGATTTTATCGCTTTTGTATCAATATGATGAATTCTTGCCTTTGTAAAAACACTATCTGTAATAATTCCCGCTTTTCTCCCAGAAAATGATATAGCAGGATAACCCTTTTCATTTAAAGCAATAGAAAGTAAAGCGCTTGTTACACGCTCTCCACTGCTTAAAAGCATATCCATATCTTTACCATTAGGGGTTTTACTAAAATATTCAGCTTGCTCGATAAGAGTATTTGTCACCCCACTCATTGCAGATACTACAACAACAAGTTGATTACCCTGTTGCGCACTTTGGATAACCCTATTGGCTACTGCTTCGATACGCTCAAGTGTTCCAACGCTTGTTCCACCATATTTTTGAACTATAAGCATTTTAGATATAACCTTTCTCTTCAAAATATTTGATCACTTTAACATAAATATTTTTTTTAAAATGATTAATCATTTCAAAAATTTGTTTAACACTCACAAATTGATAATCATCAAATTCAGGATGCTTGGTATTGATATTGATTGTAGCACTGTGCTTTAAACGCACTAAAAAATATTTTTGAATCTGTCCATCATAAGGATACATTTTTTTAACAATTTTACTTGGAAAATCATAACTCAACCATTCTGGATACTCAGCAATGATTTCAACCTCATCGGTGCCTATTTCTTCTTTTAGTTCTCTAAATAAAGCGTTTTTGACACTTTCACCTTTATCAATACCTCCTTGTGGAAATTGCCAAATATTATCCATATCACTTCTTCTAGCTATAAAAATCTTACACTCAAAAGGATAAGAACTTGACAAAATAACAGCTGCAACATTTGGTCTATAATTTTTCTCGTTTTCCACAATATTTTTCCTTAATTTAAAGGAAATAATTTTAACCTAAATCAAATCAAATTTTTATTAAAATACATTAAAAAAATTTAATAAAATATTTTAGGGTTTTTATGCATTTTTATATCCATATTCCATTTTGTGAAAGCAAATGTAATTATTGTGCTTTTACAAGTTTGAAAAAAAATGATTATGAAAAAGCCTATTTTAAGGCTTTAAAAGAAGATATTATTTTTCAATTAAAACAATTTAACATTCAATCAAATCAAATTAAAACCTTATTCATAGGCGGAGGAACACCAAGTTGTGTTAATGCGTATAATTATGAAGATATTTTTAAAATTTTATATCCCTTACTAGATAAAAATGTAGAAATTTCATGCGAAGCTAATCCCAACTCAGCAACATTAAATTGGCTTAAAAATATGAAAAATATAGGAGTTAATCGCATTTCTTTTGGAGCTCAAAGTTTTCATCCTAAAAAACTTCACTTTCTTGGAAGAATTCACAATCAAGAAATGATTATCAAAGCATTAGAAAACGCAAATAAAATAGGTTTTAAAAATATCAATTTAGATCTTATTTATGATACAAAATTAGACAATAAAAAAATGCTTGAATTTGAACTCTTACACTTAAAACAAATCAAGGCTTTAATCACACACCTTAGTGCTTATAATTTAACCATAGAATCAAACACAGCCTTTGCCAAAAAAGAACATTTCAAAAAAAATGCTCCTAATTTAATGAAATTTTTCATCAAACAACTCCTAGAACTTGACTTTTTTCAATATGAAATCAGTAATTTTTCAAAAACCAAAGCCCAAATTTGCAAACATAATCTTGCTTATTGGCAAGGAAAAAACTACCTAGCTTGTGGATTAAGTGCGGTAGGATTTTATGAAAACAAGCGTTTTTATACAGCAAAAAATTTAAAAAATTACATAGAAAATCCCACTTTTAGATCTATAGAGCAGCTAAGTTCTAAAGACTTGAATTTAGAACACCTATTTTTAGGACTTAGAAGTATAGTAGGGATTGATGAAACAAAACTCAATCAATGGCAAAAAGACAAAATAAATATATTATTAAAAGAAAAAAAACTTTTTTACAAAAATAAAAGATATTTTAATCCTAATTTTCTCATTAGCGATGAGCTTGCTTTATATCTCTCATCTTAAATTTAAGTTTTTTAAGTAAAATATTTATTTAAAATATCAAATCAAAGAGTAACGATTAATGAGTTTTGGTGAAATTATAGTTATTTTAGTTGTAGCGATTTTAGTCTTAGGGCCTGATAAACTTCCAGAAGCTATAGTACAAATAGCAAAAATTCTAAAAGCTGTAAAACGCAACATAGATGATGCAAAATCAAGCATAGAAAAAGAAATACGCATCAATGACTTAAAAGAAGAAGCTAAGAAATACAAAGATGAATTTTCAAGCACTAATGAAAACATACGCAAAAAACTCAGTTTTGAAGAATTTGATGACCTTAAAAGAGATATTTTAGATAAAACAAAGGTGGATTTAACCTTTGATAGCAGAGATGATAACACAAAAAATAACCTTAGCGGACAAAATTTAAATACAGAAGAAAAACCAAATCTTAGCAAATTAGAAACACAAGATAAAACGGAAAAATAAATGTTTGAAGAATTAAGACCTCATTTAATAGAACTTAGAAAACGCCTTTTTATAAGCGTTGCTTGCATTGTAGTTATGTTTATTGTATGTTTTGCTCTACGAAGCTATATCTTAGATATTCTAAAAGCTCCACTTATAGCTGTTTTGCCCGAAGTAGCCAAACATGTGAATGTAATTGAAGTACAAGAAGCCTTATTTACTGCAATGAAAGTTAGTTTTTTTGCGGCCTTTATCTTTTCTTTACCTGTAATTTTTTGGCAATTTTGGAAATTTGTAGCTCCGGGACTTTACGATAATGAAAAACGCCTTGTGGTGCCTTTTGTTAGCTTTGCAAGCATTATGTTCGCCTTAGGGGCTTGTTTTTGCTATTTTGTTGTAGTGCCTTTGGCTTTTAAATTTTTGATTAATTTTGGTTTAAATGAAGATTTTAATCCTGTGATTACCATAGGAACTTATGTAGATTTCTTTACAAAAGTTGTTGTGGCTTTTGGTTTAGCTTTTGAAATGCCTGTAATTGCCTTTTTCTTTGCTAAAATCGGGCTTATAGATGATAGTTTTTTAAAACGCCATTTTCGCATAGCTGTTTTAGTTATTTTTGTTTTTTCAGCCTTTATGACTCCACCTGATGTTTTATCTCAATTTTTAATGGCAGGACCACTTTGTGGACTTTATGGACTTTCTATTTTAATTGTTCAAAAGGTAAATCCTGCCCCAAAAGATAAAGAAAGCGATGAATAAAGACTTACTTCTTTCAAGCTATGATTACACTCTAGCTAACGAACTCATAGCCAACTATCCTACAAATCCGAAAGAAGATGCTAGGCTTTTGGTTTTTGATCGCAAAAACAAAGAAATTTTTCACACTACTTTTAAAAATTTACAAGACTTTTTACCCAACTGCGCGATTTTTTTCAATGATACTAAAGTTATTAAAGCAAGAATTTATGGCAATAAAGCAAGCGGGGGGAAAATAGAGCTTTTCTTGCATCAACCTTTTTTAAATTCTCACAATCCACTTTTTCTAGCTCAAATTAAAGGGCGTGTTAAAAAAGATGAAATCTTATATTTTAAAGAGGATTTAAAAGCGCGCGTTGTAGAACTTTTAGATGATGGTCTTCGAAAAGTTCAATTTTTTCAAAATGATAAAACCTTAGACACCTCAAATCTTTACAACCTGCTTGACAAGATAGGACATATACCCTTGCCTCCTTATATTAAAAGGGAGGATGAAAAAAGTGATTTGAAAGATTATCAAAGTATCTTTGCAAAAAATTTAGGCGCGGTAGCTGCTCCAACTGCAAGTTTACATTTTAGTGAGACTATGCTTGAAAATTTAAGAAAAAAACACGAAATTTATCATTTAACCTTACATGTAGGAGCTGGAACCTTTAAAAGCGTAGAATGTGAAAATATACAAGAGCATAAAATGCATAGCGAATTTTTTAATATTCCGCAGCAAGCATGTGAAATTATAGATTCAAAACAAGCTATTTTAGGCGTAGGAACAACGGTAACAAGAACTATAGAATATTACGCAAGAACTAAAACAAAAAATGGTTCTTGTGATCTTTTTTTACACCCGCAAAATCCACCTATAAGACAAAATCATCTTTTGACCAATTTTCATTTACCAAAATCTACTCTTATCATGCTAGTTTCAGCTTTTATCGGTAGAGAACAGTGTTTAAAACTTTATGAACTTGCCATAAAAGAAAAATATCGCTTTTACTCTTATGGCGATGCGATGCTAATCTTGTGATTTTTCTTTAAAATTTATTGCTATTTTAGCTTGAAGTTTTAGCCAATCTTTTTGAAGCATGATAGGAAAACCACCATAAACGCGCCCGCCTTCTAAATTTTTACTCACACCGCCTCTTGCAGCTATAGTACTAAAATCGCCTATTTTTAAATGTCCACTCGTTGCACTTTGACCACCCATAATAACATTGCGTCCTAACTCACTTGAACCTGAAATTCCAGTTTGTGCTACAATGATACAATTTTGACCTATATTGCAATTATGTCCGATTTGAACTAGATTGTCTACCTTAGTGCCTGCTTTGATAATAGTACTATCAAAAACTGCTCTATCTATAGTTGTACAAGCCCCCACTTCTACAAAATCTTCTAAAATCACATTGCCATTATGATAAATTTTATAATGTTCGCCGTTTTTATTGTGCGCATAACCAAAACCATCGCTTCCTATTACACAATTGGCAAGCAAATGACATTTTTTACCTATTTTAGTGTCATTATAAATCACTACATTAGGATGGATAATACTCTCATCACCAATGCTGACATTATCGCCTATATAAGCTCCTGCCATAATGATTACATTATCACCTATATTTACATTATCACCTATATAGACATTAGGCATAATTCTTGCGCTTTTTGCGATATTTTGCACTTTTTCTTTAGCTGTGCTTATCAAAGGCTTAGCAAAAAGCTTGCTTAAAAAAGCAAAATTCAAATGTGGATTTTGAGTAATCAAAGCTTTAGTGTCCTTAGGTACTAAATTTTCATATTCTTTAGATACTAAAATAGCAGCAGCTCCTGTGTGAGGTATATCTTTGGTATTTTTCTCACCATCACAATAAGTAAGCTCTGTAAAATTTGCTTTCAATAAAGAATTTAAAGCACTGATTTCTATATCCTCACCTTTATACTCTAAGCTTAAAAATTCTGCTATTTCACTTAATTTCATTTAATCTCCATCAAAACAGATCCACTGCGAACTATATCACTAGGATTGTATTTTTTAATTGTTTTTAAAAAATTATCAATGCGATTTGCATCATCAGCAACCATTAAAAACAAAAAATTCTCATTACTATTTGCAATAGTACCATTATAAGCTTTCAAAACGGCATCAAGTCCACCTAAATTTTCATTTAAAGGAATTTTCACCAAAGCCATTTCTTTGTCAATAAATTCTTCACTTTCTATCACTTTATAAGTAGGAATAAGCTTATGAAGTTGTTTGACTATCTGCTCAAAAGTTCTTTCATTTCCTGAAGTGACTATATTAATACGCGAAAATTCTTTATTTTCCAAAGGTGCTACTGTGAGCGAGTCAATATTATAACCTCTTCCTGAAAAAAGTCCTACTATACGAGATAAAACCCCATGCTCATTTAAAACAATTACCGATAAAACCCTTCTCATTGTCTATCCTTTGCCTTTGGTAAAATCATATTATAAATCGCACTTCCTGCAGGCACCATAGGTAAAACATCTTCAAAGCGATCAATTTTTACATTTAAAAGAGAGGTTTTATCACTTTTTAAAGCTTGGTTAAAAGCTTGAATGAATTCTTCTTTGCTTGAAATTTCATAACCTTCGCAACCAAAGCCTTGAGCAATTTTGATAAAATCAGGCTGAGTGCTTAAATCTGTTTGTGAAAAATGCTCTTTATAAAACATACTTTGCCATTGTCTTACCATACCTAAAAAGGCATTATTTAAAATAATATTTATAGTTTTTATACCATACTCACGAGCAGTCATAAGCTCTTGGATATTCATTAAAACCGATCCATCACCTACGAAATTAATCACCACTTCTTCATCCACAGCAAGCTTTGCACCCAAAGCAGCAGGTAAAGAATATCCCATAGTTCCTTGCCCTCCACTTGTTGCAAGCTGTCTTGGATAATTAAAAGGATAAAACTGTGCTACCCACATTTGATGCTGACCCACATCGGTAATAATCCTTGCATCAGGAGCCATCTTCGCACATTCTTCAATCACCCATTGCGGTTTTAAAACTTCATTGCTATCTTCATAAGAAAGTGGATAAAGTTCATTATAACGCTTTAAAGTTTCGTGCCATTCTTTAAAAGTTGTGTTGAAATTTTCCTTTTTAAGCTCTTCTAAAAGCTCTTTAAGAACTTCTTTAATATCTCCTACTATAGGATAATGCGCATTGATAATCTTTGAAATAGAACTAGGATCAATATCAACATGAACTATAGTCGCATGTTTGGCAAATTCACTTGTTTTTCCTGTAATCCTATCATCAAATCTCGCTCCTACACTCACAAGCAAATCACACTCACTTAAAGCCATATTAGCAGCATAGCTTCCATGCATGCCTGCCATTTTGAGATTAAAAACATCATCACTTCTTAAAGTTCCAAGCGCCATCAAGGTTTCAACTGCTGGAATTTTTGTAAATTTTACAAGCTCTCTGATTTGCTCACTTGCATTAGAACTGATACAACCTCCACCCAAGTAAAATAAAGGTCTTTTTGCTTCTTTTAAAAGCTCTGCAAATTTTTTAATTTGCTTTGAGTTACCCTTATAAACAGGCTTATAAGTTTTCATAGAAATTTCTTTAGGATATCCCCAAAGTCCCAAAGTTGCACTTACATCTTTTGGCACATCTATATGCACAGGCCCGGGTCTACCACTTCTTGCTATATAAAAAGCCTCTTTTAAAATGCGTGGAAACTCTTCTATGCAAGTAACTAAATAATTATGCTTTACACAAGGTCTTGAAATACCTACTGCATCAATTTCTTGAAAAGCATCTGTACCAATAAGAGAATTTGCCACCTGCCCTGAAATCAATATTAAAGGGATAGAATCACTATAAGCCGTAGCTAGGCCTGTAATAGTATTTGTAAAACCTGGTCCGCTTGTAACTATAGCTACGCCCACTTCTCCGCTCATTCTTGCGTAAGCATCAGCAGCATGCAAAGCCGCTTGTTCATGACGCACTAAAATATGTTTAAAATACTTTTGATTGTAAATTTCATCATAAATATTAAGCGCAGCGCCTCCAGGATAGCCAAAAACAATTTTAACATTTTCTTCTTTTAAAGCCTCGCAAATCATTGCTGAACCGCTTAACTCTTTCATAATAACACTCCAAAAAATTATTGTAAAAGCTCTTTAAGTGCTAAATTAAGTCTTTTACCATCAACACTCGCACCTAATTTTATTTTAGCTTCTTTCATCACCAAACCTTGTTCTTTTAGTGAACTTACGCCCAATTCTTCTATAAGTTGTTTTAAGGCTAAAGTTAACTCCTCATCACTTAGTTGTTTAGGCAGATAAATTTCAAAAATACTTATTTCATTTTGTTCTTTTTGTGCTAAATCTTCACGATTTGCCTTAAGATAAAGTTCGATTGCGTCTTTACGTTTTTTGATTTCACTTGCAATAATTTTATAAATTCTTTCATTATCTAATTCTATTCTTTCATCCACTTCTATTTGCTTAAAAGCTGCATTTAAAGTTCTTAAACTATCTCTTTTAAAATCATCTTTTTGTTTCATTGCCTCTTTGATATCGTTTAAAATTTGTTCTTTTAAAGTCATTTTTTTCCTTTTTAGTTAAAATTACAAGCTTTAAGATTTAAACCAAAACCTTCTAAGCCTATATAGTCTTTATCACAACTTTGAGATAAAAGTTTAATTTCTTCTATACCAAAATATCTTAAAATCTGTGCTCCTATGCCATAGTTTTTGTATTGAATAGTACTGGATTTTTCTCCTTGCATGAAAACTATGACGCCGCCATTTTCACTAAGAAATTTGATTTGCTCTAAAAGTTTTGAAAATTTATCTGAAGTTAAAAGATCAAAATCACTACCACTGATATGAAATTTAACATTTTCACATTTTTTTATATCTTTAAAGCAAAAAGCTATATGTTGGGTTTGATTATGATCGCTAAAGATAAATTTTTCTGCTTTAAAGCCTGCTAAAACACTTTGACTTTTTTCTTCAAGCTTAATAAGGCTTTCATGTTTTAGGCGATATTCTATAAGATCACTTACGGCTATCATGTTTAAATCATGCTTTTGGCAAAAAAATTCTAGATCTTCTCTTCTTGCCATATCTCCATTATCTTTTACGATTTCACAAATCACACAAGCACCTTTTAATCCTGCTAATTTACAAAGATCAACCGTGCCTTCTGTATGACCTGTGCGTTCTAAAACTCCGCCTTTTTTTGCGATTAAAGGATTGATATGTCCTGGTCTTACAAAATCACTCGCTTTAGCATTATCATCAGCAAAAATTTGTATAGTCATATTTCTTTCATAAGCACTAACTCCCGTTGTAGCATCTTTTGCATCTACGGTTATGGTAAAAGCGGTTTCGTGGTTTGAAGTATTTTTAGGCACCATTAAAGGAAGTTCAAATTTTTTTGCCAAAGTTTCATCTAAAGCTACGCAAACCACACCGCGAGCTTCTTTTATCATGAAATTTACTTTTTCTTGAGTGCTAAATTGCGCAGGAAAGATTAAATCGCCTTCATTTTCTCTATCTTCTGCATCTACCATTACAAGCATTTTCCCTGCTTGTAAATCCCTAATCGCTTGTTCTACGTTAACAAATTTCATCTTTATTTCCTTAAAATTTTTAAAATTATAACTTAAATTGCTTGACAAATAAATTAAAATTCACTATAATTACACTTTTAAAAAATATTTATTGGGGTATCGCCAAGCGGTAAGGCAACAGGTTTTGGTCCTGTCATTCAGGGGTTCGAATCCCTTTACCCCATCCACTTCTTATTTTATATTTCAAATATCTTATATGCCGCGAAGTAGAGCAGTGGTTAGCTCGTCGGGCTCATAACCCGAAGGTCGGGAGTTCAAATCTCCCCTTCGCAACCAAATGTATTAATCTTCAATCCTCTTCACTTCTTTTTAA
Organism: Campylobacter sp. BCW_6877; assembly: GCF_001762445.1. NCBI lineage: Bacteria > Pseudomonadati > Campylobacterota > Epsilonproteobacteria > Campylobacterales > Campylobacteraceae > Campylobacter > Campylobacter sp. BCW_6877. The sequence goes on along the minus strand of NZ_MJWW01000035.1, from coordinate 1,494 downwards.
TCGTCTTAAAATGATTTAAAATGATTTATTGTTAATCTTAGCTGAGTTTTTAAAATACTTTAAAAGAATGATTGCAATCTAAAAAGAGTTTAACAACCTTAAAAACATCCATCCTAATAATTTTAAAATTATCAGGATGAAATTTTTAACAAGTAGGAGAGTAAACTAATTAAACTAAGTATGATCTTTTATAAGATTACCAAAGATAATTAAACTGAGCAAATCCTGTATGGGTATTGCCATCTTTATCAAACATTCCATTATAGTTTAAACTAAAATAGAAAGCTTCATTAACAGGAACGATAAAAGAAGTGCTTACAAATTTTTGTATTCTTGGTAAATCAAACTCATCACTTACTTTTATATTTCCAAATCTAGCCTCAGCTTCTACTTTAGGATTGATATTAAACTTAGCTCCAAGTTCTACTGAAGTTTTTAAATTAGGCAACCAATCTCTAAACCAAGTAAAGCTTGTTTTAGTAGAGAAAAGATTTAAATAGTTTGCATAGGTTCTTTCTCCACCTTTAACTGTTGCTTGTCCTATAGTATCTTTCATAGAAAAAGCTTCAGTATAACCTCCTTCATAAGCAAGACCTATTTCAGGGGAGAATATATCTTTATTAGAAATAAAATTCATACCTAAGGCTGTATTGACTCCATAAGCATAAGAATTAGGTTCAGCTTTAGCTTCATTATTTCCTATTTTTTTAGTTAAATCATTTTTAATCAAAGCAGCTTTACCTTGAGCTTTGATATAAACTTCTTGACCTTTTTCTGTAGTAAATAAGGTATTAAAATATTTTAAACCTGCATAATAGGTTCTATTATTAATATCAAAATAAGTTGAACCCATTTTTGTATCTTCATAACCTGCATACACACCATATATTCCACTGTCTTTTAAAGTAGAATAACCTATAATGGTTCCTTTAGTGTGTCCTTTACTTTCTTCATTTAAAGAAAGTTCAACATTCTGTGAAGAAGCATAAGGAAGGATGAATAAAGAATGTTCTTTATTAGAACCATAGCTTCCATTATTTAAATCACTCTTTATATAATCACTTGCATCTGCATATAAATTACCCTTTTCAGACATAGCAATGCTTTGAGACTTACTTGAAGAAGCTAAAGCAAAAGTTTGCATAGAATTACCCATAACATTATCTATAAAGGTTGATCTTCTTGTAGTAGTAGAGATTAAAGATCTAAAGGTTGCACCTGATATGGAGGCATTAAGATTAAAATCTGTAGTAAGCTTTCCTGTTATTGGATCAAAGCTTAAAGATATTTCTCCACTACCATTGGTTCCTATATTGCCAATATTGTTTTGATTAACACCTGAGATGATATCATTTATATTATCAAGTTGTCCTAGATCGAGATTGCCCTCATCTATAGTAATTTTATCAGCACTTACATTTCCATTTCCACTTCCACCTACAACTATAGTGTCTAATTTACCCGTATCTTTATCTGTAGTAACAAGCCAATCTT
>NZ_MJWW01000034.1:0-3183 GCF_001762445.1 Campylobacter sp. BCW_6877 | reverse complement strand
AAATAAGGAAGGAGAAAAATATTTGAGTAAAAATATTATTTCAAGTAAGGTGTCCATGGGGGGGGGATTAAAGAATCCTGTTTAAATTCTAAAAAGATAGTTTTATCTTTAGCTACTATTTCTTTCTTAGCGAGTTGTGCTAATGCTACATTAAATTCTGAAATAAAAACTTATGATGAAGTTCATAAAAATACTAAAGCTAGATCAGCAAGTGTTTATACTCCTGAAGCTAGAGTTAATACAACTGTAAGTGGCTCAATAAGCAATCAAATCAACATTACCGATCAAGGTCCACATACCATAATAATTGAAGCAGGTGGAACTTTAGGCAATGAGAATAACAACAATAAAATTATCTATGCTCATGCTAGTGGTAACAACACTCTTACACTTACTAATCTTACCAATAATGGAACTATTAACGGTAAGGTAGCTGTAGAACATGATAACAATTTTAATGGAACCATTACTGTTAATACCTTTGAAAATAAAAACCAAATCAATGGAAATGTCTATATGGGAGTTTGGGGAGGTAACTCAGGAACTCTTAATATAGATAAATTTGATAATAGTGGGACTATTAAATCAAATGATGATGGAGTTTTTTTCGAAGGAAAGAATACTAATATACAAAGCTTTAGCAACAACGGTCTAATCAGTGGACAACAAGGTGTAAGCTTATCTGGAGGAACTATAAATAGTTTTAATAATAATGGAACTATCAGTGGTAGCTCTTCTGGTATATTTGTAGCAGGTGGCAACATAAAAACCCTTGTTAATTCTGGAACTATAATATCTAACGGTAGTTATGATGCCAATGCCGGCATAAAACTAGAAAGTGGTGGCACTATAGAAAATATCATCAACACAGGAACTATACAATCAAATTATTCTGGCATAGTTGTAACTTGGGGTAAATTTGGAACACTTACCATAAAAGATGGAGGCGTAGTTTATGGAAAAGATGCTGGAATAGCAATAGCCCAATGGCAAACTCTAGGGGATTTATACATAGATGGAGCAAGCTCAAAAAAAGATGGTACAGTAAGTGGAATTTATGGCGACATCAATGGAATTGTTTTAGAAACTGGATCAAGCAGTCAAAAAATAGAACTTAAAAATGGTGGTGTTATTAAAGGTAATATTAATGGCATAAGATTAGATAATGCAGCTTCTTTAAGCGGAGAAATGATTTTATCTGGAAAAGGTTCTAGAGTAGAAGGTGGAAGTGGTGCTGGTATATCTAATGATGGTGGAAAAATAACAGGATCTATGACAATAAAAGATGGAGCTACTGTAACTTCTTCTTCAGGTCAAGCCATATCTAATTCTGGCTCAGGAAGTATAACAGGTGGCATTACAGTTAGTGGAGAAAACACTAAACTTGAAGGAAATATAATCAATACAGGTGATGCTTCTATAGGTAGCGATATCAAGATAGAAGGTGGAGCTAAGGTAGAAGGTGGTCTTGTTAATCAAGGTAATGGAAGTATCTCAGGAAGTGTTCAAGTAAGTGGTGGTAGTAGTATTGATTCCATTACCAATGAGGGTAATGGAGCTATTTCTGGTTCAATTACTGTAGATAAAGATAGTAAACTTGATTCCATCACTAACACCTCTACTTCTGATACAGGTATAAGTGGTTCTATCACTAACAATAGTGATAATAAACTTGAAATTTCTAATGGAGAAGGTGCTACTATAGGTGGAGGTATTACAAATAATGGTAATGCTGATTTAGTTATTTCCAACCAAGGCTCAGTAGGTAAAGATGATCATGGTAATACAGTAACTAACAATGGTAGTGGTAGTGTTGGAATTAAAGATTGGCTTGTTACTACAGATAAAGATACGGGTAAATTAGACACTATAGTTGTAGGTGGAAGTGGAAATGGAAATGTAAGTGCTGATAAAATTACTATAGATGAGGGCAATCTCGATCTAGGACAACTTGATAATATAAATGATATCATCTCAGGTGTTAATCAAAACAATATTGGCAATATAGGAACCAATGGTAGTGGAGAAATATCTTTAAGCTTTGATCCAATAACAGGAAAGCTTACTACAGATTTTAATCTTAATGCCTCCATATCAGGTGCAACCTTTAGATCTTTAATCTCTACTACTACAAGAAGATCAACCTTTATAGATAATGTTATGGGTAATTCTATGCAAACTTTTGCTTTAGCTTCTTCAAGTAAGTCTCAAAGCATTGCTATGTCTGAAAAGGGTAATTTATATGCAGATGCAAGTGATTATATAAAGAGTGATTTAAATAATGGAAGCTATGGTTCTAATAAAGAACATTCTTTATTCATCCTTCCTTATGCTTCTTCACAGAATGTTGAACTTTCTTTAAATGAAGAAAGTAAAGGACACACTAAAGGAACCATTATAGGTTATTCTACTTTAAAAGACAGTGGAATATATGGTGTGTATGCAGGTTATGAAGATACAAAAATGGGTTCAACTTATTTTGATATTAATAATAGAACCTATTATGCAGGTTTAAAATATTTTAATACCTTATTTACTACAGAAAAAGGTCAAGAAGTTTATATCAAAGCTCAAGGTAAAGCTGCTTTGATTAAAAATGATTTAACTAAAAAAATAGGAAATAATGAAGCTAAAGCTGAACCTAATTCTTATGCTTATGGAGTCAATACAGCCTTAGGTATGAATTTTATTTCTAATAAAGATATATTCTCCCCTGAAATAGGTCTTGCTTATGAAGGAGGTTATACTGAAGCTTTTTCTATGAAAGATACTATAGGACAAGCAACAGTTAAAGGTGGAGAAAGAACCTATGCAAACTATTTAAATCTTTTCTCTACTAAAACAAGCTTTACTTGGTTTAGAGATTGGTTGCCTAATTTAAAAACTTCAGTAGAACTTGGAGCTAAGTTTAATATCAATCCTAAAGTAGAAGCTGAGGCTAGATTTGGAAATATAAAAGTAAGTGATGAGTTTGATTTACCAAGAATACAAAAATTTGTAAGCACTTCTTTTATCGTTCCTGTTAATGAAGCTTTCTATTTTAGTTTAAACTATAATGGAATGTTTGATAAAGATGGCAATACCCATACAGGATTTGCTCAGTTTAATTATCTTTGGTAATCTTATAAAAGATCATACTTAGTTTAATTAGTTTACTCTCCTACTTGTTAAAAATTTCATCCT
>NZ_MJWW01000033.1:0-111179 GCF_001762445.1 Campylobacter sp. BCW_6877 | reverse complement strand
CTAGCTGAGAGAACTCAAAAGTCTTTATCTGAAATAGAAGCTAATACTAATTTACTTGTTCAATCTATCAATGATATGGCAGAAAGTATTAAAGAACAAACTGCAGGTATTACTCAAATCAATGATAGCGTAGCACAAATTGATCAAACTACTAAAGATAATGTTGAAATTGCTAATGAATCAGCTATTATTTCTAGTACAGTAAGTGATATAGCTAATAATATCTTAGAAGATGTTAAGAAGAAGAGGTTTTAACCTTAGATAACTAGCTAAAAAGCTAGTTATCTCTAAATTTACTTATTGATTTAAAATTTGATTTTTACTCTTACATAAATTCTGCCAATTTGAAACACTTTTGATTTCAAGACATTGTTTTAAACTTTCTTTTTCAGCTTGTATATTTTGCATTCTTTCATAAGTTAAAGCTTGGATATATAAAGCTCTTGCTCTATCTTCATCTGAAAGTTTTAATTTAAGCAAATCTGTTAAAACAGCTAAACTTTCTTCATTTTTATTGATTTTAGCCAAAGCATCAAGATACATAAATTCTAAATTAGGACTAAAAAGATTTATACCTTTAAAATTTTGATAGTCAATGGCCTTAGGTGCGTAAGTTAAAATAGTTGTTTGCATATTATGATCATTAGCATAAGAAAGTAAAGCATCATAGACTTCTACCATACTAAAATTCATTGGAAAACTTTCTAAAATTTGCAAAATTTTAATGGCTTGATTGTAGTCATTTAAACGCAACAAAGACAAAAATTGCAAATAATAAGCCTTAAAATTCTCATCATCGCTTTTTAAAATTCTAGAATTAGCTATATCTTTAGAAATTTTAATCACCTGAGGATATTGTTTATTATCAAAAAGAATAGATGCTTTTTGAAGACCATAAAATATAGAATCTTCGCTATAATTTTTATTTATATAATCAAGTGCTTGTTCAACATTAGAAGTTCTGATAAGACAAGCTAACATTTGTTTTTTATTATCAATTTTCTGACCTATATCATAAGCGCTAAAACGCATAAAAATATTTGCAGCATTGATACAATTATCAGCTTTTATCGCATTTTTTAAATCATTAACAGCTGCTTTCTCTAAAAATTGAGTAGCATTTGGAATTTTTTTACTTTCTATAAGATCTTTATAAGCTAAAATCGCACTAAAATTTCCCTCTTTATAATAAAGTGCAACATCTTCATCTAAAGCTTTATTTGCAATATTCTCATCTTTATTTGCATATTGCTTCATTAAATCTGTATAACGCTGATGCAAAAAGCTTGCATTATTATCACCTAAAGCAAAGAATACCTCATCACTTGCTTTTTTGATTTCATCTAAATACCTACCATCTAAATAATCATCCATATACAAATCAAGGTATTTTTTAGCATCACTAGATCTGTTAGTATGTGATAAAACTAAGGCTAAATCTTTTAAAGTTTCTTCATAACTTGGATCAAGTTTGGACATTTTAGCAAAGGCATCTTCATAAATACTTGCACTTATATCAAATTGTCCTTTTTGATTAAATAATTTAGCAAGTTCTAAGGATCTTGGAATATCTTTTCCAAAATATTCAGGATTGGCTTTTAAAATAGTGTTAATATACTCTATAGCTTTATTTACTTGCCCATTTGAAAGCAAATTCTTTGCCAAACTCATAGCTGCTCTTGCAGCTAAATCTAAATTTTTTGTATTAAAATAAGTATTTTCATAAATATTTACAGCTTTTTCTTTTTCATTTAAATTATAAATATAGTCTGCATAATCAAGTTTTGATAACTGAGTAAAATAATTATTAGGTTGTTCATTATCCAAAATCGACATTGTATATTCCACATCAGCACGCTGGGCTAAAGCGATATAAGTTCTTAACATTATATGTAAAACTTCTGAAAAATTTTTATCACTTGTAAAAGTACGCGTCCAATTTTTAGCATCATCAATCATCTTTTCTAAAATTTGTTGATCACGCATGCTTGGATCTTGGGTGTAAAGTTTATTTTGAGCTCTTAATTTATATAGTATAAATTCACTAGTAAAAATACTGCCACGATATCTATTGATAGCATTTTGCGCATCAATAGCAACCTGACTATAATTAGCCTTATCGTATTCTTTTTTGATGCGTAAATAAGTATTAATATCTGCACTTTGAGGGATAATAACAGGATCAGAATTTAAATCCAAAGCTCCAACATAAGGCAAGCTCTCGTGTGGAAAATTGATATTAAAATCAAGTCCATCATAGTCTTTAATAGGTGCTAGCTCTGGTGCAAAAATAAAAGTAAAAGCCTTACTTTTATGCGAACTTGATGAACTAAGTTCTTTATCTATATAAATATTTTGAGAAGTGTCAAACATTCTTGCTTGTATTTTTGGCAAAATGATCATTTTAATTTTTTGAGCTTCTTGTATAAATTTTAAATCAAAAGCAGAAAAACTCTGATCTTTTAATTTATTATCAACCATACCTACAATATCACATTCAAAATGAACTTTTGATTCGGTAATAAATTTTTGACATGTAAATTCTAAATCATTACTCGCATGTAAAACTGCAAAAGCTTGATTATTTTCGCGACCCGTGTTTAAAACAAGCTCAAAAGCAAAAGCATTTAAAAAACTTAATAAAATTAAAAATAATATTCTCATAAAATAATTATAGCAAAACTCTTATAACATTAACAATATAGCAAAAGTGCTTATACAAACACAAAAAGCTAAAATAAAATTTTGTATAAAACTAAACTTAATATTATAAACCCTATCATTTTTCATAAATAAAGCATGAATTAAAATCTTTAAATACGCATAAAGCATAATAACAGAAGATAAAGCCACAAAAAGTGCCAAATACCAATATCCATTTAAAATTACTGTATTTAAAATCATAAATTTACCCCAAAATACTCCAAAAGGCGGGACACCTGCTAAAGAAAGCACACTAATGCTTAAACAAAAAGCAATTAAAGGTTTTTTAACCAAAAGCCCATTTAAACTCTCATAAGAATTATTCTCATAATTGCCTAAAATCATAAATACAGCATAATTTGCAAAAGCAAATAAAGTCCAATATCCAAAAATAGCAAGCAAAATTCCATCAAAATTTTGTTCTTTTAATAAAGGAATGCAAGCTACCAAAACCAAAGAAGAATGCACTACAGAACTATAAGCAAACATTTTTTTGATATTGTTTTGACTTAGAGCCGCAAAAGCACCTATAAGCATAGAAAAAATCGCTAGAACTATTATGATATATTCAAAACCTGTATTATTTAAAAAATCAAACAAACGAATAACCACAACCAACATGGCAACTTTTGGCACAACTGAAATAAAAGCAACCAAATTTGTATGTGCTGCATAATACACATCTTTAAGCCAAAAATGAAAAGGTGCCAAAGAAAGCTTGATTGCACAAAGAACAAAAATCATCACTCCAGCACCCAAAAGCATGGGATCTTTTTGAAACTCATTTTTTAACGCTAAATTAGCAGATAAATCTAAAGTTCCTGTTTTTAAATAAATAAAAGCTACAGCCATAACAAAAAACCCAGCTCCTACAGCCGCTACACTAAAGTATTTTATCGCACTTGAAATAGCATTATTACTTCCACGCATTGCTATTAAAGTATAAAGTGCTAAAGAAGAACTTTCAAGTCCTATAAAAATAAGTACTAAATTTGAGCTTGAAACCATCAAAAGCAAAGATGCAATCACAAATAAAAATAAAGCATAAAATTCACCCTGATTTTCTTCTTTTTGCATTAAAAGATATAAAAATGAAAAACACAAAATCACCAAAGAAGCATAAAATGAAACAATATCATTATTTAAAGTAGCCAAAAAAGCTTTTGCTTCTAAACCTTGAGCATTTGCATTATTTAAAATCAAAAAAGCACTTACAATTAAAGATAAAGAACTTATACCGATATAAAACGATCGATGAAATTTCCAAAAACCAGAGCAAAGCAAAAGAACTATTGCAGTTGTAATTAAAAATAAAAATGGATAAGATAAGCTTATATTTAAAAGTTCTAAATTTAAAAAATTATTTAACATTTGCCTCTCCTATTTTAGATAAAAAATCTAAAGTATTTTGCTCAACAGCTCTAATATTCATTGTTTTTATAAGATTATCCACATCTTTTTGTATCGGCTTTAAAAGTATATTTGGCATAAGCCCTAGTCCAAAAATCATTACTACAATGCACACAAGCGCTACTATTTCTCTAAAACGTAAAGAAAAACCCTCTATAAAGCTTTGTTTTTGCATGAAAAATATTTTTCTAAATACTGCGAACATATAAATCGCTCCTAAAATAATCACCAAACCTGCCAACAAAGCGTAAAATAAATTAATCTTTGCTATACCTAAAAGAATTAAAAACTCTCCCACAAAAGAAACAGTTAAAGGCAAAGAAACGCTTGCGAGTAAAATTAACATAAAGAAAATTGAAAATAAAGGTGCTTTTTTGGCCAAAGAATGGTAAAAAGAAATATCATAGGTATGATATCTTTGGTATAAAAGTTCAACCATTAAAAATAAAGTTCCTGTTACAATACCGTGTGCAAACATATAAAAAACCGCACCACTAATACCCAAAGCATTTAAAGAAAAAATTCCCAAAATCATCACACCAAGATGTGAAATAGAACTATAAGCGATCAATTCTTTAATATTTTCTGCTCTATAAGCAATTAAAGCATTATAAACGATACTCACTATGCATAAAGCTACAATTAAAGGCATAAAATACACACTCGCATCTGGAAAAAGTGGTAAACAAAAAAGTAAAAATCCAAAAGGAGCCATTTTAAAAACTACAAGCATTACAGAAACAAGCACAGGCGAATTTGCATAAACCTTAGGTGCCCAAGTATGAAGTGGAAATAAAGGAGCTTTGATAGCAAAAGCGATAAAAAATGCTCCAAAAAGTAAAAGTTGCTCTGTGAAATTTACTGCCGAGGCATTATTTTTCCAAATTTCTAAGTCAAAAGTGAAGATGTTTAAAAGTTGATAATTTAAATAAGCTTGATAAATCAATGCCACAAGCATTAAAATTGAACCCGCAAAAGCATAGATAAAAAATTTCACCCCTGCTCTAAAATCTTTACTATAAACTCCCATAATATAAAGCAAAGGCAAAAGAGAAAATTCCCAAAAAACATAAAATAACAAACCATCTTTTGCGCTAAAAAGTCCCATAATGGAAAATTCTAAAAAGAATATACAAGATACAAGTGCTTTTTGTTCCAGCTTTAAAAATAAAAAGCTTAAAAATATCATCAAAGAACTTAAAAGCATCAATATAATTGCGATACTGTCTACTCCTACATGAAAGCTAAAAAATTTCAAAATTTTAAAAGAGAGATTATAATCAAAGCTTGCCCCTTGTAAAAAATCCGCAAAAATATCCAAATTTAAAGCCAAAATTATAAAACTTACAACAACGCTAAAAACCTTAACGCCTCCGCGATTTAAAAGCAAAACCACAAAAGCAGAAATTAAAGGAAAAAATATCAAATAATTTAGCATTTTACACCATCCATACCAAAATCAACAAAATCACAAAAGCTGCCACCAAAAATCTAAGCATTAAGTTTAAGCTGTTTGGCATAATCATTTTTTGTGAAATATTTTGAGAATAAAAAGCAATTTTTTCAACTATTCTATCAAAAATATAAAGATCACAATGTTTTAAAATCGCACATAAGCTTTCATATTTTGAAACAATAAATTGATGATAGAATCTAGGAATAAAATAATCATTACTTAAAAGTTTGTGAATTTTATTTTCTTCAATATTTTCTTTAAACCAAGAATTTTTATAAGCAAAAATAGCCAAAATTACACCCAAAATAGCTGCTACACTCGCACAAATCATTACAATTTGATTTTGCGCATCGATAAAAACTAATTTTGTGCTTAAATATTCAAAAAAACTATGTTCAAAAAATCCTGCAATAATAGCTAAAACCATCAAAGGACTCATAGCTAAAAGTGCGATTTTACTTGCTTCATGTGGATGTTCATCATGCCTTGCAGGGGTAAAAAATACCAACATTAAAAGTCTAAAGCTATAAAATGCTGTTAAAAAAGCTGCGATTAAAAGCACCAAAAAAATACCATGGTGAAAAGAAATGAAAGAATATCCTAAAATCAAATCTTTAGAGAAAAATCCTGCAAAAGGATAAATTCCTGCTAAAGCTAAAGATCCTATACACATCAAAATAGCTGTAAATTTTAAAGGTTTAAAAAGTCCACCCATTTTTTTAATGTCTAATTTATCATTCATAGCATGCATTACATTTCCAGCACCTAAAAAAAGTAAAGATTTAAAAAAAGCATGTGTAGCTAAGTGAAATAAAGCTATACCATAAGCCCCAAGTCCTGCAGCCACAAACATATATCCAAGTTGCGATAAGGTAGAATAAGCAATAATGCGTTTTAAATCCCTAGCCACCAAAGCCATAGAGGCTGCAAAAATCGCTACAAAAGCTCCAAGTAAGGCAATAATATAAGAAACCTCAGGAACTAAATCATAAAGCGTGCTAGCACGAATTACCAAATAAACCCCCGCTGTTACCATGGTTGCTGCATGGATTAATGCAGAAACAGGAGTTGGCCCTGCCATAGCATCAGCAAGCCAAGTGTGAAAAGGAAATTGTGCAGATTTTCCCATAGCCCCTATAAATAAACAAGTTGCGATTAAGATCAAAGCGTTGCGATCTAGGCTTTGTGCCATGGAAAAAACTTCATCATATTTTAAAGTTCCTGCTTGTAAATAAAGCCAAAAAATTCCTAAAAGCATACCCAAATCCGCAATACGATTCATAATAAAAGCTTCATTAGCTGCAAAAGAATAAGTATCGTTTTTATACCAAAAACCTATGAGCAACCAAGAGCAAAGCCCAACGCCTTCCCAACCTACGAAAAGTCCTAAGAAATTATCACTCATAACTAAAAAAAGCATAGAAAAGACAAAAAGCCCCAAATAAGCAAAAAATTTATTAAAACCTTCATCATGAGCCATATAAAAAATACTATAAAAATGCACACAAGTAGCTACAATACCTACAACACTCATCATAGTAAGCGAAATGGCATCTATATCAAAGCCAAAATTTACTCCAGCAAACCATTCAAACAAACTCACATTAAAAGCTTCATTGCAAAAAAGCAAATACAAAGAACAAAAAGCACTCAAAGCTATTAGAAGTGAGCAAATTATCCCTACAAATTGTTTTTTCTCACTCAAAGCAAAACAACTTGCAAACAAAAAAGCTATAAAAGGACTAAAAAGAGAAATCAAAGCCAAATTTTGCATACTAAGCCTCCACTTCTTTTAAACTTTTTAACTCTAAAGTGCCTTTTCTTCTATACCAAAGCACACACAAAGCTACACCAACAGCTACTTCACAAGCCGCTACACCCATGATAAAAAGTGCAAAAACCTGTCCATTTAAATCATTGTGCATTTTAGAAGCTGCTACCAAGGCTAAATTAGCACTATTTAATAAAATTTCACTCGAAATAAAAAGCATAATGAGATTTTGTCTTTTTAAAATCCCTACAAGCCCTATAACAAACATTAAAATAGCGACAAAAAAATACTTTTCTATCATTGTTTTTCCTTTGTAAGCTCTTTATGAGTAAGAGTGATAGCACAAACTAAAGCAATCAAAAGCAAAATAGCTATAAATTCAAAAGCTAAAAGATATTTTGAAAAAATCGCTAAAGCCAGTTGTTTATTAAAATCAAACAAAGCAGGATCATTTAAAGGCAAATCCGTGCTGATATTTTGGTATTTAAAACCTATAAGCATAGCCAAAAGTAAAATTGCACTTAAAACTACCAAAGTAAAAAAACTTTTTTTAGCTTTAAGTTGTTCTTTAAATTCTTTAGAAGCATCAAAAAACATCATCGCGAAACTATAAAGTCCAAGCACAGCTCCACTATAAACAATAATTTGTATCACGCCTAAAAACTCTGCATCAAGTAAAAAATAAAATCCCGATAAAAACACCATTCCACCCGCTAAAGCCGAAAGAGAATAAAGCATATTTTTACTTAAAACCGCAATGCCAAAAAAGCCTAAAACCACTACACTAAAAAATACAAAAGCCAAATTTTCTATCATTTATTTTCTCCTTGCTCTTGTGTATTTTGATTTTCTAAGGCTCTTTCTTGCATCACATCGTAATAATTTGGTGTTTTTACCACCAATAAATCAGCATCTTTTCTAAGGCTTCCCGCTCCTTCAAATTCAACTTGATTTTTAAGCTTATCAATAGGAGTTAAAAAATCTTGCTTATAGCCAAAATAAGACCTTTGCTCAGCTGCATTTTCATACTCTGTTCCATGCACTATAGCAAGTTCAGGGCAAACCTCAGCACAAAAACCACAATAAATGCAACGCCCTAAATTAATACTATAATTTCCTACTTTTTTACGCCCATTTTCATCTAAAGAAGTTTCCATTCTAATACAATTGCTAATGCAAATTTTTTCGCAAAGCCCACAACCTATACATCTTTCATTTTCGCTTTCTATAAAACGCATCAAACGATGAACAGCACGGTAACGATTGTCAAGCTTTACCTTTTCAAAAGGATATTTAATCGTAGCGCTATTATTTCTCTTAAGTAATTCTCTCATCATCACAAAAAGCCCTACAAAAAGCTCTAGTTTAACGCTTCTACGCAAAGCTTGTGAAATTTTCTCCCAAGTGCTAACAGGAGTTTTTCTTTTCTCATCCACTAAATAATAATTTTTCATATCAAACTCCTATAAAAGAACTGCCAAAGCAGTGATTAAAAGGTTTAAAACCGCTAAAGGGATTAAGATCAAATAGCACATTTTCATCACTTGATCTGGACGCAATTGCGGAAAAGCAGCTCTTGCCCAAAAATACCAAAAGAAAATAAAACTTGATTTTACTATCATCATAATCCAACCAGGAATAATCCAAAAGCTATTAAAACCCCCTAAAAACAAAAGAGTTACCAAAATAGCTCCAGCTATCATAGAAGCATATTCACCTATAAAAAACATACCCCATCTTAAACCCGAATACTCCGTTCCATAACCCGCTACAATTTCAGCATCATTTTCCGTCAAACAAAGCGGAGTTCTATTGGTCTCTATAAATAAAGCAATTATAAAAAGCACAAAAGCCAAGGGCTGTTTAAAAATAAGCCAAGAAAAAAATCCATCACTTTGATAATTGTTAATATCCACCAAAGAAAAAGAACCTACAAGCATTACAATAGCAATCAAAGCCAAAGCTCCTACGCTTTCATAGGAAATAATCGCTACAAGCCCTCTTGCAGCCCCTAAAATCGACCATTTATTATTACTTGCAAGTCCACCCAAAAACACCGCATAAAAGCAAAGTCCTGAAGTGCCGATGACAAAAAGCAAAGCTACATTGATATCTGCCACTATAGGCTGAATCACCCTTCCAAATAAAGTAAATTCAGGTAGCATAGGAATAGCCGCTAAAGAAACAAAAGCACAAATAGCAGAAATCAAAGGTGCTATAGCAAAAATAAATTTTTGCGAATTTGAAGGGATTATATCTTCTTTAGTAAAAAGTTTTATCATATCAGCTACAAGTTGAATAAGCCCAAAAGGCCCTACCATATCAGGCCCTATGCGTCTTTGAAAATAAGCTAAAACTTTTCTTTCAGCATAAGTTGCAAGACCTGCTAAACTCGCAAATATTGCAATGACAATAATACATTTAATCAAAGCCTCTAAAGCAAAAAAAGCAAAATCACTCATGGTTTGTTCCTAATTTTTCTAAATTCGCCACAACAAATCTTTCATCAAAAAAGCTTAGCGTGTCAAGTTTTTCATCAAAATACGGTAAGAAAGCTCCATTTTTTATATCCTTATCCACACGCACACTAAGGCTTAATTCTTTATCTTTTATTTTAAGTTTTACAAGATCTTTATCTTTTAAATTTTTCTCTTTAGCTAAATTTTCACTTACACCTAAAAAAATCACCTCATTAATCGCACTAGCACGATTTGAAAATCTACCAAATTGATAGCTAGGATTAGCACTATAAAGCAAAATTTCATCTTCTTTTGGGTTTAAATTTTCAAAATTTGGAGAGATGAATTCTTTTTTAGCAACTTGTTTAAAACATTCTAAATTAAGCTCATATCCCCTTTTACAATCGCCTGCATTGGTATAAAAATTGTCTAAATGATCAAAATCAATCGGAGAAAAACCTTTATTTATAGGGAGTCTCTTAGTATAATTTATGGTATATTCCTCATCAAAACCTAAAGCATTAGCTAAATCATTTAAAAAATATCCCTTAAATTCTAAAGCAGCGTTAGTTGGCACCACTCTTTTATCGTAATTTAAAAAAGTTCCTTCTTGCTGATTTAAACTCGCACTAGCTAAATTTGCATGCTCTTCATAAGAAAAACTAAAATCACCTTTTTCATTATAACCTAAAGTCTTGCCTTCTTGTGTGTTTTTATCCAAATCGCAAATCATGGCCACACCTAAGGTATTGGTATGTGTAGGATTTAAAAAGACTTTAAAAGGAGTGGTATTTTGGATCAAAGCAAGTAATTTAGCAAGTTTTTTCGCATTTTTATGAAAATAAAAATCACTCCCTATAACAAGAGTAAAATTTGCTTTTTTAAGCAATAAATCTTCTAATTTATCTTCATCTATGCCTAAATTTTTAGCAAAAATAGAGCGTTGCACTTCTATGATTTTTTTCACTTTCTTAGGCACGACTTTTTTTACTTCTTTTTGGATTTCATTGCCTTCTTCATCTTTTTCTATGACTTGCTCTACAACTTCTTCGTTGATACTTTCTTCTATTTCTTTATTTTCACTAACAAAAAACTCTGCTAAATGAGTTTTAATACCTTCATCTTGGCTAAATTTTTGAAGTAAAAAATATAAAATTTGCTCTTCATCGCCACTTTTATGAATGTGTGAAATAAAATTTTTAGAATATTTTGCTATACCCATATCTTCCATAGGATGAAAATAAAGCCCTGAGCCTTTATTCATCACTAAAGCATTATTGATTTTATAGCTAAGTGTTGGAGCATCATATCTTAAAAGCATTCCAGCCACAACCAAAAAATCACTTTTTGTTATATCTTGAGTATTAGCACTATAAAACTCGCCAGAATTAGCGATAAATTCTTGTAAAAATTCTTTAAATTTCAAAGCTTCTTCATTGATCAAAGAAAGATTAAATTTCTTTTTTAAATTTTGTAAAATCAAAGCTTCTTCATTGGTAATAAAACTATTAAATTTAATGTTTTTAATTTCATTTTTCTCAAAAAGCTCCACAAGTTCTTTAAAGGCTTTTTCATCTTTATCTGCCTCATTTTGCGTATCAAAAGCAAATCTTGCAGCCTTATTTAAACTCGCAAAGGCAAAATCATTACTCACACGATAAATTTTTTCTTTTTGATTGCTAATACCACTTTGCTTAATATCATAATACATCAACTCACAATCGCTTGAATGCGGATTTGAAGCAGGGATTCTTTTAAGTTCCCAAATATTTGAAGTGTATTGAAATTTCGAACCTATCAAAGCTCCTGTTGGGCATACGCTTGTACATTCCCCACAAAATGAACAATCAAGCGTGTCGCCATTTGCAGGACCTATCAAACTTTTTTGAAATTTAGTCCAAATCGCATAAGCATCTTTTCCCATGCTCTCTTTAAAGCTATTATCCACACTATCTCCGCCACGAGGAACGGTTTTTAAAGCACTTTCGCCGATTTTATCCTTACAAACTGTAATACAACGCTCACATACTATGCAAAGTGCGGGATCGTAATTAATCATTCCCCAATGTTTATGCGGTTTATGCGTGTCTTTAATCCAATGTTTTTGAACATTTACACGACTTTTATGAGTGAAATTTTGCAATTCACACTCGCCTGATTTATCGCAAACTCCACATTCTAAAGGATGATTGATACAATAAGCTTGCATGATCTCATTTCTTTCATCCCAAAGATTTTTTAAATCACTTTCTACAACCATACCCTCTTTTGCTTTAGTATTGCAAGAATATACCTTTTTACCATCAGCTTCAACCATACACATACGACAAGCCAAAGTAGGACTACAGCCTGAAAGATAGCAAATCGCTGGGATAAAAATATCATTTCTTCTTGCTATATTTAAAATATATTCGCCTTCTTCAAAGGCGCAATTTATACCATTAATCTTAACTGTCATTTTGCTTCCTTTATGCGAATTGGAGTAAAATCAAAACCATTGTTTTCATAATTTAAAAAAGCTATGGTGCCTTGTAAATTTTCATCTAAACAAAGCTTGGTTTTAAAACTAAAATCTTTAGCCAAAATTTTAACTTCACTTTGATCTTTGCATTTTGCAATTTGTAAAAATTGCTTTGAACAATGTAAATTTTTATCTTGCAAATTTGCTCTAAAAAGCACTAAACCATCATAATTATCTAGTTCTTTTAAGGTGTTTAATTTTGCCTTTTTAAAATCGCATTCTTCTTCATCGCTATCTAAAATCTTTAATTCATATTTTACGCTTAAGAAATTCAAAAAATATTTGATATTTTCGCTATCTTTATAAAAATGGATATTTTTATCTATAATTAAATACTTAGCCTCTTTTAAAAAAGCAAGCACTTCACCTGCTTCTTCCTCTCCAAAGCAAGATTCAGCACTTAAATATCCCTCATCTAAATCGCTAAATTGTCCTTCATCGCTTAATTTACAAAGCAAGGCTAAAACAAAACTCAAACTTGCAATTTCGCATTTGTAAAATTTAGCTTTTAAATTTTTATCTTCCAAACAAGAAATATTAATACTATTTACACCTATTTTTTCACATAAATTTTTGTTTTTAAGGCTTGGCATATCTAAAAAACAAAGAGCATTATCATAAATCATACCCTCTCCTTTTTTATAACAATAGTCCAATCCACTTGATTAAATTTCAAAGAATTTAAAAGCTCGCAACCTTGTTCTTTTACAAAAGAAAAACTTTTTTCAACAGGAGAAAAATCGCCGATTTCAAAAAGCACCACTAAAACCTCACCTTGTTTTGCTTCTTTTATGATTTGTGCTAAATCTTCAAAAAGCTCTTTGCTTTTTCTTAAATCTACTCTTCTCATCGATCTATCTCACCTAAAACTATATTTACATTACCCATAATGGCTACAACATCAGCCAAATAAGTACCTACAAGCATTTCTTCAAAAAACGCACAATGCCAATAACTAGGCGTTCTAGCCTTTAAACGATAAGGTCTTCCTGTACCATCACTATGGATAAAAAAGCCAAGCTCACCTTTTGGACTTTCGGTAGGCACATAAACTTCGCCTTTAGGAGGTTTTAAACCTTGAGTGATTAAAACAAAATGCTGCATTAAGGAATAATTCTGCGTTAAAATTTGTTCCTTTGAAGCACTTACATACTCAGGATGCGTAGCTAAAATTTCAGGTGGAGTATCTTTATAAAGCGTGGCACATTGCCTAAGGATTTTCAAACTTTCACGAAATTCTTGCATATAAACTTTATATCTTGCATAAGAATCCCCTTGTGTAGCATAAGGCACACCAAATTCGACTTCATTATAAAGCAAATAAGGCTCTTCTTTGCGTATATCGTATTTTATACCACTTCCTCTTAACATCACACCCGTACAACCCCAATTTAAGGCTTGTTCTTTGGTAACCACACCTACATTTTCAGTTCTTAAACGCCAAATTCTATTATCATCTAAAAGATCTTCATAATCTTTTAGATCATTTGGAAATTTGTCACAAAATGCAAGCATTTCTTCTAAATAATTCTCAGGTAAATCAAGCATAACCCCGCCTATTCTCATAGAAGAATGCGTAAGCCTTGCGCCGCAATACTTTTCTATCAAATCCAAAACATATTCACGTTCTCTAAAGCAGTATAAAAACACACTCATCGCACCAATATCAAGCGCATGAGTGGCAAGCCAAAGTAAATGCGATGCGATACGGTTTAATTCTAAAAGTATCATGCGTATGACTGCTGCACGGCGTGGAATCTCTAAACCACAAAGCTTTTCAACCGCTGCACAATAAGCATAATTATTCGCTGAAGCGGCGATATAATCCATTCTATCAGTAGTAGGAATAAATTCTTGATAAATCATATTTTCAGCCATTTTTTCCATACCACGATGCATATAACCTATACAAGGACGTGCTTTTACAACTTGCTCTCCATCAAGTTCTAAAATAAGACGTAAATTTCCATGTGCTGAAGGGTGTTGAGGGCCTAAATTGATAATCATTTTTGAGTCTTCTTGCTCAAAAGTTATATTTTCATAATAAGGTTTTAACTTGCTAGGAATTTGCATTTTAACGCCTTTTCTCTAAAATTTTTGCTTCATCACGTTTTACTTTTTTTACAAAAGCTACGCCTTCATCTTCTTGATATTCTTGTTTAAAGGAAATTTCCTTCTTTTGACCACCTTTTGACACTTCATGATAAAGTCTTGCAAAATTTAGCGTATCTTTATCATCAACAAAACCAGAATCTCTTTGTTCTTCACCCACTACTTCACGATATTCTTTACCAAAAATTTTATCAATCTCATACCATCTTGCAAACTCATCACCCTTTAAAGGATAAGTTTTTAAAAGCGGATGTCCAAACCAATCATCAGGCATTAAAATGCGTTTTAAATTGGGATGATTTATGATGAAAATTCCAAACATGTCATAAATTTCTCTCTCACTCCAATTTGCCCCTTTAAAAACATGAGCCACGCTTTGCAAACGCTCTTTTACACCTACAAAAGTTTTTATTCTCACTCTTAATTTTTTTTCTAAATTTAAAAGCTGATAAAACACTTCAAAACCATTTCTATCTGCTATAAAATCAATAGCACTTGCCTCTGTAAAACTTAAATACCCTAAAGTTTTAAGCATTTGCAAGGTTTTAACATTGTCTTCTTTTTTAATTTCTATTACCCAAAAATCAAGCTCTATAAAGGAATTTAAAATTTCTACTTGAGTTTTTAAAACTTCAAAATCATCTTTAAAAACACTTTCATTAACATCAGATTTTACAGTGTGTGGTGCGTGATAAAATCTATCTTTATAGTAATTTTGAGTTTGAGCATTTTTTTTATCGCTATACTTTCTCATCATACCAACCTTTTAGGTGCGATCTTGCGACTTGCTTTTTCTTTGCGAATCTTTTTTTGCAAAATCATCAAAGCAAACTGAAAACTTTCGGGGCGTGGAGCACAGCCTGGTACATAAATATCTACAGGTATAATTCTATCCACTCCTTGAACAGTAGAATAAGTATTAAACATACCACCTGTATTGGCACAACTTCCCATAGAAATCACCCATTTAGGATCAGGCATTTGATCATAAAGTCTTCTTGTAAATTCAGCGTGTTTTTTACATAAAGTTCCTGCGATAATCATCACTTCGCTATGACGTGGCGAAGCTCTAAAAATCGTTCCAAATCTATCAAAATCATATCTTGAACCCCCAGCCGCCATCATCTCAATCGCACAACAGGCAAGTCCATAAGATAAAGCCCATAAAGAATTACTCCTACCCCATTGAACTAGTTTATCAACGCTAGTTAAAACGACGGGCAAACCACTTGCATAATTTACTTGATGCTCTGCCATGCAAACGCTCCTTTTTTATAAGCATATAAAAATCCAACTCCTAAAAGTACGATAAAAACAAAAACTTCTAAAAGCCCAAACCAACCTAAATCTTTAAAAATCAAAGCCCAAGGAAATAAAAACACAACTTCTATATCCAAAAGTATGAAGATTAAGGCGATGATGAAAAATTGAGAGTTAATCTTGTTAGCTTGTTTAACAGGAATAGGACCACATTCATAAATTCCAAGTCCTAATTTTTTGCGATTTTTTGCGGCAAAATTATTACCAATTTTTGAAGCTAAAAAAACCAGTCCAAAAAAAATAACACTAGCAAGTACTAGCATTAAAAAAATACCAAAATAAGGATGCGAAGCATCTATATGAGACATTTATTCTCCTTTTTTAAAGCACTTTAATCACTCCACAACAAAAATTAAATTTACACTTTTCTTTATTTTACTCTAAACTTTCTATATTGAAACTTATATTAAAAAATATTTTTTTAAAGTTTTAATTTTTTATGATTAAATTTATAAAAAAGATCACTTTGATGGGTTATAAATATATAAGAAATATTATTTTTTTGCTGATAGTCATATAAAAAAGTTAAAATTTCTTTAGAAGTTTTAATATCAAGCGCTGAAGTAATTTCATCTAAAATCAACAATTTAGGATTTAAAACCAAAGCACGGATAAGACCTACACGCGTGGCTTCTCCTCCGCTTAATTCATAGGGTTTTTGTTCTAAAATTTGTTTTTTTAGACTAAAAAAATCAAAAAATTCTAAAATCAAGTCATCATTCTTTTGTAAATTAAAATTTTCCAAACCATCTTGTATAAGATTTTTGATTTTTTTATAAGGGTTTAAAGTCATTTTGTGATCTTGAAAGCAATACTGAATTTGCTTTCTTAAAAGTCTCTGTTTGTTTTTATCAAGCTTGTGTAAGTTAAGATTTTCATACCATATCTCACCCTCGCTTGGATCTTCTAAAAAACAAAGAATTCTAGCTAATGTACTTTTACCTGCACCACTTTTACCTAAAATCATTAAATTGTCATTTTCATTTAAAGAAAAATTGATATTATCAAAAACAATATGTCTTTCTTTTTTTAAATACCAATGCTTTTTAAGCTCATAAAACTTACTTAAATTACAAACTTTAAGCATTATAATACCTTAAAAACTCATCTAAACTATATAAATTTGAACTATTTTTTTCTAGCATAAGAATTTCATCTGCTAAAGAATTTACCAAATTTAAATCATGAGTGATGCAAACTAAGGCTGTAGTATTTTTTAATTCTTCTAAAATCGATATGATCTTAGAAGCGTTTTCTTTATCCAAAGAAGCTGTGATTTCATCACAAATTAAAATTTGGGGTTGATTTAATAATGCTAAAGCTAGGCTCACCCTTCTTGCCATACCCAAACTTAATTCATTAGCATAAGAATGCCATAAACGATCAAGATTTTCAAATCCTAATTTTTTAAAATAAGAAAAAGCGTAATCTTTTCTTTCTTTTTGTTTTAATTTTGTATGAGTTTTTAAAACAAGATGACATAAATTTCCGATATCCAAATAAGGATAAAGACTAAGCTCTGCATCTTGTAAAACAAGTGCCACCTTAGAACGAAAATCTCTAAGTTCTTCTTTGTTAAAATTAAAAATACAAGAATTATGAAAACTTAATTCATCAAAACTTATTGTGAAATTAGAATCTAAAAGTCTTACCAAAGCTTTTCCTAACAAGCTTTTACCCACTCCACTTTGTCCTAGTATCATTAAAGTTTTGCCTGTTTTTATATCTAAATTAATATCCTTAAGCAATAAATTATTCTTCAAACTGATATTTAAATTTCTTACCTTCAAGATCTTATACCCCAAATTTTTTGTAAAAAATTACCCAACCATAAAAGAGGTAAAAACAACAAAAGCAAGCTTAAAAGTGGAAAAAGTATCATCCACCAAGCACCTATAAAAACTGCTTTTGAAGACTCACTCAAAAGAGTACCTAAAGTTGGAATTTCAAATCCTAAGCCCAGTCCAAAAAAACTCAAAGTAGCTTCTGTGGCTATAGCATGAACAATATTAAATATAAAAAGTGTAAAAATCAGTGTTTTTAAAGCGGGTATTAAATCTTTAAAAAAAGCTCTAAATTTAGTTCTTCCAAGCACTATATTTGCTTTGTAAAAATCTAAATTTTCAAGTCTTTTTAATTCACTTTCTATAATTCTTGCTATGAAACACCAATGAATTAAAGCGATTAAAAAAATCATCAAAAACACATCAGAAGTTATCATGCTTTGAAAAAACATCATAAGTAAAAAAGCAGGCAAGGCTAAAAAAAACTCTAAAATACGCATCCAAAAAATATAAAAAAAACATCGTGCTAAAAACAAATAACACAAAGCAAAAATAATAGACAATAAAGATCCACCAACACCTATAATCAAAGAATTTCTCAAAGCAAAAAGCAAACGAGAAAACAAATCCCTGCCTAAAAAATCAGTCCCTAAAATATAAGTAAAATTAGGAGCTTGATGCAAATTTTCTAAATGAGTGCTTAAAATATCAAAAGGAGTCAAAAAAGGTGCGAACAAGGCGCATAAAAACAAAAAAATTAAAGGCGCAAGTATGATAAGAAATTTAAACAAAATCAAGCCTTCTTAATCTAGGATTTAAAATCCTAGCTACAATATCACTTAAAAATGTAAAAAATGCTGCAAGCAAAACACTAAAAAATATAAGCGCAAGCACAACAGGATAATCTTTAAAAATAATACTTTTAAAAAGTAAAGACCCAAGCCCCTCGTAAGCAAAGACACTTTCTACCACATAAGTTCCCATCATAAAACTTAAAGCACTTCCCCCAAAATAAGCCACAATAGGACTTAAAGAATATTTCAAAACTAAAAAATAAATATCTTTTTCCCTCAAAGCTCTAGCATATAAATTTTGAATAAAAATTTGAGAAAAACTTTCATTGATAAAATTTCTAGCAATCCTTAAAAATAACGCCAAATGTGATAAAACGAGCACCAAAACAGGTAAAATCAAATGCTCTAAACGATTTAAAAAATCATCTTCAAAGCCTATATCACTACTTCCCATAACAGGCAAAATTTTCCAAAAAATTCCAAAAATTAAAACAAACAATAAAGCTAAAACAAAAGGAGGTAAAGCAAAAAAATTAAAAGCTAAAAAAGTGATGATTTTATCTATAAAACTTTCTTTATAGTAATATCCTAAAAGTGCCAAAAAAACACTGAGTAAAAATAAAAGCATTAAGGCACTAAAACCCAAAATAAAAGTATTAAAAATTCTTTCTTTTATAAGCTTTAAAACACTTTCTCCACTTAAAAAAGAAACCCCTAAATCTCCTTTTAAAGCCTTAAAAAGCCAAATTTTATACTGCTCTAGCAAAGGCTTATCAAGCCCTAAATTTTGTTCTATTCTTTGAATAAATTCTTTACTTTGTGAATTAACTCCATTAACATAAGCTATACCGCCTTTACTAAAATAAAGCAAAGCAAAACATAAAAAAGTGCTAAAAAATGCTACGACAAGACTAAAAACTAAGCGTTTTAGCACTATTTACTCCACTCATAAACATTCCAAGTAAAACCCACTCCATGATGACCTAAAGTCCTTGCTTTGATACCTTTTAAATCTTTATTATAAACTAAAGCAAAATCAAGATAGGCTAAAAAGATAAAAGGAGGATTTTCATACAAAGCATCTATAAAATCTTTATAATATTTTTTTCTCTCTTCCAAATTTGAAGTATTTCTTGCTTTTTGCAAGGCTATATCCACTTTTTTATCATGATAATGTCCAAAATTCCAACCCTCATCATTTAAAGCACTATCTTGCGAACTTTCAAATACCCTAAAAGTGTGAAAATCAGGATCTAAAGGACTTCCCCAGCCTATTAAAAAACTATCTACTTTAGAATAATCAAAACTTCCAGCAGGTTTAGCCACTACCTTGCTTACAACTCCTATTTTTCTAAATTCGCTTTGCAAAATTCCAGCTAAACTTACCCTTAAAGGATCATTACTCATCGCCCAAATTTCAAATTCTAAAATTTTCCCATCTTTTTCAAAATTTCCATCTTTATTTTTCTTAAAACCTGCATTTACAAGTAAATCCTCGGCTTTTTTAGGATCATATTTGTAAATTTTAAAATTCTTAGGATTTGCCCAAGAACGCTCTAAAGGGTGATTAGCTACAAAAGCATAATCATGCAAAAGATTTTTTACTATACTTTCTTTATCAACTGCATAATTTAAAGCTTGTCTTACTTTTAAATCTTTTAAAAATTCATTATCAAAATTAAACATTAAAGCCCGATAATCAGCCGATTTTTCACGTAAAATTCCAAAATTTTCATCATTTTTAAAAATATTTAGCAAAGAAACATCGATTAAAGCTGCGTCTATCTTGCCATTTTTAAGCTCAGCACTAGCTATAGAAGGATCAAAAATGTGTTTTATAATAAGTCTTGGAGTTTTTACCTTATCAAGATAAAAATGTTCATTAGCTTTAAATTCAACATATTCACCTTTTTTCCATTTTACAAATTTATAAGGACCTGTACCTATAGGATTTTGATTAAAAGAGCTTGTGTTTAAATTCTCATTTTCAAGCAAATGTTTAGGAAGCATTCCTATGCTTAAAGCATCTAAAAATGCAGGATAAGGTTTAAAAAGTGTGATTTTTACATGAGAAGGATTTAAAATTTCCACACTTTTAATGTCTTCAAAATTGACATAAACAGAAGAATTGTTTTTAGGATTTTTAAAGGCTTCTATGCTAAATTTCACATCATCAGCACTAAATTTGACTCCATCATGCCATAAAACATCATCTCTTAAAAAAATATCATAAACAAGCCCGTCTTTACTAACATCCCAAGACTTAGCCAAATCAGGTTTTAAACTCATATTTTCATCAAAACGCGTAAGCCCTGAAAATACAAGATTAATCACTGCATCATGATCCTCACTATAAGCAGGATTTATCCTTGCGATTTCATTTTCAACTGCTATAATAAGTGTATCTTTTGGGATTTTTGCTTCTAAATTCACAAACAACAACATTGCAAAAATTAAAAATCTCAACATAAAAAACCTTTTTATTTTAATAACGCACAAAATTATAAAACAAAAAAACTCAACTCGCAAGCCTATACGGGGGATAAAGTTATATTTTAGTTATAAATTTATATTTAAATACTATTTTAATAAATTTTTATCATTATATTATTCAAATTTTTATTTTTTGAAGTTAAATTCATAAACGAAAAATCCATTATAAAGCCTATATTTAGGAGTTTTAAAGTCTTAATTTTAATTGAATAAAATTATTATTTGTATTATAATCGCAATTACTTTTGTCACATAAATGTAAGGAGATAACATGGAACAAAATCGTAGAGATTTTTTAAAATGGAGTTCTTTGTTTGGCGGCTTAACCTTAAGTCCTATAAGTCTAAGTGCAAATTTATTAAAAACTCCACCATTGATCAGCAAATGGGCTGGATGTAATGTAAATTGCGGAACAAAATGTCCTGTAAAAGTGCATACTCAAGATGGAATTATTAAATATGTCAGTACTGATAATGAAGGTGATGATAGCTTTGATAATCGTCAAGCAAGAGCCTGTATTAGAGGTAGAAGCTCAAGATATAAAGTTTACAATGCAAATCGCTTAAAAAGACCATTAAAAAGAGTGGGAAAAAGAGGTGAAGGTAAATTTATGCCTATTTCTTGGGAACAAGCTTTTGATGAAATTTCTGCCAAAATGCAAGAAATTAAAGAAAAATACGGCAATGAAGCCTTTTATATAAATTATGCAACAGGAACAATAATTAATCGCTGTACACAAGGTCCATGGGCTAGACTTTTAAGTCTTTATGGTGGTTATTTAAATTATCATAATTCTTATTCTACGGCTCAAATTTCAAATGCTATGAATTTTTTCTATGGTGGATCTCCTGCTAGCGATATATACACTTTACGCTCTGCAAAATTAGCTATATTTTTTGGAGCAAATCATGTTGAAACTAGAATGGGAGGTGGTGGAGTAGGCTATGCTTATCAAAAAGCCTTTAGCACCAGGAACCGATGCAGCTTTGATTGCTGTGCTAACTTATGTGATGATAAAAAGATTTACTTGATAGAACTTTTCTTGATAAATACACCATAAGCTTTAGCGAAAATACTCTGCCACAAGATACAACCAAAACTCAAGCTATGAAAGCTATGTTTTAGGACTAAACGATGGAGTAGAAAAAACTCCTGATTGGGCTAGCAAGATTACAAAAATTCCAGCACGCCGCATAGTTCAACTTGCAAGAGAAATTGCCACCATAAAGCCTTGTTTTATAGAACAAGGTTGGGGAGTGCAAAGACATTCAAATGGAGAACAAAATGCAAGGGCGATAGCAACTCTAGCTTGTATTACAGGAAATATTGGCATAGAAGGGACAAATACAGGATGTCGAACAGGGTCAAGTAAAACATATGATATAATGGGTATGCCTTTTAAAAATCCAATAAAAGATTCTATTCCTTGTTTTTTATTTACAGAAGCTATTTATCGCGGAAAAGAAATGACAGATATTAGTGATGGGGTGCGTGGCACAACACAATTAAAACAAAATATCAAATTTATTTTCAATACAGCAGGAAATTGTCTTACAAATCAGCACAGCGCCATTAAAGAAGTGCATGATATTTTAAGCGATGAGAATTTGTGTGAGTGTATAGTAGATGTTAATGTAACTAGAACTCCGTCAAATAACTACGCAGATTATATCTTACCTGATGCAACTATGCTGGAGCAAGAAGATTTTATAAGACCTAGCGCAGGATATTATAGCAATAAGCCTTATATTATTTATTGTCAAAAAGCTATCGAGCCAGTTGGCGAAGCAAAACCTATTTATGAAATGTGTCTTGAACTTGCTAAAAGACTTGGCATAGAAAAAGAATTTAGCGAAGGAAGAACACAAAAAGATTGGCTAAAATACCTTTATGAAGAAAGTATGAAAAAAAATCCACTTTTGCCTAGTTTTGAAGAAATGTGCGAAAAAGGACTTGTAAAATTTGAGCCTGTAAAACCTGTAGTGGCATTACAAAGTTTTATAAAAGATCCTATCAATAATCCTTTAAAAACTCCTAGCGGAAAGATAGAAATTTATAGCACAAAACTTGCACAAATGCAAAAAACTTGGAAATTAAAAGAAGGACAACAAATAGTGCCTATTCCTGTTTTTGAAAGCCAAAGAGAAGGGATTTTAGATCCATTAAAACAAAAATATCCTTTGCAATTTTTTGGCTATCACTACAAAGGTAGAACACATTCTAGCTTTTGGGAAATTCCACAAATTAGAGAAGCTAATCCACAAGAAATTTGGATAAATACCATAGATGCAGAGCAAAGAAGTATCAAAACGGGCGATGTGGTGCAAGTAAGAAATGACTTAGGAATCATACAAGGCATTGCAAAAGTTACTCCAAAAATCATACCAGGTTGTGCAGTAACACCACAAGGTGCATGGGCAAAATATGAAAATGGTATCGATGTAGGAACTTGTGTGAATTCTTTGGCAAGTATAGTGCCAACTGCTATTTCTAAAGGAAATGGACAACATTCTATTTTAGTTGAAATTGCAAAAGTTTAAGGAGAAAAAGATGAAATTAGAAGAAAATTCACAATTTGGTTTTATGCTAGATCAAAGCAAATGCGTAGGCTGTAGGACTTGCTCACTTTCTTGCAAGGATTATAAAAACATGCCTGTGGGGGTTAATTTTCGCCGTGTGTTTGAGACTGAAGGGGGAAATTGGACCTGTAAAGAAGATGGAAGTTTTGAGCAAAGTGTTTTTGCTTACTACACTTCTATTTCTTGCAATCATTGTTCTAATCCATCTTGTCTTAAAGCTTGTCCAACTGGTGCAACAATGAAAATAAAATGGGGAATAGTAGCAATCGATGATAGTATGTGTATAGGCTGCAAAGCTTGTGCTATGGCATGTCCTTATGGCGCACCTCAATTTAATCATGAAAGTGGTCATATGAGCAAATGCGATGGGTGTTATGAGAGATTAAAAGAAGGTAAAAATCCAATTTGTGTGGACTCTTGTCCTTTTAGAGCATTAAAAGCAGGCGATATAACAAAACTGAGAGAAGAACATGGAAATTTAGCCTCTATCACACCTTTACCTGATGCTTCTATCACGCATCCAAATTTATGTATAGTGCCTGAAAAACATAGTTTGCCTTCAGGTAATAAAAGCGCAATTTTTCATCTACCTCAAAACTACCAAGGAGTTAAAAATGACATCATTTAATCACATTTTAAGCGAAATACCTTTGGTATTATTTACTATTTTAGCACAAGCTGTAATTGGACTTAGTTTGGTTTATGCACCTGCATTTATAAATGGTTACAAAAATTATGCAAATTTAAAGTCTTTTGGATTAGCCTTAGGAATTGCAATGATAGCTGCTTTTATCCCTTCATTTTTTCATTTAAATGATATTACACACATTTTTAATGTATTAAATAGAATGGGTGTTTTTTATGCAAACAATGAATGGCACATAGGCTGGATGAATAATGAAATTTTATTTGTATCTCTTGTGTGTGCTTTGGGCTTTTTGCTTTATCTAAAAACTTCAAATTGGGTGTTTTATCTTACGCTAATATGTGGAATTCTAGGACTTTTCTTTATGAGTGGAGCTTATGGCTCCATGCAAGAAAGTGTACCTACTTGGGATTTTAAGATCACTTTGCTTTATTTTTTTGCTAGTGCTATATTTTTAGGTGCTATTGTTTATTATTGTTTTTTTGAAAATAGCGAACATGAAAGAAAAATGTCATTTTTTACAGGACTTATAGGCATAGGGCTTTTAAGTACTGCTATAGTTTTACAAACCCTACATGTAGGACAAACTTGGATTATGGGGCTTGTAAATCCTTTTGAACTTTTAGGTGGAACCTATGATTGGTTTATATCGCTTTCTTTTGCATTCTTAGGACTTGGGATTGTTACTTGGTATTTGCATAATTATTTACATGAAAAATTTAAAAGTAAATTTTTTGCTTATTTTGCCCTACTTTGTGCATTTTTAGGGGTGTTTACCACTAGAATGCTATTTTATGGACTTATAAGTACTCAAATCATGTTGGGACATTCTTAATGCAAAAATTGGCAATAGATATATTTATCAATTTTTTGCAAAATCCACCTAATCATTTTTTGCTAGAAAAACTTAAAAAAGAAGAATTCTGGCAAAATTGGTTTTTAAAAAATAATAGCAAATTACAATGCACCGCTTTAAAGCTTTTATCATCTTCAAACGAAGATGATAAATTAATAGCAAGTGATTTTACATCTTTGTTTTTAAGCGATGTTGATTATGTAAAAGCACCGCCTTTTGCCTCTTTTTATCTTGATGAAAATAAAGAAATTTATTCAGATAATTCTGACAAAGTTAAGCAAATTTTTGCGCAAAATAACTTTTTTTCTTTTTTTAATGAAGAACCTGCAGATAGCTTGATAAATGAATTATTATTTATTAGTTTTTTAATCAAAAAACAAGATGATATAACTTTGCAAAAATTCTTAAAAGAAGAATTTTTTACTTGGTTTAATATGTGGAGTTTTGATGTTTATAATAAATCAAAATCTGATTTTTACAAAGCTTTAATAATGCTAATGAAAGATTTTTTTAAAAGACTGAATAAACCTTGCTTATTCTAGCAAGGTTTTATATTTTAAGCATTTTCTACAATATCATTTATGATATTTTATAATTTTAAAAAATTTCTTTATATTTATACAATGTTTTTAAAAATTATCAAAATCAAATTTTCTAGCTTCGTATAATTCTTGCGCTACTTCAAGGCTCATTTCCCAAAAAACAGCACCCATAGATTTTGGAATATGATTTTCATCTTCGTATTTACTATTTATAGCTTGATAAACCTCATCTCCTTCTTCGCAATCGACAGCAATACTTCCTAAATAAGGATATACTAAAACCCCCAATTGGAGCAGTATCAAATATCTTATATAAGCCAACTTTAGGAAAATTTTCTTTCATAAAAGCTAAAAATTCATTTCTAGCTTTATAATCTGTCTTATTTTTATCAAAATAATTATCATATTTTGTTTCATTGATACAAAAATCATTATTTGGGATATTAAAACACATCCAAAAAGATTTTTTACCTCTTTTAATAGTATATTCTTGTATGCTACTAAGTGCTAAAGCCATTCTAATCCTTTATTTTGGCGTTTTAATAATTCTTTGTCTTTACAATTTAAGTTTTACTTAATATATGTTTATTTATAATTAAAGTGTTAAAAATTATATACAACGTATATTAAAATTTAAATTAAGGAGAATATCTATGGAAATAAAAGCCAATATAAGTAGCTTGGAAGATATATTAGCAGATAATCGTAAATTCTATCAAATACCAGACTATCAAAGACCATATTCTTGGGATAAAGAAAATTTATCAGATTTAATTGATGATTTATTTAATGCATACACAAATAATAAAAATGAAAATTATTTCTGTGGTTCTTTGGTTTTAGTGAATAATGAAAAAGATCAAAGGTTTGATATTATAGATGGTCAGCAAAGAATGACTACCTTCATAATTTTATCTTGTGTTTTTAAAGCCTTATATTGGGAACAAATAAATGATAAAGCAAAAGATTTTATATTAAAATCCATTCAAGACAGATACGAAGAAACAAAAAGGAAATTAAGATTTTTAACAAATGAATACAATCAAAATGGTTTTGAACAAAATATTTTACAAGGTATAAAATTTGAAGAATTTAAAAATATTAAAAAAATAGAAAATGACTTAAAAAATGATAAATATATTATAAATGCTTATTATTTTAAAAGCCTTTTACAAAATAAACTAAATGAATATAAAGAAATAAAGATAAATGATTTTATAATTTGGATATATGAAAAAGTAGTATTAACAGTTATAATTTGTCCATCTCAAGATAGTGCTATTAAAATATTTAATGTTTTAAATGATAGAGGTATGCCACTAAGCCCTGTTGATATATTAAAATCATCATTAATGTATGAGTTAGATAATGAAGATAGAAAAATATTTAAAGCAACTTGGAATTCTATAAATGACAATATTAAAAATAATGGGCTAGAGCTATTTTCCTTGTTAAATACATATTTATATTACACCATAACTTCAAATCCTAAAACTAGATTGGATAAAGAATTATTAGATAATTTTAAAAAAAATAATAAAAATTCATTAGAAATAATTAATGATATACAAAAATTTTCAAAATCATATATAGATTTATTGAAAATGGAAGATAAGTATATTTACCTATTAAGATATTTAAGACATGAAATATATTGGACTAGTATTTTAACAACAGCTTTATTTAATAATTATGAGTATTTTGATGAGCTTAAAAAATTATTACTATCTTATTATTATAAAAATTGGATTGCTGGAAATACCATTGCCACAATAAAACAAACAAGTTTTAGAATTTTAAAGCTAGTAAAAGAAAAATCTAATATTCAAGAAATAAAAAATGAAATATTAGAAAATATAAAAAATAATAACATGGAAGAAAATTATATAGAAAATTTAGAATATTATTATGTTTATGGCAAAAAATGGGATAAACCTATTTTATTAATGCTAGAATATTTTGCTACAGATAATAATCATCATAGTTTTATACCTTTGGATGCAAATATACAAATAGAACATATATTGCCTATAAAATATAAAGAATATAATTGGGATAAAATATTTACAGAAGACGAAAGAGAAAAATGGACTAATTCTTTAGCAAATTTAACATTAATATCTATGAAAAAAAATGTACAAGCATTAAATTATGATTTTGCTAGAAAAAAAGAAATTTATGCAAACAAAGATAAAGTTAAAACTTGCTACACAATAACCCAAGATGTAATACATAACTATAACGAGTGGGATGTAAATTCTCTTGAAAGAAGAAAAAAAGAACTAATAGAAAAAATTACAAATATTTTATCTTTTTAAGCTATGATTTTCATAGCTTAAAATTAGATACTTTTACTCTATAAATTTTTATATAATTTCCAAAAAATTTCCAAAAGGCAAATAATGTTTTTATCAAAATCAAAATATACAAAAGGCATACAATGTGCTAAATCTTTATGACTAAACACTTATAAAAACGAAGTATTAAGTACTCCGAATGAGAATACTTTGGCTAAATTTAGCACGGGCAATAAAATAGGTGAATTAGCCTACAAACTTTTTCCAAGCGGTGTAAAGATAAAATTTGAAAACAGTTCTTTTGATGAGAAATGTGAACAAACTAGACAATTATTAAAGAACAATCAAGAAATTATTTATGAAGCTACTTTTTGCTATAACGATATTTTGGTTATGATAGATATTTTGCAAAATACCAAAGAGGGTTTAATTATAAATGAGGTTAAAAGCTCTACTTCTTTAAAAAATATTTATACAGATGATTGTTCTTTGCAATATTATGTTTTATCAAATTTAAATTATAAAATCAAACAAGTAAATTTAATCTACTTAAACAATGAATATATTAGAGAAGATTTTCTTGATATAAATAAACTTTTCATAATCAATGATATCACAAAAGAAGTTTTATTATATCAAGAACAAGTCAAAGAAAATTTAAAATATTTTGAAGAAATTTTAAACAAAAAAGAAGAGCCAAATATTGACATAGGAACACATTGTTTTAATCCTTATGAGTGCGAAAGCTATGAATACTGCTGGAATAAACAAAGAAATTTATGTGAAAATGAAAATATTTTTAATATTTCAAGACTTAATACAAATAAAAAATTTGAATTTTATTATAAAAATATAATCGATTTAAAAGATATCAAAGATCTATCGAACTTTAATGAAAATCAGCAAATTCAAATCAAAGCTTCGCTAAATAAAGAAATTTATATAAACAAAGATAATATTAAAAAATTTTTAGATACTCTAAATTATCCTATTTATCACTTAGATTTTGAAACTTTTATGCAAGCTGTACCTGAATTTAAAGGTATAAAACCTTATATGCAGATTCCCTTTCAATACTCTTTACATATAGATCATAAAGACAAACTAGAACATAAAGAATTTTTAAGTGAGTGTGGAGTTGATCCAAGATATGAACTTGCAAAAAAATTAATCAATAATATTCCAAAAGATGTTTGCGTGCTTGCTTATAATGCTAGCTTTGAAAAAGGCGTGATAAGAAATTTAGCAATTACTTATCCTGAATTGAGCGAGTATTTGCTAAATATAGAAAAAAATATCAAAGATCTTATGCTTCCTTTTCAAAACAAAGATTATTATCATTATAAAATGCAAGGGAGTTATTCTATAAAAAAAGTTCTACCCGCTTTAATTCCTGATATGGAGAAAGCTTACAAAGACTTAGAATTGATCCACAATGGAAACGAAGCCATGCAAAGCTTTGAACTTATGCAAAATATGGATCAAAACACACAAGTTAAGTATCGTAAAGCCTTGCTTGAATATTGCAAATTAGATACCTTAGCAATGGTAAAAATTTTAAAACATTTAGAAGAAATTACAAAATTTTAAAAATATTTAAATTAAAATTTCTTATAAATATCTCAATTTTAACACAAGTCAATTTTTTTCTCCTTTTTAAGATATAAAATATCTCTTTTACAATAAAAAGGAGAAATTATGACAAAAGAACAAATTCAAATCATCAAAGATTGTGTGCCTATTTTGCAAAAAAATGGAGAGGATTTAACTAATGAGTTTTATAAAATAATGTTTAATGATTATCCTGAGGTAAAACCTATGTTTAATATGGAAAAACAAATTTCAGGAGAACAACCAAAAGCTTTAGCGATGGCGATTTTAATGGCAGCCAAAAATATAGAAAATTTGGAAAATATGAGAAACTTTGTTGATAAAGTTGCCATAACTCATGTTAATTTAGGGGTTAAAGAAGAGCATTATCCTATAGTTGGAGCTTGCCTTTTAAAAGCTATTAAAAATCTTTTAAATCCTGATGAAGCCACCCTTAAAGCTTGGGAAGTTGCTTATGGAAAAATTGCTGAATTTTATATCGATATAGAAAAAAAGCTCTATGATAAATAATATAAGCCCATTTTGGGCTTTAATCAAATTTTTCTACTAAATTTTTAGCTAATTCCTTTATATTCTCACCCTTTAATTCGCCGATTTCACCATTTTGAGCCAAGAAAATTCTATCAGCACTATCAAAATATGCATCATCATGTGTGATAGCAAAGATTGTTTTACCTTGCTCTTTTAGCAAAGGTAAAAGTTTTTTATAAAAAAATCTTCTAAAAACAGGATCTTGATCAGCCGCCCATTCATCAAGCACTAAAATATCCCTTTCTTCAAGCAAGGCTATAAGCATAGCTAAACGCTTTTTTTGCCCTGTAGAAAGTTTGGTTAAGGTCAGTTCATTATCTTTGACACTTGTTTTATCTTTAAGTTCTAAAAACTCCAACCAAAAAGCAATTTTTTCTTCGCTTGCAAAATTTTCTTTATTTAAGGTTTTAGTAAAAAGATGAAAATCGCTAAAAACAGCAGAAATAAGAGATCTATACTCATCTAACTTTTTATCATCTATAAGCGTATCATCAACATAAATTCCGCCTTTGCTTGGCTTAAAAAGTCCTGTCAAAAGCATACAAAAAGTGGATTTACCACTTCCATTTTTACCTATTAAAAATACCAATTCACCTTTTTTAAGTTCTATATTTACAGGATTTAAGTGAAAATTTTCTTCATAAGCAAATTGAGTATTTCTAAAAGAAATTTTTTTCCATTCACTAATATAATGTGTTTTTTTAAAACCTTCTATATAATCATCTAATTCCAATTTTGCGATCTTATCCAAAGCGATTTTTGCCAAAAGCAAAGTAGGAAAAGATCCTATCATAGATACTAAAGGGGTTCGTAAAAACAAAATAGAAAGAGCTATAGTTGTAGTATCTGCAACACTTGCCCATTCAAATTTTAAAGCTAAGTAAAACTCTACGCCCACTAAAGCCAAAAGAGTTACATTTGTCCAGTTGTTTGAGAGATTGTTAAAAAGATTGCCTAAAGTACTATTTTTCTTTTTCAATCTTGCATTATTTTCAAATTCATCTTCATAGTAAAGCTTGGCTCTATCGCGATTGATCAAAAGTTCTTTATGTCCATCTAGTATATTTTGGTAATTATTTTGTAAAGCATCATCATTTTCCCTTGCCTTTCTAAAATACTGATATACTTTCATCATCAAAAAATTATTAGTAATAAAAATAACCATAATCCATACCACACACAAAGCAAAAATTTGTGGTGAAAGATAACATAAATAAACACTAGTGCATAAAATCAATATACTTGATTGTAAAAAATCAGGCAATCTTAAAAGCCCAAAAGATATATTTCTCACATCACTTCCCAAAGAAGCTAAAATTCTAGCCTTACCTACTTTAGCCACTCTTAATAAAGGAGTGTCTAAGATCTGCTTTACTACGCGCCTTTGCATTTTAAAAATAAAATTTTGTCCAAAAACACTAAGTCCAAGTTCAACTATGGTAGAACTTATAAAAAATATCAAAAGCAAAACAATAAAATAAAAAATAGGAATGTTTTGTGCATTTTTAAGCAAATAATCATTGATAAAAACAAGAGTTAAAACTCCAACAGCACTTGTAATAAAAGAAAAAAGCAAAAAAGAAATCAACTTTAATTTATTTTGCTTAAGTAATTCGATAATAAAAGGCATTTATAAACTCCAAAATATAATTTTAATTATAACATTTTAGAGTGATTATCAAAATTTTATTTTATCTTTTACTATAAAAACAGCACAAATAGCCAATAACGCTAAAAAAATCATATATATACTCATACCATATAAAAATGGATTTTCATTTTTACTCGCGAGTGTATTAAGCCAAAAAACGAGTTGCGGAGTAATACCGCCTGAAATTGCATAAGCAATATTATAAGAAAAAGAAATTCCTGAAAATCTTATTTTAGCTCTAAAAACTTCACTCATTAAAATAGGTGCAAACACATTAATCCCACCTAAAAAACAAACAATCGAATACAAAATACACACCAAAACCAAATTTTTAAGCTCGTATAAAGCATAAAAATATAAAAAAGAAAAAAATACAAAAGTTAAAGAAAAGAAAATGCAAATTTTAAATAAACCAAATTTATCTACAAGATAACCCATAAAAGCCCCGCCTAAAGCTATTCCCAAAATTCCTAATATCTGTAAATAACTTCCTTCAACCCCACTTAAATTTAAAATATTAGGCATAAATTTAGGCATCAATAAAACAAGCACAATAACACAACCTGTTAAAACCCAAGTCATCATCATTGATGAAAATAAATTTTTTACAATATCCTTTTCTTTAAATAAATCTTTAAGTGGAAAAGAACTAAGCGATGATTCTTTTTTCATTTGTTTAAAAACAGGAGTTTCTTGCAAAAATCTACGCAAATAAATAGAAATAATCCCAAAAATTCCACCTACAAAAAAAGCAATACGCCATGCATAAGCAGCAATTTCTTCTATACTAAAAAAAGCATTAATGATTAAAAATACTATACTTCCTAACAAAATTCCTAAAGCCATAGCTGAATTTAAACAGCTTAAAAAGAAAGCTTTTTGTTTTTCTTGACAATGCTCTCTTACAAAAACCCAAGCTCCAGGCAATTCTCCACCTATAGCTATGCCTTGAAAAATTCTTATAAGTATCAATAAAACAGGAGCTAAAAACCCAAGAGTTTCATAACCTGGAATAAAAGCTAAGACAAAGGTAGGAAGAACCATTAGTAAAATACTTAGCATAAACATATTTTTACGCCCAAATTTATCTCCAAAATGTGCCATAACTATACCACCTAAAGGACGTGCTAAATATCCAGCTGCAAATGCTCCATAAGTATTTAATAAAGCCCAAAATTCACTCATATCTTTAGGAAAAAATACATTGGCTATATATTCAGCAAAAAATACAAAAATAATAAAATCATAAAATTCTAAAGTTCCTCCTAGTGAAGAAAGTCCTAAGATCTTAATTTCCTTTGTTCCAAATTTTGATTTTCTCATTGATTAATTACCTTAAATTTTAAAAACATTGTTTTTATTATACTATAATCATTTCCAAAATATTATCTAAAAAATTTAAGGATAAAAAGGATAAATATGTTTAATTTTATAACCACCCTTTTAAAAACCAATCTTTATTTTTTAGAAGAAAAAACCACAAGCAAAAGTTCAAATCAAACCCATATAATCTCACTTAAACAATCTGATGATGAATTTTTAAATTTATTATTTTCTTTTTTAGTGCCGCAAAACGATGAAGATAAGAATTTTATAGAAAAAACTCGCACAAAAATCAAAAGAAATGAGCATAATATTGCTCTGATAAAAAATCCAAATTTTAATGCTTTAATAGACACAGGGTTTTTAGATACTATTGATACATTAAAAGAAAAATTACATATCCACAAAACCGATTTTAAAGATATCACTCATATTATCTTAACACACGCGCATCCTGATCATATAGGAGCTTTAATGAGCGAAGAAAATCTTTTTCCAAAAGCTCAAATTTTAATCGATAAAAAAGAATATGATTTTTGGATCAAAAGCGATAGACAAGAAATTAAAAACACCTTGCTTAAACTTAAAAATATAGAATTTATTAACCACTCTAAAGATTTGATCTTTCAAAATTCAGGCATTAAAGCCATACCTGCTTATGGACATACCCCAGGACAAAATGCTATCATAATTGATGATAAAATAGTCTTTTGGGGAGATTTACTTCATCTTTATGATATACAAATCCCAAAACCTAAAATCGCTATAAAATTTGATATAGATCAAAATGAGGCTATACAAACAAGGGAAAAACTACTTAAAGAATTTAAAGAAAGAAAACTCAAAGTTATAGGGACTCATGCATCTTTTATCGAACCTGAATTTTTAGATTAATTACTTAAAAATTACTAAAAATTAAGTAAAAATTTTAATAATTTTTGCTAAAATTATAGCCTTTTTATTTCATGAAAGGAGAAAATTTTGGCAAAAGATGATGTAATTGAAATTGATGGCACCGTACTTGAAGCATTGCCTAATGCAAATTTCAAGGTTGAACTTGACAACAAACATGTAATTTTATGTCATATTGCAGGAAAAATGCGTATGCATTATATAAGAATAATGCCAGGTGATAAAGTAAAAGTAGAACTTACACCTTATAGCCTTGATAAAGGGCGTATAACTTTTAGATATAAATAATCTAAGTTATTTAAAAGCTAATTTTAGATAAAATTAGAGTTTTTGCGACAAATTACATCGAACTATATGAAGAAGTATTTTTAAAATCCACCACTTATTTTGAAAATAGTTGGTTATTCATAAAACCTGATGTAGTCGTAAATCAAGTGGAATTCATTCAAGGAGACGCTCATGAAAGTGAGACCATCGGTTAAAAAGATGTGCGACAAGTGCAAAGTAGTTCGCCGTAAAGGCGTGGTTCGCATTATTTGCGAAAATCCAAAACATAAACAAAGACAAGGATAAACATGGCTCGTATTGCAGGTGTGGATTTACCAAAGAAAAAAAGAATTGAGTATGGACTAACCTATATTTATGGTATAGGACTTTTCACTTCAAGAAAAATTCTAGATAAAGTAGGAATTTCTTATGATAAAAGAGTTCATGAGTTAAGTGAAGATGAAGCAGCAGCTATCCGTAAAGAAATTCAAGAAAACTATATGGTTGAAGGGGACTTGAGAAAACAAGTTGCTATGGATATTAAAGCACTTATGGATTTAGGAAGCTTTAGAGGCTTAAGACACAGAAAAGGCTTACCAGTTCGCGGACAAAAAACAAAAACAAACGCAAGAACTAGAAAAGGTAAGAGAAAAACTGTTGGTGCAAAATCATAAGGATAAATCATGGCAAAAAGAAAAATCGTAAAGAAAAAAGTAGTTAAAAAAAATATAGCAAAAGGTATTGTTTATATCAGTGCGACTTTTAACAATACTATGGTTACAGTGACTGATGAAATGGGAAATGCTATCGCTTGGAGTAGTGCAGGTGGTTTAGGATTTAAAGGTTCTAAAAAATCAACTCCTTATGCAGCACAACAAGCAGTAGAAGACGCTTTAAATAAAGCAAAAGAACACGGAATTAAAGAAGTAGGCATTAAAGTACAAGGACCAGGAAGCGGTAGAGAAACTGCTGTTAAGAGTGTAGGTGCTATGGAAGGAATCAAAGTAACTTTCTTAAAAGATATCACTCCATTAGCTCACAATGGTTGCAGACCGCCTAAGCGTCGTCGTGTCTAAGATATAAGAAAAATTTAGGAGAATATTATGGCAAGATATAGAGGACCAGTAGAAAAATTAGAAAGACGCTTTGGTGTTAGCTTAGCATTAAAAGGAGAAAGAAGACTAGCTGGCAAAAGTGCACTAGACAAACGCCCTTATGCGCCAGGACAACACGGAGCAAGAAAAGGTAAAATTAGTGAGTATGGACTTCAATTAAGAGAAAAACAAAAAGCTAAATTTATGTATGGAGTAAGCGAAAAGCAATTCCGTCGTTTATTTGCTGAAGCAGCAAGAAGAGAAGGAAATACAGGGGTATTACTTATCCAACTTTTAGAACAAAGATTAGACAATGTGGTATATAGAATGGGTTTTGCTACAACACGTCGTTTTGCAAGACAACTTGTAACACATGGACATATTTTAGTAAATGGTAAAAGAGTGGATATTCCTAGCTTTAGAGTAGAAGCAGGTGCTAAAATCGAAATCATCGAAAAAAGCAAAAACAATCCTCAAATAACAAGAGCTATCGAACTTACAGCACAAACTGGAATCGTTGCTTGGGTTGATGTTGAAAAAGATAAGAGATTTGGAATTTTCACAAGAAAACCTGAGAGAGAAGAAGTTGTCATTCCGGTTGAGGAAAGATTTATCGTTGAGCTTTACTCTAAGTAATAGGGGCTAAATATGAGAAATATTACAACATCTGCTTATACGCCAACAGAATTTACAATAGAAAACATTAGTGATACTGTGGCTAAAATCAGTGCTTGGCCTTTTGAGATCGGCTATGGAATCACCCTAGCCCATCCTTTACGCCGTTTGCTTTACACTAGCACCATAGGATATGCTCCAACTGCGATCCATATTGATGGCGTAGCTCATGAATTTGATAGCATGCGTGGTATGCTTGAAGATGTAGCACTTTTTATCATTAATCTAAAAAAACTACGCTTTAAAATTAAAGGCGAATCAAATAAAGAAATAGTAGAATTTAGCTTTAAAGGCTCAAAAGAAATTTACGGCAAAGATCTAAATAATGATCAAGTAGAAGTAGTAAATAAAGACGCCTATCTAGCAACAATTAACGAAGATGCTGAACTCAAATTCACATTGATCGTTGAAAAAGGTATTGGCTATGTACCAAGCGAAGAAATTAAAGAGCTTATAAATGATCCTAAATTTATAGCTTTAGATGCTTTCTTTACACCTGTAAGAGAAGCAACCTATGATATTGAAAAAGTTTTATTTGAAGATAATCCTGATTATGAAAAAGTGGTTTTAACCGTAACAACTGATGGACAAATCACTCCAAATGAAGCTTTTCAAAATGCTCTAGAAGCTATGTATAAACAATTATCAGTATTTGATAAAATTACCAATGTTAGAAGTGTAATTAAAAATCAAGCAACAAGCAATGAACTAGAAAATACTAAATTATTGCAAAACATTACAGATTTAAATTTAAGTGCTAGAAGTTATAATTGTCTTGAAAAAGCAGGAGTGGTTTACATAGGCGAGCTTGCTTTGATGAGTGTAAGTGAACTTGCAGGGCTTAAAAATTTAGGTAAAAAATCTCTTGATGAAATTAAAAACATCATGGAAAGCATAGGTTTTCCTGTGGGAACTTCTAAGCTTAGCGATAATAAAGAAATACTTAAAAATAAAATCGCAGAATTAAAAGCACAAAACGAAGGATAAAGAATGAGACATAAACATGGATATAGAAAACTTGGCAGAACTTCATCTCATCGTGCTGCCTTATTAAAAAATTTAACTATAGCTTTAGTAAATAGCGGAAAAATTGAAACTACTCTACCAAAAGCTAAAGAATTAAGAGGTTATGTAGAAAGATTGATTACTAGAGCAAGACTTGGAGATTTTAACGCTCATAGAGCAGTTTTTGCTTCATTACAAGATAAAAACGCTACTAATAAATTAGTAACTGAAATTGCTCCAAAATTCAAAGATCGCAATGGCGGATATACAAGAATCATCAAAACAAGAATTCGCCGTGGTGATGCCGCTGAAATGGCTTTCATCGAATTTGTAGCTTAATCAAATCCTAGCTTTTGCTAGGATTAATACTTCAATTAAATATCCTAAAAATAAAAAGTTTTAAATAATTATTTTAAATAAAATTAAATTTATTTATTTTCTAAAACCCTTGCTAAAAATTCAACTACTTATGCTAATATAAGTTTTTAATTTTTAATTTCAAGGATATGTTATGCAAGAAAACACTCGTTTACGCATTGCGATACAAAAATCAGGTAGACTTTCAAAAGAATCCATAGAGCTTCTTTCAGAATGTGGTGTTAAAATGCATATCCATGAACAAAGTTTGATCGCTTTTTCTACAAATTTACCCATAGATATTTTACGCGTTAGAGATGATGATATCCCTGGGCTTATTTTTGATGGGGTTGTAGATTTAGGCATTATAGGGGAAAATGTTTTAGAAGAAAATGAACTTGAACGCCAGTCTTTAGGAGAAAATCCAAGCTATAAGCTTTTAAAAAAGCTAGATTTTGGATATTGCCGTCTTTCTCTTGCCTTACCTCAAGAAAATAAATTTCAAAATTTGAAAGATTTTGAAGGCTTAAGGATAGCTACTTCTTATCCACAACTTTTAAAGCGTTTTATGAAAGAAAATGGGATTAATTATAAAAATTGTATGCTTACAGGTTCTGTTGAAGTAGCCCCTAGGGCAAATTTAGCCGATGCAATTTGCGATCTTGTTTCAAGCGGGGCAACTTTACAAGCAAACAATCTTAAAGAAGTTAAAGTCATTTATGAATCTCGTGCTTGTTTGATTCAAAAAGAAAATGCTTTAAGTAAAGAAAAACAAGCCTTAGTGGATAAAATTATGTTGCGTGTAGCAGGAGTAATGCAAGCAAGAGAATCTAAATACATTATGCTTCATGCTCCAAAAGAAAAGCTTGATAAAATTCAAGTCCTACTTCCAGGAGTTGAAAGACCGACTATCTTACCTTTAGCACACGATGAAAAAAATGTAGCTTTACATATGGTAAGTAAAGAAAATCTTTTTTGGGAAACCATGGAGGCTTTAAAAGAAGAAGGTGCGAGTTCGATTTTAGTTCTGCCTATAGAAAAAATGTTAAAGTGAGTAAAAAATGCAAATTTTAGTATATGATAATTTGGATGAAAAACAAAAAGAAGAAGCGTTAAAACGCCCTGCTATAAGTGCGAAAGATGAAATTTCAAAAATAGTAAGTTCTATCATTAAAGAAGTGCAAGAAAAAGGCGATGAAGCTTTGATAGAACAAGCTTTGAAATTTGATAAGGCTGAAATTTCAAAGATTAAAATCACTCAAAAAGAAATCACTCAAGCAAGCAATCGTTTAGATAAAGATTTACAAGAAGCTATTTTAGTGGCTTATGAAAATATCAAAAAATTTCACGAAGCCCAAATCCCACATGAAATCGCTCTTGAAACTACAAAAGGCGTTAAATGTGAAGTTTTAACACGCCCTATAGAAAAAGTAGGACTTTATATACCAGGGGGTTTGGCACCTTTGTTTTCAACGGTTTTAATGCTAGCTATTCCTGCAAAAATTGCAGGTTGTGAAAAAATCGTTTTAGCAAGTCCTGCAAAAATCAATGATGCTGTGCTTTTTTGTGCTAAGCTTTGTGGCGTGGATAAAATTTATCAAATGGGCGGTGCAGGAGCTATAGCAGCTTTGGCTTACGGTACCCAAAGTGTTTTAAAGGTGGATAAAATTTTTGGCCCAGGAAATGCCTTTGTAACCGAAGCAAAACGCCAAGTAAGTAGCGATATAAACGGAGCAGCTATTGATATGCAAGCAGGACCTAGTGAAGTTTTAGTCATAGCTGATGATTTAGCTAATGAAAAATTTGTAGCTAGTGATTTGCTTTCACAAGCTGAACATGGTGCAGATTCTCAAGTGATTTTAGTGTGTTTAAGTCAAGATTTTGCTAAAAAAGCAAGTGATGAAGTCCAAAGTCAATTAGAACTTTTACCTCGTAAAGAACTTGCAAGCAAAAGCATTGCTAATTCACGCATTATCATAGCTAAAGATTTAAATCAAGCCTTGGAAATTTCAAATCTTTATGCCCCTGAACATTTGATCATACAAACTCAAAATCCACGTGAACTTTTAAAAGGTGTAAAACACGCAGGATCAGTATTTTTAGGAGCTTATTCCCCAGAGTCTATGGGTGATTATGCAAGTGGGACTAATCATGTTTTACCTACTTATGGACTTACTAAAACGCATTCTAGTTTAGGTTTGGCAGATTTTAGTAAAAGAATGACCGTTCAAGAGCTAAGCAAAGAAGGCTTTCTAGCTTTAGGTAAAAGTGTTGAAATTTTAGCACAAAATGAGCATTTAGACGCACACAAAAACGCTGTAACTTTTCGTTTAGAGAGCTTAAAATGAGTCAAAAAATCCTTTTTATAGATAGAGATGGCACTTTAATAGAGGAGCCAAAAAGCGATTTTCAAATCGATACTCTTGAAAAATTGCGTTTTGAAAAAGATGCTATTCCTACTCTTTTAAAACTAAAAAATTTTGGATTTAAATTTATCATGGTAAGCAATCAAGATGGTCTTGGAACGCCGAGTTTTCCAAAGGAAAATTTTGAAATTGCTCATGAAAAAATGCTTGATATTTTAAAAAGTTGCGGTATAGAATTTCAAGATATTTTTATTTGTCCGCATTTTGAAAATGAAAATTGTACTTGCAGAAAACCTAAAACTGCTATGTTAGAAGAATATATCAAGCACGAACTTTATGATAAGGAGCAAAGTTTTGTTATCGGAGATCGTGAGAGTGATATGATCTTAGCTTCAAATTTAGGTGTGCGTGGTTTAAGATACGGCGAACTTTCTTGGAAAGAAATAGAAAATGAAATTTTAAGTTCTTTTAGAAGTGCGAGTTATCAAAGAACTACTAAAGAAACAGATATAAAAGTAAAAGTGTGCT
Organism: Campylobacter sp. BCW_6877; assembly: GCF_001762445.1. Taxonomy (NCBI): domain Bacteria; kingdom Pseudomonadati; phylum Campylobacterota; class Epsilonproteobacteria; order Campylobacterales; family Campylobacteraceae; genus Campylobacter; species Campylobacter sp. BCW_6877. Next base: position 71,116 of record NZ_MJWW01000033.1, on the reverse strand, counting down.
TAAATGGGGGCAAGGTTAGCATTAAAACAGGTATTGATTTTTTTGATCACATGTTAGAGCAAATCGCTGTACATGGAGGTATAGGGCTTGAAATTTCTTGTAAAGGGGATTTAGAAATCGATGAGCATCATAGCGTTGAAGATGTAGCCTTAGCACTTGGAGCTTGTATCAAAAAAGCTTTAGGGGATAAAATCGGCATTGCAAGATATGGTTTTGCTTTACCTATGGATGAGTGTTTGGCAAGTTGTGCGATGGATTTTTGCAATCGTCCTCATTTAGTCTATAAAGCCAAATTTAAAAAATCTCATTTAGGAGCTTTAAGCACAGAAATGATCGAACACTTTTTTTATTCTTTAAGCTATGCTATGGGCGTGAGTTTGCATTTAAAAGCTAAAGGCAAAAACGATCATCATAAAGCTGAAGGACTTTTTAAAGCCTTTGCAAAAGCTTTAAAAATGGCAGTGAAAATAGAAGGTGAAAATTTAGCCAGCTCTAAAGGAGTGATATGAAAATCATCATCATCGATACAGCCTGTGCGAATTTAGCATCTTTGAAATTTTGTTTGGATAGATTAGGTTTTAATGCAACTATCAGTAGGGATTTAAAAGAACTTGAAAGTGCGGATAAGCTTTTTTTACCTGGAGTGGGTACTGCAAAAGAAGCGATGAAAAATTTAGAACAATTTAATCTTATTGATTTTATTAAAAATACCAAAAAACCTTTACTTGGTATTTGTTTAGGTATGCAAATTTTAGGAAATTTTTCCGAAGAATTAAATCAAGAAACCTTAAAACTCATAGATTTTACAACTCAAAAATTTAAAGCTAAAGAAGGCTTTACTTTTCCACATATGGGATGGAATCAAGTTCATAGCTCTCATGCTTTGTTTAAAGGTTTAGAAGGGGCTTATTTTTATTTTGTGCATAGTTATTGTGTAGGACTTGGAGAATACACTATAGCAGATTGTGAGTATTCGCAAAAATTTAGCGCAAGTGTAATGAAAGATAATTTTTACGGGGTGCAATTTCACCCTGAAAGAAGCAGTGAAGCGGGAGAAATTTTAATTTCAAATTTTATTAAGGATATAGGATGACTCAAATCATACCCGCACTCGATCTTATAGATGGCGAAGTGGTGCGTCTTGTAAAAGGGGATTACGAACAAAAAAAAGTATATAAATACAATCCCTTAAAGAAATTTAAAGAATACGAAAAAGCAGGAGCGAAAGAACTTCATCTTGTAGATCTTACAGGCGCAAAAGATCCTAGCAAAAGACAGCTTGTTTTGATAGAAAAATTAGCTAAAGAAGTCAGTGTCAATCTACAAGTAGGTGGAGGCATACGCTCTAAAGAAGAAGTTAAAGCTTTGCTTGATTGTGGAGTAAAAAGAGTAGTGATAGGATCTATGGCGATTAAAGATGCGACTTTATGTCTTGAAATTTTAAAAGAATTTGGTAATGAAGTTATAGTTTTAGCCTTAGATACGATTTTGAAAGAGGATTATGTTGTGGCTGTAAATGCTTGGCAAGAAGCAAGCGATAAGAAGCTTATGGAAGTTTTAGATTTTTATAGCAATAAAGGCTTAAAACACATACTTTGCACAGATATTTCAAAAGATGGCACCATGCAAGGAGTAAATATAAGACTTTACAAACTTATCCATGAAATTTTTCCTAATATTTGCATTCAGGCAAGTGGTGGAGTAGCAAGCTTAAAAGACCTTGAAAACTTAAAAGGAATTTGTAGTGGGGTTATCGTAGGAAAAGCTTTATTAGACGGAGTTTTTAGCGTAGAAGAAGGGATAAGATGCTTACAAAACGCATAATTGCATGTTTAGATGTCAAAGATGGCAGAGTAGTAAAAGGAACACAATTTAAAAACCATAAAGATATGGGAGATATCATAGAACTTGCTAGGTATTATTCTCAAAATGGCATTGATGAGCTTGTTTTTTATGATATTGCTGCAAGTGCTAGAAAAGAACGCATATCAAGAGAATGGGTAAGTGAAGTAGCAAAAAATATCAATATTCCTTTTTGTGTTGCAGGGGGTATTAAAAGCGAAGAAGATGCAGCTGAACTTTTGGCTAATGGGGCAGATAAAATTTCTATCAATTCTCCTGCTTTAAATGATCCAAGTTTAATCACACGCCTTGCTAAAAGCTTTGGTGTGCAATGCGTAGTAGTAGGGATTGATAGTTTCAAAGATGAAAATGGAAATTTAAAAGTATTTCAATACACAGGCGATGAAAAAACAAGCAAACATAGTGGAAAAAGCACTTTAGAATGGGTTAAAGAAGTGCAAGATCTAGGCACAGGCGAAATTGTTTTAAATATGATGAATCAAGATGGCGTTAAAAATGGCTATGATTTAGAACAATTAGAAGCTGTATATAAAATTTGTAAAATACCTTTGATCGCAAGCGGGGGAGCGGGAAAAATGGAGCATTTTTTAGAAGCTTTTAAACTAGGTATAGATGGGGCTTTAGCTGCTTCTGTTTTTCATCAAAAACTTATAGACATTAAAGAATTAAAAATTTATCTTAAAAATCAAGGCTTAAGTATAAGGATATAATATGCAAAATTTCAAAGAACTTAATGAAAAAATCGCTTGGCAAAAAGTGGATTATCTTTTACCTGTCATCGTCCAAGATGCAAAAACTTGCGAAGTTTTAATGCTAGGTTTTATGAATAATGAAGCCTTAGAAAAAAGCTTAGAAAGTGGCAAAGTAGTCTTTTTTTCACGCACAAAACAGCGTCTTTGGATGAAAGGTGAAGAAAGTGGAAATTTCTTAAATATTATAGATTTAAGCTTAGATTGTGATAATGACACGCTTTTAATTTTAGCAAATCCTGTAGGGTCTACTTGTCATACGGGCGATATTTCTTGTTTTGAAAAAAATTCTAAAAATGCGGATTTTGTTTTTCTAGCCAGACTTGAAAAACTTATTAATGCACGCAAAAATGCCGATGAAAATACTTCTTATACAGCAAAACTTTTCAAAAGTGGTACAAAACGAATCGCACAAAAAGTTGGTGAAGAAGGTATAGAAACAGCTTTAGCAGCGACAGTAAAAGATAAAGAAGAGCTTATTTGTGAAGCAGCGGATTTAATGTATCATTTAAGTGTTTTACTTGCAGATGCAAATCTTAGTTTCTCAGATGTGATTTCAAAGTTGAAAGAAAGGCATAAAGCTTAAAGCTTTATGTAAATGAATTTATATCAATGCAAGGCTTCGTTAAGTTTGACTGCTTTTTTATTTAAAGCTACTATCATAGCACCACTTATAGAATCTTGACGGAAATGTAGTCCATTTAAACCTTTAAGCTCTAAGCCTTTGTAAATTTCTTTATCAAAATTAAAATAAGGATTAAGTTTAGCAAGTTCTTCGGCATCTTTGAGTAAAAATTTCGTTCCTTCTAGCACCGCAATACCTGCATCAACTATACAATTATCCCCTAAAGGAATTCCTGTCACTGAATTAGCCCCTAAAAGACAAGCCTTGCCTACGCTTATAGCATTACCACTTGTTCCACTTAAAACACCTAAAATCGAAGCTCCGCCACCTACATCAGAACCTTCTCCTACTATAGCACTTGAACTAATACGCCCTTCAACCATACAAGCTCCTGTTGTGCCTGCATTAAAATTCACATAACTTGCCCCTGGCATGATGGTTGTTCCCGCTGCTAAAGACGCACCCATTCTTACTTTAGAACTTTCTAAAATTCTTGTATTATCCTCAGGGATAATATGTGCTAAAAATCTTGGGAATTTATCAACAAAATCGATTTTTGGATATTGATTGCTCATTTTTAAACGCATTTCATTTGCTCTTAAATACTCAAGCTCGATAGGCTTATCATCACTCCAAGCTACATTGCTTAAAAGTCCAAAAGCTCCATTTAGATTGATACTTCTTAAAGGCACTTTTTTAGTAGAAAGCAAATAAAGTTTTAGATAAACACTTTCTACACTTAAAGGTTCTTTATCTTCAAAAAGACAAACAAAAGCAAACTCATCGTCTTTAAATTTATCTTTGATAATCTTTAATAAATCAATATTTTGATGCCCCTCTTCTTCTAAAAAAGGTTTAAAACAAGAAAGTGCAAAATCAATATCTTCTAATTTCAAAGTTTGTACAAACTCACTCGCATTAAAATCAATCTCCACACTCCTTTGCATAAAAGCTTCAAGCATAATTGCTGCTGAGCCAAAATTTTGCTCATAATTAATTAAAGCAAAACTTGCTTGTAAGATTTTATTTTTATTTAACTGTCCTCTATCAAGCCTTGCTATACCAAAAGCTTTAGGTTTTTTATAACCACTTTTTTGCTCAATTTGTTTGATTAAAAGTAAAAAATCTTCTTTAGTATTAATCATTTTCTTTTCCTTATCCACTTAATTTTTAATGCGAACACGCACTTTTTCCATTCATCACAGGTTGTATAGCAGAATTATCCCCACCGCCTTCATTGTTAATCTTTTCTATAAAGCTCCAAATTTTTTCAGCCGCCATTAAATAACGCTTTGAACTCACACTTTCAGGGTGATAAAAACTCACAGGCTTGCCTTCATCTCCACCTTCTCTTACTATCATTTCTATAGGAATTTGTGCTAAAACTTCACTTTTATAAGCTTTTGCCATATCCTCAGCTGTTCCTTTGCCAAAAATATCATACTCTTTACCATTATCAGGACATAAAAATCCACTCATATTTTCAATCACACCCGCTATAGGAATGTGAAGTTTATTAAACATATCTAAAGCTCTTTTACTATCGTCTAAAGATACGGTTTGAGGTGTGCTTACGCAAACTCCTGCAGTAATAGGAATACTTTGTGCAGAAGTAATTTGCGCATCACCTGTTCCTGGAGGCATATCTAAAAATAATACATCAAGTTCAGGCCAAATCACATCAGCTAAAAGTTGCTCGATTGCTTTCATAATCATAGCTCCACGCCACATAAGACCTTGACCCTCTTCGATCAAAACCCCCATACTCATCATATAAACACCATGAGTTAAAATAGGCTTTAATCTCTGCCCTACTACTTCAGGCTGAGTTTTGGTTTCACCTAGCATTCTTGGAATATTTGGCCCATAAATATCCGCGTCTAAAATACCTACTCTTTTTCCCATTTTAGCCATGGAAATTGCTAAATTTACTGTAGTTGTAGATTTACCCACACCACCTTTTCCACTTGAAACCATGATGAAATTTTTTACTTGTGGAGCGATATTTTTTCCACTTCTTGAATTACTTTTTTCTTCAGGAATTTTTGGAGTGATGATATTAAGTTCGATATTTTTTAAAGCCAAACTCGATAAAGCTTCAGTAGCATTTTTACGAATTTCATTGGCTACTTCAGGATTTGCTGAAACGATTTCTATATCAATGAATACACCATCATCTTGAATTTTAATATCTTTTACAAAGTTAAAACTCACTATATCCTTTTCAAAACCAGGATATTTTACAGTTTTTAATTTCTCTAAAATTTGTTCTTTCATATTTTTTCCTTGTCTTTTAAAAAAATCAATTTTACTAATAAAATGATAAAATTTAGCTTTTTATAAGTGTATAATATGGTAACATTATAAAAACCAACAATATTAAAAAGAGGAATGAAAAAATGAGTGAAATTAGCCTCATTATGTTAGCAGCTGGAAATTCTACTCGTTTTAACACAAAGGTAAAAAAACAATTTTTACGACTTGGAAATGACCCTCTTTGGCTTTATGCAACAAAAAATTTAAGCTCTTTTTATCCTTTTAAAAAAATAGTTGTTACCTCTAGTAATATCGTTTATATGAAAAAATTTACTAAAAACTATGAATTCATAGAAGGTGGTGATACCAGAGCAGAATCCTTAAAAAAAGCCTTAGAGCTCATAGATAGCGAATTTGTTATGGTAAGTGATGTAGCAAGGGTATTGGTGAGCAAAAATTTGTTTGATCGTTTGATTGAAAATTTAGATAAAGCAGATTGTATTACCCCTGCTTTAAAAGTTGCAGATACAACACTTTTTGACAATGAAGCCTTGCAAAGAGAAAAAATCAAACTCATTCAAACCCCGCAAATTTCTAAAACCAAATTGCTTAAAAAAGCCTTGGATCAAAACCTAGAATTTACAGATGATAGCACAGCTATAGCTGCGATGGGTGGAAAAATTTGGTTTGTTGAAGGTGAAGAAAATGCAAGAAAACTAACCTTTAAAGAAGATCTTAAAAAGCTTGATTTGCCTACACCTAGCTTTGAAATTTTTACTGGCAATGGTTTTGATGTGCATGAATTTGGAGAGAATCGCTCTTTGCTTTTAGCAGGAGTGCAAATTCATCCTACTATGGGGCTTAAAGCACACAGCGATGGAGATGTTTTAGCTCACTCTTTAACCGATGCGATTTTAGGTGCTGCAGGACTTGGAGATATAGGAGAGCTTTATCCTGATACTGATATGAAATTTAAAAATGCCAACTCCATGGAGCTTTTAAAACAGGCTTATGATAAAGTCAGAGAAGTAGGTTTTGAACTCATTAATATAGACATTTGCGTCATGGCACAAAGCCCTAAACTTAAAGACTTTAAACAAGCTATGCAAAGCAATATAGCTCATACTTTAGACTTAGATGAATTTAGAATCAATGTTAAAGCCACAACAACGGAAAAATTGGGTTTTATTGGAAGAAAAGAAGGTATGGCGGTGCTTAGTAGTGTAAATTTAAAATATTTTGATTGGACAAGATTATGAAAGTTTTAATTATTGAAAATGAAATTTATCTAGCGCAAAGCATTAGCATTAAACTAAGTGATGCTGGATATAGCTGTGAAATTATAAACTCGTTTGATGAATACAATGGTGAAAAATACTATGATATTGTACTGCTTTCTACAAATACTAATAATTTTCTAAAAGCCGTAGGTCAGTTTAAGCATAGTATTATTATTTTGCTTATTTCTTATATAAGCACAGATACAGTTTCAAATCCTTTGAAATTAGGTGCTAGTGATTATATTCAAAAACCCTTTATGATAGAAGAGCTGATTAGAAAAATAAAGCATTATCAAGATTTTAGAAAACTTTCAATCCTTAATAAAGCTTATCAAAGCTATATCAAATCAAGATTAGAAACAATCAAAATTCCAGAGTATAATTATAAAAAATTAAAACTTCCATTGATATTAAAATCCAACAAGCAAAGCAGTGCTGATGCTTTTGTTTTTAATTATGCAAATGAATGTGACATTACTCTTTCTTTTATTGATTTAACATCTACAAATTCAGTTGAAAAAGTTATGAAACTTCCCACAGAAAACAATCTCTTATTTTTGAGTAATTTTCAAGCATTAAAAGCAGCAGAAAAGGAAAAACTCCTAGATTTTATACAAAACAAAAATATTATTTTGCATACCAATTCAAATACAGATGATTTAAAAATAAACTGCATTAATTTAAATGATAATGAAAAAAATATCGATAGCAATGAAATTTTAACCATAGATGAGTATGTAAAATATGTTATTATAAACTACCAAAATATATTTCCTGATACTGATCTTTCAAAAAAATTAGGCATTTCACGTAAATCTTTATGGGAAAAAAGGAAGAAATATGAAATCAGCAAGAAAAAATAAAAACATTACCATAGATCAAAATGAATTTGGCATCTTATCACTTATTAAAGAAGGTTTGCTAGGCACTTGCACTCATTTAATGAATGAAAAAGAAGTCAATGAAATCATTAAATCAGGAAAATTTAAAGGAGAAAGTTTTCCCTATCCCTTAAGCTTTGCACCGAAAAATGCTGAAGAAGCACTAAATGATATAAAATCTGGCGATAGAATCGATCTCATACTAGACGAAAAAGTAGTAGGACATATAGATTTTAAAAGCCAATTTAAAAATAATAAAAATTTTTCTGATATTTTCAGTCCTAACACTTGCTCTTTAGAAGATATGGGAACAACTTGTATAAGTGGAAAAATAGAAATTTACAATTCTCAAATTAAAAAAATAAAAGAAAATTTTCAACAAATCAAAAACAATCTTAATGCACAAAAAATTACCGCTATAGTTTCAAGTTTTGATCCTTTGCATCGTGCCCATGAAAGAATGTTTCGTTGGACTATTGATAAAGCAGATTTAGTTGTAATTTTTCTTGTAGAATCTTTTGATGCAAATGGGTTTGAATTCGAACTTAAAGAAGCTTATTTGAAAAAATTTATTCAAAACTATCTTCCACCGGATAGAATTTTCATTTTTCCATTAAAAAATATTAATATTTTTCACGCTCATTTAAATCCTGGCTTAGAAAGCATTATCGCAAAAAGTCTAGGTTGTACCAAACTAGTAGTAGGACAAAATCATACAGGACTTGGAATGTTTTATGATGATAATCAACCAAAAACCATACTTGATGATTTTTCCAAGGATTATGGCATAGAAGTGATTGTTTTGCCTGAATTTGTATTTTGCGATCAATGTCGCATGATTGTTAGCACAAGATCTTGCCCTCATGGTTGTCATCACCATTTGCACTATAATTCTCAGTCTTTAAAAGATTTACTAAGAGCGGGTATCATTCCTCCAGCAATTTTCATGCGCAAGGAAGTATCTAGTATTATTTTAACTTCTCTTTTTCCAAATAGATTAAAAAATATGCAAAAAATTTATAATGAGCTTTTTCCAACTGATGGAATTTTAGAATACAAAAATGATGAAGAATTTTATCAAAAACTTTTAGAAATTCATCAAATGTCTTATATGGTGTAACAAAATGCAAAAATTATTTTTAACTTTTTTTTATTCAGGTTCTATAAAAAAGGCAAGTGGGACTTTTGGTACTATCGCTGCTTTAACACCTGCTTTTTTTATACTTAAATATCTCGGGATTAATACTTTGTTTTTACTAAGTATTTTAATTTTTGTTGCAAGTATTCGTGTTATAGATGATTATGAAAAAAAAACAGGAATTCACGATGACAAACACATAGTTATCGATGAAGTTGCTGGGGTTTTTCTTGCTTGTGCTATTGCAGCAAGTGTTGAAAACTCGATAGTCAATTTTATTTTGGCTTTTGTTTTATTTAGACTCTTTGACATTACAAAACCTTCTATTATTGGCAAGATAGATAAAAAAGTCAAAGGCGGACTAGGTGTAATGCTTGATGATATGCTAGCAGGATTGTTTGCTGGACTTTTAAGTGCGGTAATTTATGGATTTTTACTTAAATTTAATTTAGTTTTTTGGGATATAAATTTAAAGGATTTATTTTGAAATTTTGCTTAAATTAATTAAATTTTAAATTTTATTCTTATATAATTTAGTCTTTAATTTCAAAAAAGGAAAATATAAATGGCAAACCATAAATCTGCTGAAAAAAGAGCAAGACAAACTATTAAAAAAACAGAAAGAAATAGATTCTATAGAACAAGACTTAAAAATATAACTAAAGCCGTAAGAGAAGCTGCAGCAAATGGAGATAAAAATGCTGCTAATGAAGCTTTAAAAGTAGCTAATAAAAGCATTCATGCTATGGTAAGTCGCGGTTTCATTAAAAAACAAACTGCTTCTCGCCGTGTAAGCCGCTTAGCCCTTTTAGTAAATAAAATCGCATAATTTTCTATATAGTTTTTAATGTTAGCTAGCAAACTAGATCCTTTTTTAAAACGCTTTGAAGAGTTAAATTCTCTTCTTAGCAGTTCTGATATACTCAACGATATCAGTAAAATGACTACACTCTCTAAAGAACAAAAAAATTTAGAACCTATCGTTTTAAAAGCTAAAGAGTATTTAAAAACTTTAGACAATATAGAAGAAAATAAAGCTTTGCTAAACGATCCAGAACTTGGGGAACTTGCAAAAGAAGAACTAAAAACTTTAGAAGAATTAAAACCAAAACTTGAAGAAGAGATTAAAATTTTACTTCTTCCTAAAGATCCAAATGATGAAAGAAATATTTTTCTTGAAATTCGTGCAGGTACAGGTGGCGATGAGGCATCTTTATTTGTAGGAGATCTTGTAAAAGCTTATGCAAGATATGCTGAAAATCGCGGCTATAAACTTGAGATTGTAAGCTCTAGTGAAGGAAGTGTAGGTGGATTTAAAGAAATCATCATGCTTGTTAAAGGAACAGGGGCTTATTCAAGACTTAAATATGAAGGTGGAACGCACCGTGTTCAAAGAGTTCCTCAAACAGAATCCCAAGGACGCGTGCATACTTCTGCTATCACCGTGGCAGTAATGCCAGAAGTTGATGATATAGAAATCGAAATCAATCCAAACGATCTTAAAGTTGATGTTATGCGATCTTCAGGACATGGTGGACAAAGTGTAAATACTACTGATTCAGCTGTTCGTATCACTCATATCCCCACAGGTATAGTTGTAGTCAATCAAGATGGAAAAAGCCAACACAAAAATAAAGAAAGTGCGATGAAAGTCCTAAAAGCAAGGCTTTATGAAATGCAAGAAAGTGAAAGGCTAGCAAAAGAAAGTGAAGCAAGAAAATCACAAGTAGGAAGCGGAGATAGAAGCGAACGCATTCGCACTTACAATTTTCCACAAAATCGTATCAGCGATCATAGAATAAATCTTACTTTATATCGCTTAGATGCCATTATGCAAGATGGGCTTTTTGATGAAATCATAGAACCTTTAATCACTCATCATCAAGCCCAAGCTTTACAAGAACAAAATTTATAAGATTTTATACAAATTAATGCTTATGTGGGAATTTATGTGGATTTCCACTAGCACCTACATGTGCAACATTTCCATTTTCTATATCATAAGCTTGACCAAAACCTTTTACAAAGCGTCCTTTTTTAAATTCAAGCTTTACCAGATGAAAATCAAGCATCTTGCGTATAGTTTTAATGCCTCCTTCTCCTCCGGTTTGTTTTTCAAACTCATCATAAATTTGATCAAATCTTTCACCTCTCTTTAAAAAGCTTGCATTTACTCTATAGCGCAATCTTTTGCGAAGTATAACAGAAGCAGCTTTACTCTCATCCTCTAAAAACATTATTTCTATATTGTTTGGATTTACTTTGATGTTGTTAAAATGTTCGCTTACTTCACTTATATAAATATAATTTCCCCATTGTGTGCTTACAAAAGGTGCATACGAACAAACAACTTCTCCATTTGCATTTAAAGTCGCCAAGGCTACAGAATTAAAACTTAGCATAAATTCATTTAATTCTTTTTCTACGCCACTAAAATTTTGCTCGCTCTTTGCACTCATGCAAAGAGATATTATAGTATCTTTAATTGTGTTTTCATCGGCTTTTTTAGGAAATTCCACTCGTAAATTTTCTTTATCATTGTAAACAAGATCCAAGCCATTAAAATCAACACTTTTTAGAAAAACATCTTGCACTTGCTCAATACCACCAAATTTTTTACAAAGATCAACTAAATTTGATTTATGATGATCATTCATATGAGAAATAATGCTTTCAAAATTCATTTTTATCCTTTCTTGACTTTAAAATAAAATATTAAAAAAAATGGTATCAATTATCAAATTAAAAAGCACTTAAAATATAAAAATTATCTATTTTAACAAAAATTTATACCAAATTAAGTTAATAAAGGATAAATTTCGTTCTAAATTATTATGATATAAATTATCATTATTTATTTTATTTAAGGAGTAAAATTTGCACCCAAATAAAAAAGCTTTTAAATTATCTTTATTTGCATTATTGCTAATAACTAATTTAAATGCGCAAGAATCAAATGAAGCCATCAATCTACAAAAAGTTGTTGTTAGTGCAACAGGTTTTGAGCAAGATGCGGACTCAAATTTACGCAATGTAATCAGCATAGAAGGCAAAGATCTACAAAATAAAGGTTATGTTTCCTTAGAACAAGCCTTAGAAAGAATTTCGGGCATTAGTTTTGTAAATTTTGGACTTGGACGCAATATAGATATGCGTGGACAAGGAGATAAGTCTAATATAGCTGTAAAAGTTATGATCGATGGGCGTGCTATTAATGTTCTTGATAATTCCCATGGTGTAACCCCGTTAGATAGTATCAATTTAGATAATGTAGAACGCATAGAAATCATACCTGGGGGTGGATCTGTGCTTTATGGAAGCGGTACTAGAGGGGGCGTGATTAATATCATTACAAAAAAACAAAAATCAGATGCTTTTGCTATAAATTTAAAAAGCAGTGCTTATGATCATGGTGGACTAGGTGGAAATTTAGGTATCAATGGCGCCAAACAAATAAATGAAAATTTAGCTTTTAGCTTTGATATACAAAGTTTTAACCTTGATGGATATCAAGAAGGTTATAATGAAAAAGGTTATTTTATCAACACAAAAACCTATATTGATATAAATGATAATAGCGATTTAACTTTGGGTTATAATTATTTTAAAAGCAAAAATACCAGCAGTGGCTATCTAACAAAAGCACAAGCTCAAAGCGATCCAACTCAAAAAGGCAATAGTGACAATATCACACAAATCAATCGCCCTGAAATTTCTTTGGACTATCATTACTATTTTGATGATATATGGGAATTTAACCTAGAAGCTTTTTGGCAAAATCAAAAGATCAATTATCTAAAAGATGTTTCTACAATGAGCTACATGAATATGAGTCTTCCTGTATATCAAAATGGAAGTGGTTTTGAAGACACACTTACAGGGATAAGCTTAAAAAACAAACTAAATTATGCAAATAATTCTTATTTTATTTTTGGTTATGAATTTACAAACCATGATGCAAAAAGAACAAGCATTATTCATTATGATGTAAATAGCCCTAAGTTTCAAATGAGTCATACTATGACAACGCTTATGGATATGACTAAACAAAGCCATTCTATTTTAGCTCTTAATTCTCATGAATTTAACGATATTTTTAGTATTTCAGGTGGAGCAAGATATGAATATAGTCTTTATGGCACAAATAGAAATTACACTAGCAATATGATTATATCAAACATTCCTAAACCAAGCACTCCAGAACTTTTTTCAACCGATGATACAAGTCATAACTTCGCCTTTGAAATCACTCCAAATTTTAAATACTCAAACACAGGAAAGCTTTATATCAAATACGAAAGAGGTTTTGTCTCTCCAAGTCCAGCACAATTTGTCAATAAAGATAAAAATTCACAAAAGTATTATTCTGCAAATTTAAATCCTGAGATCTTTGATACCTTCGAACTAGGAATTGATGATTTTTGGTGGGATTTTTACGGCTTTAATCTAACTTTATTTTACACCCTAAGCAAAGATGAAATTTCTTATCTTGGAAACCCTCATGCAACAGGTGGAGGATTTTGGCAATATTATAATATAGATCAAACTCGCCGTTTAGGAGTAGAATTAAGTCTGAGTCAAAATTTTTTAGATGATGATTTAATCTTTAGAGAAAGTCTAACTTATCTTGATGCTAAAATTTCTAAAGGTGTTAATGACGGCATGAGAATTCCTTATGTTTCAAAAATCAAAGCCACAGCTGGGCTTGAATACGCTTGGAATAAAAATTTCTCAAATTTTATTGATTTAACCTATTTTTCTAGAGCAAAAGATGGTGGAACTATAGATGAAAATACAGGAAAAATGTCTAAAAATTCTTGGATAAGGGATTATTTTTTAACAGATATTGGCATGAAATATAATTATAAAAAATTACAAATTTTAGCAGGAATTCGCAATCTTTTCGATAAAAGATACTACACATACCAAGACAGTATAAATGATCAATACCTAGTTGGGAATGGCAGAAACTACTATGTTGAATTTAAATACGCATTCTAAAATTTTAGTGATTATAGGGCTTTTGGTAGCTTATATAATCGCTTCTTTTACAGCACTTTGCTTAGGAGATAAGAATTTAAACCCAAAAGAACTTTTTTCATATATCTTTAGCCAAGATGAAATTTTAAGACAAATCATCATAGATGGACGCTTGCCACGGATTATAATGGCGATTTTAATCGGTATGCTTCTAGCTAGTAGTGGGGCTATCACTCAAAATGTATTTTCAAATCCTATAGCCGATCCTTATATTATAGGTATAGCTTCTGCAGCAACCTTTGGAGCGGTTTTAGCGTATTTGTTAAAATTGAATGATTATTATTATGGAATTTTAGGTTTTGTTTGCTCTGCCTTTTTTGCCCTAGGAGTTTTTAAAATTTCTTCTAAAGCTTCTATAGCAACTTTACTCATTATCGGCATAGCAGCTTCATCTTTTTTAGGAGCTTTTACTTCTTTTTTCACCTATCTTATAGGCGAGGATTCTTTTAAAATAGTCGCTTGGCTTATGGGAAATATAGGCAATGCTTCTTGGTTTCGTGTGGGAATTTTAATCTTACCTTTAATTTTTTGTTTGTTTTATTTTTACGCTCATAAAAACGAATTAAACATACTTTTAAGCGGAGATGATGAAGCTAGAAATCTAGGGGTAAATGCTCAAAAATTAAAGATAAATTTACTCATTGTCTCATCCTTGGCTGTATCTTTTGCGGTTGCTTTTAGCGGACTTATAGGCTTTGTTGGGCTCATCATTCCTCATACCATAAGACTTTTGCTTAAAAATTATGATAATGCCTTAGTTATCCCTTTATGTACAGCATTTGGAGGATTATTTTTACTTATTTGTGATACTTTAGCAAGAACTCTTTTAGCCCCTGTGCAAATTCCGATTGGAATCCTAACTGCATTTTTTGGAGCTCCTATTTTTTTATACTTGGCTTTAAGCGCTAGGAGATTTTTATAATGCTAAAAATACAAAATTTAAGCTTTGCTTATCACCAAAAAGATTTACTAAAAAACATTCATTTAGAACTTAAAAATCAGGCTTTTATAGGAATTTTAGGGCCAAATGGCTCAGGTAAAAGCACTCTTTTAAAACTTATACTTAAAAATTTAAGTCCAAATAAAGGAGAGATAAGTCTTTTTAATACAAATATCAAAGATTTTTCTCTTAAAGAATTTGCCAAAATTTGCGGCTTTGTGCCTCAAAAATCAGAATTAAACACCCCTTTAAAAGTCATCGATGTGCTTTTAATGAGCAAATATGCAAATTTAAAACACGCTTTTAGTTCTTATTCTAAAGAAGATATTATAGAAATTAAAGAATTTGCTAAGAATTTAAGACTTGAAAATTTTCTAGAAAGAAGCATACTTTCTTTAAGTGGGGGTGAATTTCAAAGAATGCTTTTGGCAAGAGCTTTGCTTAAAAAGCCAAAAATTCTTTTTTTAGATGAACCCACTTCAGCCCTTGATTTAAACTATGCTATAGAGCTTTTAAGTCTTTGCGAAAAACTAGTTAAAGAAAAAAATATAGCCGTTGTTGCTATCTTGCATGATTTAAATTTAGCTTCTATGTTCTGCGATAAAATCCTTTTTTTAAAAGAAGGGGAAATAAAGTATTTTGGAACGAGTAAAGAGCTTTTTACTCAAGAAATTTTAAAAGAAATTTATGATTTAAACTGCGAGATTATTTATAAAAATTCTAAACCTTATATTTTAGCTTTAAAGGAGAAAAAATGAAAAAAATTTTAATTATTATGAGTTTGTTTTTAATCACACTAAATGCAAAAGAACGCCTTGTAGTGCTTGATCCTGCAAGCATAGAAACCCTTTTTATGCTTAAAGCTGGGGATCAAATCGTAGGCATTGCCACTTTACAACACTCAAATATCTATCCTAAAGATCAAACCTCAAAACTTACAAGCGTAGGCACTTTTTCAAATCCTTCGCTTGAAAAAATAGTAGCATTAAAACCAAGTTTGGTGATTTTAAGCTCTTATTCTTTAAATTTAGAAGAAGGACTTAAAAATTTTGGTATCAAAAGTATCAATTTAAAAGCCGAGCGTTTAGAAGATATAACAAAAAATATCACAATCTTAGGTCAAATCACCAAGAAAGAAAAAGAAGCGGAGCTTTTAAAACAAGAATTTGCTCAAAATTTAAAAAAATTAAGCGATAAACCCTTAAATAAAAGTGCGATTTATCTTTATTCTAGCAACCCTTTAATGGCCTTTAATGATAATTCTTTAATAGCTGATATTTTAAGACTCATAGGGATTAAAAATTTAAGTCCGCAAAGTCAAATTTCAAGACCTGTTATATCAGCAGAATATATACTAAAACAAAATCCAGACATACTCATTCTTGGAATGAATGCCAAAAACAATCTTTTAGATACAAATGCTTTATTGAAAAATACCAAAGCAGTTAAAACAGGAAGTATTTATTTTAACAAAGATACACATATATTATTACGCCTTAGTCCTAAGATAATAGATAGAATTCAAGAATTTAAAACAAAGCTAGAAAATAACAATTTTTAATCACCCAATCTTGCTTTAAAAAATTCGCAAGTTTGACAAAGTTTTTCTATGCGTTTATCTTCTTCAAAAGCTTTTTTCATCATCTTTATACGCGGTGATTTAAAAAGCTTATCAAAGTTATTTTCAAAAACATTTCCTAAGTTAATATCTGCTTTAGTATCCAAACAGCAAGGCACCAAACTTCCATCACTTAAAATCCCAATTTGCTCTTTTAAAGCATGACATTTTCCTTTTTTATAAAGGGGCTCATCTTTTAAATTAGGCCATTTAAAAAGTTTATTTTGATGAAGCAAAATATGTCTTTGCAAGCGATTTTTACTTAAGTTTGTATCAATCTTAACTTCAAATTCTTTGGCTAAAAACTCATAAATTTTTAAATTTGACTTAGGTGCTTTAAAATTAGCATCTAAATTCCAAAGTCTTAGATTGATAAAAGAAAGGCTTTTTTGCTCTAAATGCTTTTTGCAAAGTTCTAAAATAGGCTTAAAATACTGTTCTAAAGAAATTTTGCTTTGACTTAAAAAAGATATTAAAGAAATATTGATTTGATGGATATTCTCATACCCTAACAATAAAGCTTGATTTTTAGAATTTAAATAAAAGCCACTTGTAGTGATTTCAAGTTTCATAGCTTCACCTTTTGCGATTTTTAGATAATTTTCCAAATTAGGTAAAAGCAAAGGATCGCCCAAAAGATGAAAGGTAAAAAGCTCAGCTTTATTAGAAATTTCATAAGCTAATTTTTGAAATTTTTCTTCACTCATTACCCCGCGAATTCCTTTTTGAGAAGGACAAAAATCACATTTTAAACCACAAATATCACTTAATTCTATATATATTTTTTTAAATTTCATTATATTTCCTAGAGTAAACATTTTACCAAAATTTATGAAATTTATTAAAATATGTAACATTTTTATCGATATTTTTATCTTTTTTATTTCTCTTCTTTATTTTTAAATATATTAAACAAAAATCACACTATACTTAAATAAAAATCTAAAATTAAGGAAGGGTTTATGCAAGAGCTTACTCGCACAAAAAAATTCGCTCTATTATTGCTGCAAGTAGCGGAAATTTAGTAGAGTGGTTTGATTTTTATATCTATGCTTTTACAGCAACTTATTTTGCTCATACTTTTTCAACTTCAGATAATCCTGTTATCCAGCAAATCAATGCCTTTGGGGTTTTTGCAGCAGGGTTTTTTATGCGTCCTATAGGTTCTTGGCTTTTTGGCTCTTTAGCTGATAAAGTAGGTCGTAAAAAATCTATGGTTATATCAGTGGTTTTAATGGCTTTGGGCTCTTTTATGATAGCAGCCTTACCAAGCAAAGATACAGTGGGAGATCTTGCTATTATCTTACTTTTAATAGCAAGACTCATTCAAGGTCTTAGTGTAGGCGGGGAGTATGGCATAGCAGCTACTTATCTTTCAGAACTTGCTACAGAAGGAAAACGCGGTTTTTACTCATCTTTTCAGTATGTAACCCTAATAGGCGGTCAACTTTTGGCCGTTGCAAGCATTAGTATAATGTTTTTATTTTTTAGTATTGATGATATGAAAGATTACGCTTGGAGAATACTTTTTGTAATAGGCGGAATTTTAGCGCTAGGCTCGCTTTTTGTAAGAAAAATGATGAATGAAAGTGCTACAAAACTTCACCAGCATGAAGATCGTGGTACTTTAAAAGCATTATGTAAATCTTGGAAACCTTTTTTAATGGTGCTTGGGGTTACTTCTGGAGGTTCTTTAGCTTTTTATACTATTACAACTTATACTAAAACTTTTATGGAAAATACGGGTATGGATAAAATGCTTGTTAATAATCTTTTCTTAGGTGCTTTATTTATACTAATGATCATTCAACCTCTTTTTGGATATATAGGAGATAAAATAGGTCACAAACGATCTTTAATTGTATTTTGTATTTTGGCATTGGTAGGAATTTATCCTATTTTTTCACTTATAGCCAATAACGCACAAAATAATCCTTCTTTGACATTTATGTTGGTGGTATTATTGTTTGTTATTTTAAGTTTTTATACTTCAGTTGCTGGGATTTTTAAAGCAAAACTTTTTCCTGAACATGTAAGAGCTTTAGGGACAGGTTTAGGTTATGCTATTGCAAATGCTGTTTTTGGAGGATCTGCTCCTTGGGTTGCTTTACAATTTAAAAATGCAGGTATAGAAAATGGCTTTTTTATCTATATAGCTATTTTTACAATCATCATGCTTATAGCTACTTTATGCTTGCCTAAAAAATCAGAGCTTAATTAATTTTAACGCTTTTAAAGAAAGTGCCGAAAGCGCGGTACTTTCTAACTCTTTTAAGGTTTTAAATTCATAATTTTTATTTTCATTGTTTAAAATTTGATGATAAACCTTGATATGAAGTTTATACTTAGTATAGCCGTGCTTAAACTCCCCTATAAAACTCATATCTTTAGAAAGTTTATACTCTCCTTCTTTAAAAAAAGGAAAATTATACATACCCTTATAAAGCTTATCTTGGCTTTTCTGTATCGCAAATTTTTTATTAAATTCAAACAAAAAAAGATTTAAATTTAAACTCTCATAAAGTATTTTTTTAACTCTTGGATAAAGCTCTGTATTAAATTTACCTTGACAAAAATCATACAAAGGACAAATTCCACACTTTGCATTTTTACTCACACAAACCAAAGCCCCTATATCAAGCAAAGCTTGGTTATGATCAAAGGCATGATTTAAATTTAAAAGCTCTTTAGCTCTTTTTTCAAGTTCTTTCATACTAGGATTTTCCAAAGCAAAAAGACGAGAAAACACACGGCGTATATTACCATCAACAAAAGAAACTTTTTGATCATAGCCAAAACAAGCTATAGCGCCTGCTGTATAAGCTCCTATACCGCTTAATTTTTTTAGATCCTCAACTTCTTTGGGTAATTTAGCTTCAAACTTATCCACGCATTCTAAGGCTACCTTTTTTAAATTTCTAGCACGAGTATAGTAACCAAGCCCTTGCCAAGCCTTTAAAAGCTCATTTTCATTGGCTTTAGCTAAACTTTGCAAAGTAGGAAATTTTTGCAAAAAGGGAAAATAAAACCTTTCTAAAACTGATTTAACTTGAGTTTGTTGAAGCATAATTTCGCTGATATAAACCCCATAAGCTCTATCAATATGCTTTAAATTTTCATCACAATTTTGACTTTGTAAATTACGCCAAGGCAAAGTTTTGCGTCCATTTTTTTCATACCAAAGAAGTAAATTTTCTTGTAGTTTTTCAAGCTCTTTTTTTTGCATAAATGAGAGTATAACAAAAAATTTTAAAATTTTTTGCTAAAATTAGCTCAAATTAAATTATTAAGGATATCCATGTTAGCTTTTTTTAAAGGTTTAGGTATAGGTTTTTTATGTTTATTACTTTTTGTTGCAGGAGTAGTTTTTAATGTAGAATTTTTAGGCAAAAAAGACTCTAATCATGATTTATATTTTTCAAGAAATATAGAAGTAAGCAATACGCTAAAACCCGATATTTTATATGCAAATATTAATTTTTGGGCAAATGAAAATTTAAGCTCAAAAATCACATTAGATAATAGTGAAAAAGCCGAAATCACAAATACTTTCAATCAAATTTTAGAACGCTCAAAAAAAGAAAATTTTTGTAGCGGAGGAAGTTTTTCTTTAGAGCCTAATTTTTCCTATAAAGATGGTATACAAACTCCAAAAGGTCAAAGATTTGATGCGAATTTAGAATGTGAATTTAAAGAAAACCGACTTGCAGATTTTAACAAGCTTTTAAATGACATCAATTCT
The DNA here is from genome assembly GCF_001762445.1 of Campylobacter sp. BCW_6877. Taxonomy (NCBI): domain Bacteria; kingdom Pseudomonadati; phylum Campylobacterota; class Epsilonproteobacteria; order Campylobacterales; family Campylobacteraceae; genus Campylobacter; species Campylobacter sp. BCW_6877. Next base: position 50,984 of record NZ_MJWW01000033.1, on the reverse strand, counting down.
ATCATAGCTAAAAATAATTTCATCAGCGTTTCAACACCAGCCATACAAACAAGATTTTCAAAAGATACACTAAACAACAACAAAGAAAATCTCTACAAAGAGCTTTTAAAAACATCATACGAATATGAAAAAACTTACTCTTTAGATCTTAATAAAACTTGTGTATTGAAAAATTTACAAGTAAATACAAATGCCAATATCGCACCTAGAATGTTAAATGCAAAATCTGACAATATAGAACTTTCATCTCCAATTATCAGCGAAAAAGAACAAATTTTAAGCGCGAAAGCTTTATTTATTTGCAAATAACTTAAGGCAAAATAAACTCCTTTTAAGTTTATTTTGCTATACTTTTATCTTCAATTCTTTCAGAAATTTATGCGGGAATAGCTCAGGGGTAGAGCACAACCTTGCCAAGGTTGGGGTCGCGAGTTCGAATCTCGTTTCCCGCTCCATAATCACCCGCCCGGGTGGTGGAATTGGTAGACACAAGGGACTTAAAATCCCTCGGAATTTTTCTTCCGTGCCGGTTCAAGTCCGGCCTCGGGCACCACTTTTTCAACATTATCAGGGCGACATAGCCAAGCGGTAAGGCATGGGCCTGCAAAGCCTTGATCTCCGGTTCGAATCCGGATGTCGCCTCCAAAAGGCAAAACTTTACTTTATCGGGAGATGGCTGAGTGGTCGAAAGCGGCGGTCTTGAAAACCGTTGAGGGTCACACCTCCAGGGGTTCGAATCCCTTTCTCCCGGCCACCAAGACTTTCTAGTTTATCAAGCTTATATCATTCCTGAAATTATAAAGGATGCTACAAATGAAAAATAATACTTCGGTCTTACTATTTTTGTTATATCCTAAAAAACTTAGAAAAACTATGACTAATATAACTAAAAATAAGAAATAAAATGGAAAATTTAGAATTTATTATCTTAAAACAAAAATATAAAATTTTAAAAATATGTCAAATTTTAAAATACAAGGCAGGCAAATGAAAGAATTTTATATGAATTTAGCTTTAAATGAGGCTTGGAAATATCAGTTTTTAACCTATCCGAATCCGGCTGTAGGCTGTGTAATCTTAGATAAAAATGGAAAAATTTTAGCCATAAAAGCTCATGAAAAAGCTGGATTAGCTCATGCAGAACTTAATGCCATAACTCATGCTTTTAAAAGTTTAAGACCTGAAATTTCATTGCCTAAAGAAGCAAACGCTTTACATGAGTTTATTTGCAAAAACCATCAAGGTGTATTTAAAGATAGCATAGCTTTTGTCACACTTGAGCCTTGCTCTCATCAAGGAAAAACGCCTCCTTGCGCAAAACTCTTTAGCGAGCTAGGTTTTAAAAAAATTTTCATCAGCGTTAAAGATGAAAATAAAATCGCAAGTGGTGGGGCTGAATTTTTAAAAAAACAAGGCATAGAGGTTGAATTTGACATACTTAAAGAAGAAGGAAAAAAACTTTTAAAACCTTTTTTAAAATGGCAAAAAGGGCAATTTAAACTTTTTAAATTAGCCCTTTCTATGAATGGCTCGCCTTTTGGCAAAATCGTAAGCAATGAGCTAAGTCGCACTTATGCACATAAAATTAGAGCGGTGATTGATTTGCTTGTAGTCGGCGGAGAAACCATAAGAAAAGATCATCCTATACTAGATGCTAGGCTTTGCAAAGCAAAAGCGCCTAATCTTTGTATCTTAAGCCGTCAAAATATAGATAATTTTGATAAAAATATCCCTTTATTTAAAGTTCCAAACCGCCAAATTTATACCCAAATTCCAAGTGAAGCTAAATTTTTAATGTATGAGGGTGGAGAAAATTTTCTCAAAATCTTTAAAGATGAAATAGATATGTTTTTGATTTTCCAAAGTTCAAGTTTAAATGATGAAAAAAATGTTACAATACCTTTAAATTTCAAGCCACTTTATAGAAATTTTTTAGGGAGTGATACTTATGGCATTTATGAACTTTAGTGGGTTTTTTTATGCGAGAAATGATTTAAGATTATTTAAAATAGAAAAGAAAAATGAATTAAAATCCTTTTTTTACAAAGACTACACCTTATCAAGCTACAAAGATAATTTAAATTTAAACAATGAAATCTTTTTTTATCAAAGTTTAAAAGAAGGCTTATTTAAAGAAAATGATGAAATTTTAATTTCAAATTTGGGTAAAAAGATCATACTTTTTAGAAATTTCACTCAAAATTGCGATAATTTTAATGAAGCAAAATTAAAACAAATATTGCTTTTATTTTTTTTATTATTAGCGAGCATATTTTTTGCAAGTTTGGCTATGATTAATGAATTTGGAGCCATAGATCTTGTTTTTTTAATGATTTGCTTATTGCTTTTAGTGATGGGAGCAATCAATCTTGGCTTGCTTTTTAAGCAAATTCGTATTCTTAAAAGTTTTTCCAAAGAAGAAATGAAAGAATTTTTAAATCAAAGAATGAAAAAATACACTAAAGTGTAAAAACACTTTAGCATACTGTTTTTAAATTTGTAGCAAGACCACCTAAAGAAGTTTCTTTGTATTTATAATTCATATCTTTTCCTGTTTCGTACATGGTTTCTATAACCTCATCAAGGCTTACCATAGGAGTAGATTTACGTGTCATTGCCATTCTAGCAGCACTTATAGCCTTAATAGCTCCAAAGGCATTTCTTTCTATGCAAGGAATTTGCACAAGCCCTGCAACTGGATCGCAAGTTAAACCTAGATGATGTTCCATTGCCATTTCAGCAGCGTTACATGCTTTAAAAGCATTAGCTCCTAAAACTGTTGCCATAGCTGCAGCTGCCATAGAACTAGCACTACCAATTTCTGCTTGACAGCCTGCTTCTGCTCCGCTAATACTTGCATTTTTCTTATAAAAAGAACCTATAAGCATTGCTGTTAATAAAAACTCTATAGCCTTTTCATCACTAAAACCTATAGTATGATTTTTAAGATAAAGCATAACAGCAGGGATAACAGCACATGCTCCATTTGTTGGCGCGGTTACAACCTTTGCTCCGCTAGCATTTTCTTCAGCAATCGCAATAGCATATAAAGAAATAAAATCGATAATGCCCATAGGATCAGTTGTCATCGCCACTCTTTCTTTAAGTCCTTTAGCTCTACGCTTTAAATGAAGTTTTCCAGGCAAATAATCTTCATTTGGATGTGTACCATTATAATACACTTCTTGCATTATTTCCCAAATTTCAAGACAATAAGCACGAATTTCCTCTTTAGTGTGAAATTGCAATTCATAACGATAAGAAAGCTCTGCTAAATCCCAATCTCTTTTATCGCAAAGCTCTAAAGCTTCTTTTGCATTGTTAAGCTCTATATCTAGTTTTTTCTTTTTATTTTGGTTGGAATTTTTACCTTTTTTTTCTAATTGTGCAGCTGTTAAAACAAAGCCTCCACCTACAGAATAATAAGTTTCTTCATCAACTAACCCGCCTTTACAATCATAAGCTTTAATCTTCATACCATTCTCATGTAAAGGTAAAAAATCTTTGGAAAATATCAAATCTTTTTCATAATTAAAACAAAGTTTTTTCTCTCCACAAAAATCAATTTGAGCATTTTCAATAGCATTTTTATTTACTTCATCTTGTATTGCCGCGCTTAAATTTTTAGCTTCTAGACCATTTAACCCCCAAATTACAGCCTTATCACTCAAGTGTCCTTTACCTGTTAATGACAAAGAACCATAAAGAATGACTTCAACTCTATCAATTTCATCAAGCTTTTTAGCAACTTTTTTACAAAATAAATTTCCAGCAAGCATAGGCCCTAAAGTATGAGAAGAAGAAGGACCGACACCTATTTTAAAAATGCTTAAATTACTCATTTTTTATCCTTAATTTATAAAAGATTGTGAATTGCAGCAGAAATTGCAACTATTCCCATTACCAAAATAAAAAGATCTAAAAATTTATTACGAAATCTTGCCAAAATATCAAAACGATAAATACAATAAAGTGGCATCAAGAAAAGCAAAATAGCCAAAACAGGACCACCAATAGCCTCAATAATTCCTATAACACTTGGATTTTTATACGCAACAAGCCAAGCGATAGCAAAGGTAATGATCGCTGTTAAAGTTTGAGCGAATTTACCTTGAATTTTACCATTACTTGCTTTATATAAAATGCCATTTAAGCCTTCTTGAGAACCAAGATAATGTCCTAAGAAACTTTTACTAATGGCCACAAGTGCAACAATAGGCCCAACATAAGTCAGCAAAGAAACTTCAGGAAATTTATTTGCTATAAAGGTAAGAATATTGATATTTTGATCTTTTGCTGATGCAAAATCTTCTGGTGTAAAAGTTAAAGCACAAGAAAAAACAAAAAACATTACAACAAAAACCATAAGAATAACTGCCAAAGAAATAATTTTTCTAGCGCGAGGTTCAGCATAATCACCATATTCTTTTTTACAATAACAAGCAAGCGAAGAAATAATAGGAGAGTGATTAAAACTAAATACCATCACAGGAATAACAAGCCATAAAGTAACCCAAAAATTACTTGTTGAAATTACAGAAAAATCGGCATTTGTAAATAATGATGAATTCCATTGTGGAATTAAAAGCAATGAAAAAATAAATAAAAATATAATAAAAGGAAAAACAAGAAAACTCATTGCTTTTGTCACAACATTTTCACCAAGAATAGAAATCAAAACCAAAACTCCAACAATCAAAAAACTCACCCACCAACGAGCAGCATGAGTAAGATCTGCATTGAAATTAAACTGATTGACTAAAAATTCAAGTAAAGTTGTTGTAAGATTAGCACTATAAACCAATAAAATGGGCAAAATAGCAAAAAAATACAAAAGCGTAATTAAAAATCCACCACCCTTGCCAAAATAACCTTCTGCAACAAAAGTAATATCATCTTTTGGATTAGAACTTGAAAGCACAAAGCGACATAAATTTCTATGAGCTAAGTAAGTCATAGGAAAAGCTAAAACAAGTATAACTAACAAAGGTATCAATCCACCAAGCCCAGCACTAATAGGTAACAAAAGTACACCGGCTCCAATAGCTGTTCCAAAAAGAGATAAAACCCACCTTGTATCGTGACTAGTCCATTTAGGAGTATTCATTATTCTTCCTTAAAATTGTAAGATTATATCTCTTTTATTTTAGCAAAATATTTATAAATAATTATTTTTTTTAAAAAATATTTTAAATTTTATGTAACATTTTGTAAATTTAATTTTATAAAAAAACAATCACTTGTATCAATAAAGTATTATTTTAAAACTAAATATATTTTGGGTTTTACAATCAAAAAATAAAAATTTGGAAGACTATGCTTCCAAATTAAGAAGGTTAAATTTTCAAAAATTAATCTAATTTTTGACCTAGGACATTTCCTTGCATATCCGTATAAACTTTCATGTTATTATTAAACTTAAATTTATAACTATTAATTTCTTTATCTATTTCAATAATTTGAGCATTTGGTTGAGTTGCACTCACTTTTTTCATAACACTAGGTAAAATAGTATGCGGTAAAGCCTTATATTTTCCATCAACTTCTTTCCAATCTCCATTGATCGTAAAATCAATTTCAGTTCCATCATTTAAAATTACATCATAAGAATCTATATCTTTTTTCACTAAACCAATTTGAGCGGTTTTAAAATTTTTAGAAATAAATTCTTTGGCATTATTTGGAAGTTCGCTAGCAGGAACAACCATATCTTTAGCTAAAAGCACCGTAGCGCCCAACAAAGCAAGTAAAGTTAATTTTGCTTTCATAATTTCTCCTTTTGTGTTTTGGTTGGCAAAAGTTTAACTCAGAACTGTGAAGTGAATGTGAAACTTAAAAAATAATTTTCAAGATTTCGTTCTCAACACTTATGCCTTGACTTTTTATAAATTTTATTTCTTTTCCATCTTCAAATTTTAAAATATCTTTATCTTTTAGATTAATATCATAAGTTAAAATATGTAAAACAATATCATAAATACAAAAGAAAAGTTCTTTTTCTTCTATGTTTAAATCACAAACTTCAAGTTCTAATTTATCAAAATTTCTAAGCCCACAAGTATAAGCATTGACTCCATTTTCACTAGGATAAACACTAACATATATCCAATTATATACCGGCAAGCGATTATCATCTAACATTTTTGCATTTTCTATATAAAAACTGGGCTCTAAAACAACTGCACCTGTATAAAAACCTAAAGCATGTTTATTATCCAAACATAAAGCTGCAATTTTCGTAAACATTTTAGCTTGTTCTAATTTGCTTTGATCTTGACTTAACACCGCTATAAGAAGATGAGCTTTATGTTTTTTAGTTTGCTCTAAGGCATCTTTCCACATAAAATTAAAATTTGCATAGTATTCTGCTTCGTGATTAGGTATAGGATTTTTAATCAAATTTAGAGTAACCAACATATTTTCATATAAAAAAATCACGCCCTCTTTGGTAAAATTTTCATCAGCTATTTTTATATTAAATTTATATTCTAAAATGCTTTTTAATTCCGAAAAATTAAAATCAACTTCATCAAGAAGAACAAAAGAGGTAAAATTGTGATTTAAATCTATAGTCATGTTAAACCCTATTAAATTTTTATAAATTATAACCTAATAAAAATAAAAACTATAAACAAGAATTTCTTAAAAATTATGATAATTGATATTAATTATAAATTTATTTTTTATATAGTATAATCTTCTAAAATTTAGTAAGTATATTTTTGGAGAAAAATGTGGAATTTCTAAAAGATTACATCGATTTAATTATCTTTTTAATTCTAGGAATTATGGCATTTATAGCTTTTTGGTGTGTTGTAGAAAGAATGCTATTTTTTAGAAAAATTAACTTTAAAAATTATGAGAATCAAGAGCAATTTGATGATGCGATTAGTGAAAATTTAACCACTATATATATCATCTATTCCAATGCCCCTTATATAGGACTTTTAGGCACTGTAATAGGCATCATGGTTACATTTTACGAAATGGGCTTAGCGGGCAATATAGATGTCAAATCTATAGTCGTAGGACTTTCTTTAGCTCTTAAAGCTACAGCCTTGGGACTTTTGGTTGCTATTCCTGCTTTAATGGCTTATAATGCCTTACTTAGAAAAGTTTCCCTCTTAAGCAATGCTTATAAGGCAAATAAAAATGCTTAAACTACCAAAAAATGAAGGTTTAAATATAGTTCCATTTATAGACATTATGCTTGTTTTGCTTGCTATAGTACTTAGTATTTCAACCTTTATTGCGCATGGAAAAATTCAAATCTCACTTCCTTCAAGTGAAAATGCTACCAATATAAGTAATAATGAAAAAAAACTTCTTATAACCATAGACGAAAAAAATACTTTTTATTTAAATGATAAATTAGCTGATTTAAATGAAGTTCAAAATGCTATTTTTTCACTTGATAAAAAAACCATAGTAGAACTAAAAAGCGATAAAAATGCTAAATTTGAAAGCTTTGTAAAAATTATAGATTTTTTAAAAGCCAAAGAACATGAAAATTTTCAAATTCTTACTGAGAAAAACAAATGAAAACTTTATTTTTAAATCATAAATACCAAGCTTCTTATATAACTTTTATAGTCTTTATACCTTTGCTTTTTGTCATTTTTCACTCAAATGACTTTTTTAAAATGGAAATTAAAAATGAAGATTCTTTTTCTTTAGCAATAAAACAGTTTACCCAAACTAATCCAACAAATGAGACTAAACCAACAGAATCCATTATAGAACCTATCAAACCAAAACCTCAGCCAAAAGTTATTAAAAAAACTCCTGAAAAAATGCAAAAAAAGATAAAAAAAACACCTTCACATCCAATACCAAATAAAATCCCAATAGCACCAACTCAAGAAGTTAAAACTTTTACAAAAACAACTGATACAAATGTCAAACCTAAAATCACCCAATTAACACAAGGAAAAGATAATCACCCTGTATTAAAAGAAATCCAAAAAGCTATACAACAAGCACAATTTTATCCAAGGCAAGCAAAAAAAATGCGTATGCAAGGAACTGTAAAAGTAGAATTTTTATGGAAAGAAAATAAAACTTTAACAGATTTAAAAATCATAGAAAGCTCAGGATATGATTTGTTAGATAAAAGTGCTTTAGAAAGCATAAAAAAAGCTTCTTTAAATTTTCCACACTATAACGGGGATTTAAGAATTACACTACCTATTATATATGATTTTAAAATCTTAAGAGGGTAAAATTATAATTTGCTACACTCTCTTATCTACAATTTGTGTTTCTTGATTTTCAATTTTATTTTGAAAATCTTTACTTAAATTCTGACTTAATTCTTGCAAAGATTTTTGCTTCAGTTTTTCAAATTCTTCAGGATTGCTAGCCTCAAGCTTTGCCTGCTCATCAGCACTTAAAGCACTTAAACCTTTTTCTTGGGCTTTTTGAAGTAAATCTTCGTCTTCTTTTTCTTTGATATTATTTTCCTTATCATCTTTTTTATTGATTTTTTGCGGATCTATGGTTTTCATAGCATTAGCTCCACCACCTGATGCTTCTTTAATGTCGCTTAAAATTTCTCTCATGCTAGGCTCTTTAACATCACTATCATCAACTTTACCATCTTTATTTACATCTTTATCAATAAAAAAATTTAATTTTTCTTCTATATTTGCATCATCAGATATTTTTTCATCGCTTGTTTTAAAGCCTAAATTTTGCATACTTTGTTGAAGGGTGCTTGTATTAAAATTTAATTTTACACTTTGTTGTTTATTATTTAAATTTGAATTTAAAGAACCAAAATTATCTTTTACACTTTCAAACCAATTTGAAACAAATTGGTTTGCTTCGCCATTAAGCCTTATACTACCATCATTTCTAGCAACATAATTCGTATAAGAACTGAAATTTTTTTGTAAACTACTATAATTTTCATCGCTTAAATTTAAAGCTATAAGTTCACCTTGCTTATTTTCAAAAACAACCTTAACACCATCGCTATTTAAACTCGAAAGATCTTGCACGGGAATTTTATCTTGATCTTCTTTTTTTAATACGCTAAGCTCTTTTTTATCAACATTATTAGTTAAAGAATGAGTTAAACTAGTAGAAGTATCGATTTTCATTATTTATCCTTTTTTACATTTTGCAAATAAACCTAAACGACACATTTTTCTCTCATGTGAATTTTTTAAAGAATTACACTTTTTAAGTTCTTGCTCGTAGTTAGCACAAGAATTTGCAAAAGCAAAAGAACTCAAAATGCTTAAAACCAAAATTATTTTTAACATTTTCCAATCCTTATTTTAAAGATTTTTTAGTTAAAATTATACCTTTTATAATCGACAAAATCTTAAAAAATTTTATAATCTCAGAAAGGAATCAATGAAAGCATTAGCTCTTTTTAGCGGTGGGCTTGATAGTATGCTTGCAATGAAACTCATCACTGCACAAGGCATAGAAGTTAAAGCTCTAAATATCAACATAGGTTTTGGAAGCACAAGTGACAAAAGCGAAATCATGAAAAAGCGTGCGGCAATGGTAGGTGCAGATTTTGAAATGATAGATGTAAGAAATTCCTATCTTCAAGAAGTGCTTTTTAATCCACAATATGGCTATGGCAAACATTTTAATCCTTGTATAGATTGTCATGCTTTTATGTTTAAAACTGCTCTTGCTATGTTAAAAGAAGAAAATGCAAGCTTTATCATCACAGGAGAAGTTTTAGGACAACGCCCTATGAGTCAAAGAAGTGATGCGATGGCAAAGGTTAAAAAACTTGCTCTTGATGAAGAAGATTTAATCTTGCGTCCTATGTGTGCAAAAAACCTACCTCTAACCAAACCTGAAAGAGAAGGTTGGGTAGATAGAGAAAAACTCGAAGGTATTAGTGGAAGAAGTCGTAAAAGACAACTTGAACTTGCAGCTAAATTTGGCTTAGAAGACTTTGAAAGCCCAGGTGGAGGTTGTTTGCTAACTCTTGATAGTTTTGCTAAAAAAATTCGAGATTTCATAGAATTTGACAAAGATATGCAGGTTAATGACGCACAACTTTTAAAATATGGTCGTCATTTAAGATTACCCAATGGAGCTAAAATGATCATAGGTAGAAATGAACTTGAAAATACTCTTTTAAAAGGTTTAAAAACTCCTAAATATGAAGTAATAGAACTTGGAGATTTAATCGGAGCTTACTCTTTGGTAGATGAAAAAATTTCAGAAAAAGACTTAGAACTTGCCTTAAAAATAGCCCTTACCTATACTAAACACGAAGTAGGAAAAAGCCATGAACTTAAATTTAAAAATCAAGCTTATACAAGTATAGCTTTTGAAAATAAGGCTGATATTAATCAATTTTTTATTAGTTAAAGTATAAAGTATTTAGCAAAACAAGCGATATAGTATTTGAATCTTTTCAAAATATTGCAATCAAGCCCATGAAAATGGGCTTTTTTATTTTAATCCATAAGCATTTTTTAAATTGTTTAAATTCGCACTCGCATTCAAAAGCAAACAATCAGCCAAAACCAAACGCACCATAGCACTAGCTACAACACTTCCTCTAACACCTACACAAGGATCATGCCTACCTTTGAGTTCAAATTCCAAATTATTGCCAAATTTATCTATACTTTCTTGCTTGGCAAAAATAGAAGGAGTAGGTTTAAAATAAGTTTTTAAAATAAGATTTTCTCCATTTGAAATTCCTCCTAAAATTCCTCCACTATGATTGCTTAAAAACTTGCCATCTTTTAAAGCATCATTATTACACGATCCGCGCATTTTGCTTGCATTAATACCTTCGCCTATTTCAACTGCTTTAACAGCATTAATTCCCATTAAAGCATGAGCTAATTTAGAGTCTAACTTATCATAAAGAACTTCTCCAAGTCCCACAAGCATACCACTAACTTTTGTAAAAACAGCAGCGCCTACACTATCTTTTGAATTTCTAGCATTTAAAATTTCATTTTTAAAGTCACTTTCTAGTTTTGGATCAAGGCAAAAAATTTCACTTTTCTTAGCAAATTCAAAATCAAATTCTTCTTCTTTCAAATTTGATACAAAAGTTCCTATTCCAAAAACACCACTTTGAACACAAATGCCAAATTCACACAAAAGCATCGCTGCAACTGCACCACCAGCCACTCTAGCAACACTTTCTCTAGCGCTTGATCTACCTCCACCCCTATGATCTCTTATGCCATATTTATAAAAATAAGCAAAATCCGCATGAGCAGGACGAAATAGATCTTTTAAATTATCATAATCCTTAGAATGAGCATTTTCATTAAAAACTACTATAGCTATAGGATGACCCGTTGTATATCCTTCAAAAACTCCACTTAAAACCTGAGCTTTATCGCTTTCTTTTCTTGGTGTTGCAAATTTACTTCCGCCTTTGCGTTTATCAAGCTCATTTTGTAAAAATTCTTCATCAAATTTAACTCCAGCAGGCACTCCATCAATAATACATCCAACAGCCACACCATGAGACTCACCAAAACTTGTAAATTTCAATCTCGTACCAAAGGTATTCACTATAAAGCTCCTAATTTCTCAAGTGCAATTTTTGCTGCCATTTGTTGTGCTTCTTTTTTGCTTCCCGCAATAGCTCTTGCAAGTTCTTTACCATCAAGCATTAAAGCGATTTCAAATTGCTTTAAATGATCAGGACCAAAAGCACGCACTGTTTCATACTGCGGAGTTTGTCCGATTTTTCCTTGTGTAATCTCTTGTAATTTTGTTTTATAATCTTTTATAAGAATTTTTGCATCAATTTGAGGGAAATTTTTTTCTATAAGCCTTAAAGCAATAGTTTTTGCAAACTCAAACCCAGCTTCTAAATGTATAGCACCTATAATGGCTTCTAACGCATCTGAAAGTATAGAAGGCTTTTCTTTTCCTCCATTGTTTTCCTCAGCAACACTCATAAAAATAAAATCGCCCAAATTTAAACTATTTGCAATTTTTGCAAAAGACTTTTCATTCACTAAAGCCGCTCTAAGCTTAGATAAATCTCCTTCGGCATCTTTGGCGAATTTATGAAAAAGGTATTCACCCACAACTAAATCAAGCACGGCATCACCTAAAAATTCCAAGCGTTCGTTGTTGTAAGATTTTTTAAAACTTTTATGGGTTAAAGCATGTATAAGAAGATTTTTATCTTTAAATTCATAAGTTAAACTCTGCTCTAGTTTTTCAATGTTTTTCATCATTTTCCCTTGCAATTTTCAAAGCAGCTTCACGCGCCAATGTATCACATCTTTCATTTTCCAAATGTCCATTATGTGCTTTTACCCAAAAAGCCTTAATCTTATGAGATTTTGCCACTTTAATATATTCCTTCCATAAATCTATATTTTTTTTACCTTTAAAATCCTTTTTTATCCATCCTTCTAGCCATTCATTAATACTTTGAACCATTAGGTTAGAATCTGTAAAAAGCGAAATTTCACAAGGCTCTTTTAAAGCCTTCAAAGATTCAATAATTGCCATTAGCTCCATTCTATTGTTAGTGGTATTAGCCTCAGCTCCAAAACCTTCCTTTTGATACTCCTTATAACGCAAAATATAAGCCCATCCGCCAAAACCTGGATTATTAAGACATGAACCGTCTGTATAAATTTCAATGTGTTTCATTGTTTTTCACTTCATAAATAATTGTACAAGTATTAAACTCATAACAAATAGGACAGTGATAAAAAAATAAAGGCATAACATTTTTACACTCAGAACAACGATATGAAAATTCTAACCCCGCATTAAAAGAATTATCTTTTAAAATTTTTAACATTTTAAAATTAGAATTTTTAAAAACAAACTGATGTGTATCATCATGCTTTGAAATTTTGCCCAAAGCATAAAAGAATTCTAAAAAATCTTGATTTTCTAAATTAAACGCTTCATTTTCTCTATAAAGCAAATCACAAATATCAAAAAAATTTTGCCCTAAAAACATATGATATTTTTCAAAAACTAAACGCCCTAACATAGGATTATCTTCTATTTTAAATTCTAAAAGTTTTTTCTTTTTTTCTTCATCAGTGATATTAAAAGTACAAAGTTCTAAAGCTTTGATAAAATCATGCTCTTTTTGTACATCTTCATTAAGCTCAAAAAGACATTCTAAAAGTTCTAAATTTTCTTTATAAGAACGAAGTTTTAAATAAACAATTTTTAAAAGTTTTAAGGCTTGTATATTTCTTGGACGCAGTTTTAAAACTTGTAATAAAACTTCTTTTGCACGCTCTAAAAATCCTGCTTTAAAATAAACTTTTGCCAAAGAAAGGAAAATAAATTCTCTTTCTTGTTTATCTTTACATTTTTCAAGAGCAATCAAATAAATTTGAGTTGCTTTTTCAAATTCTCCGCTTTTAGTAAAAATTTCGGCCAAAAAACTTAAATTTCCAAAACTCAAGCTACTATTTCTTAACAACTCTTTATGAGCGTTATCCATTTCAAATTTTTTTATAAATTTTTCAAGCTTTTGTTCTTCATCTTTGTTAGCAAATATTTTCCAAATATAATTTGCAACAGCTACAACAAATACTAAAATGGTTAAAATTATAAGCCCTACTAAAGGGTCTCTGTATTCTACAAAGAAAAAATCCATAGTCTCGCTCTAAAAATTTTATGCCAAATTATAGCCAAATCTTTGTATAATTTTAACAAGGTTTGTAAAATGATAACTAAAGAAAGTATAGAAAATTTATCCCAAAGACTTAATATTGTTGATGTTATAGAAAATTATATTGAAGTAAAAAAACAAGGCTCTAGTTTTGTATGTATCTGTCCTTTCCATGCAGATAAAAACCCGTCTATGCATATCAATCCTACCAAAGGTTTTTATCATTGTTTTGCTTGCAAGGCTGGTGGAGATGCTTTTAAATTTGTAATGGATTATGAAAAATTAAGTTTTGCCGATGCAGTTGAAAAAGTTGCAAGCCTTAGTAATTTTACTTTGAGCTATACAAAAGAAAAACAAGAAAATAAAAAAGAGCTAAAATCTATACTACCAAGCTTAAATGCGTATTTTAAAGATAATCTCAAACACCACAAAGAAGTTTTAACCTATCTTTACCAAAGAGCTTTAAATGACAAAGATATAGCCAAATTCGAATTAGGTTTTGCAGGAGCAAGTGAAGATAGTATAAGATTATTGCAAAATCAAAAAATTCCTTTAGAAGATGCTATGAGTGTTGGAGCTTTAAAAAAAGATGAAAATAATGAATTTTACGCAAGTTTTATATGGCGTATCACCTTTCCAATCTACGATCATAAAGACTTATTAGTAGGGTTTGGAGGGCGTACTTTAAATCCCAATGCACCGGCAAAATATGTAAATTCACCCCAAAATATACTTTTTGATAAAAGTAGAATTTTTTATGCTTTTAACATCGCTAAAGAAAATATAGCCAAAAAAAAAGAAATAATAGTATGTGAAGGCTACATGGATGCAATAGCTTTTCACAAAGCAGGGTTTAACAATGCTGTAGCAGTTCTTGGAACAGCATTAACCGAACATCATCTACCTTTAATCCGCCGTTATGATGCAAAAGTGATTTTATGTTTTGACAATGATGAAGCAGGATTAAAAGCTGCGACACGATCTGCATTTTTATTAAGCACAAACAAAATAGACGGTAAAGTGGCAATTTTACAAGGCGGAAAAGATCCCGCTGAGCTCGTAGCAAAAAATGAAAGCACAAAACTCCATAATATACTCGATGAAGGAATAGAGCTTGGTGAATTTTATATCAGACGCTTAATATCCACTCATTCCATAATTTCTGCTCTTGACAAACAAAAAGCTTTAGAAACTATACAAAAATTCACCTTTAATCTTGAACCTTTAGTGGCAAATTCTTACACTAGTCTAGTTTCAAATTTATTAAAAGTGGATGAAAAATTTATCGTCTTATCACAAAATTCAAAAAAAACCATACAAACCCCTTTAATTTCTCAAAATAAATACAATTTTCCTAAAGAAAAAATTCACATTGCAGAATTAGAACTTATAGCTTTTTTAAAACAGCATCCAGATATATGTAACGATTTTAAGCAAATTAGTGATAGTGTTTGTTTTAAGCATAAAATTTTATTGGATAAAATTTTAGAAAAAAAAGGTTATGAAGATAGTGATATTAGAGAATTTGAAAGTAAAAATATTCGAAAAAATTTAAACTATAGCGAATTCTTGTTAGGTATTTGCAAGGTTAATTTAGCTTTTTTAAACAATGTAAAAATTAAAAATTCTACACTCGCATTAAAAAAACAACTTTTTACGCTTATTGATAAAAATTTAAATCTTTTAATTAAAAATTTAAATACCGAAGAATTAAATAATTTTTTAAAAGAATATTTAAGCTTCTTAAAATATGAAAAAAACGAAGAAATTCTGCAACAATCATTTAGAAACTTAAATGGAATTTTTAGTAACAAAAACTTTACAGCTTATGATTTAGGATTTAGCGCACAAGATAATGACGAACCTTTTTAATTTATTTAAATTTCAAGCCTTAATTTACCTTTTTTTAAACACAATCACGCTAAAGTATATAAAAATTTTTAAGGATAAATTATGATGCCTTTTAGTGATGAAGAGCTTATAAATCCTGTTAAAGCAAGTTTAGAAAAGAGCTTGCCTATGCTTGAACGTGATGGCGGAGGGCTTGAATTTTTAGGGATTAAAAATGGGGTTGTTTATGTCCATTTAATAGGAGCTTGCAAAGGTTGTGCATCAAGTGGAACGACACTAAAATACGGTCTTGAAAGGCAACTTAAGATTGATATTCATCCAGAAATCACTATAATCAATTTAAACGGCGGAGCAGACGAATTTGCAAAATTATAAAAAACTTGGAATTGAACATTTTTACAAGAAAGATTTTAAAACTGCAAAAATGTATTTTTCTATGGCTTATGAAAAACGCAAAAATAAACGCTTGCTAAATTTTATCTGCCTTTGTGATCTTGCTTTAAAATCTCCTAAAGAAGCTTCTTTACTTTTTGATTTTTATATAGAACATTACAAAATCTCTAGCATTGATAAAGACTTAGAAGAAATTTTAAGTACGATTGAATTTAAAAAACAAGAAAACAAACAGGAAAACGAATTTGAAGATGGGCATGCGTTAAATTATCAAGATTTTTTAAAAAGCGAAGAAGAACTTGGTTTTCAAAAAAGTTTTGAAAATATCATTAACAGCACTAAGTTAGTTATTGATAATCGTGATGATTTTTTAGATTTTTTGGAAAAATTACTTGATAATGGCTATAAAGATATGACTTTAAATTATATAGAAAATGTTATGCCTCATTTTTGGGCAAATGATAGATTTATCAAACTCCAAGAAAAACTCATAGGATTTAAAAGTGAAATTAAAACTTGAAAATTCATTCATTACAGATAATACCTTAGAGTGTGAAAAAGAATGCTTTTTTTTACAAACCACACAAAATGCTAAATTTCACGCTCAAGCCTTAGAAAAAGGTGCAAAAATCATTGATGTAAATGAATGTAAAAAACTTTTAAAAATCGATGAAAAGATTCAAATCATAGGAATCACAGGAACCAATGGTAAAACCACAACCGCAGCAGCGATTTATTCTATCTTATTGGATTTAGGTTATAAATGCGGGCTTTGCGGGACAAGAGGAGCTTTTATCAACGATGAACAAATTGATGAAAAATCCTTAACCACCTCCCCTATTCTTAAAACCTTAGAGTACCTACAAATAGCCACTCAAAAAAAATGTGATTTTTTCATCATGGAAGTAAGCTCACACGCACTCGTTCAAAACCGTATCGAAGGCTTAAATTTTGCTGCTAAAATTTTTACCAATATCACTCAAGATCATTTAGATTTTCACGGTACTTTTGAAAATTACAAAGAAGCAAAAGAACTTTTTTTTACAGATGAGAGTTTAAAATTTATCAACAAAGATGCTTTGGCTATTAAATTTAATGTGCGTAACGCTTTTACTTACGGCATAGAAAATCCTGCTTTATATCAAATCAAAGCCTATTCTTTAGAAGAAGGCATTAGTGCTATTGTAACAAATAAAAATCAAACTTTTCACATAGACTCGCCCTTACTAGGACTTTTTAATCTTTACAATCTTCTAGTTGCTAGTGCTTGTGTGAATGAACTTGTAAAGCCTGATTTAAAAGATTTGGAAAAAGCTATCAGTGGATTTGGCGGAGTTTGTGGCAGGGTAGAACAAGTAGCAAAAGGTGTGATTGTGGATTTTGCTCATACGCCTGATGGCATTGAAAAAGTGCTTGACACTCTTAAAAATAAAAAACTCATCGTTGTTTTTGGAGCAGGTGGAGATAGAGATAAAACCAAACGCCCTTTAATGGGAAAAATCGTCGAACATTTTGCAAAAATTGCTATCATTACAAGTGATAATCCACGCAGCGAAGAACCAAAAACCATCATGGAAGAAATTTTATCAGGCTTTGCTAAAAAAGAAAAAGTTTTAACGATAGAAGATAGAAAAGAAGCCATAAAAAAAGCTTTAGAACTAAAAGAAAATGACGATTTAGTCGTTATTTTAGGCAAAGGTGATGAAACTACTCAAGAAATTAAAGGGATAAAATATCCTTTTAGTGATAAAGTAGTTGTTAATGAAATTTTAAAAAATCAAGGATAATCAATGTTTGAAAATATGGATTTTTCTAAAATGGGTGAACTTTTAAATCAAGTTCAAGAAAAAGCAAAAAATATAGAACTAGAACTTGCAAATCGTGAATTTAGCGCCAAAAGTGGAGCAGGACTTGTTAAAGTAAGCGCTAATGGAAAAGGCGAGATTATCGATGTTAGCATTGATGATTCTTTACTTGAAGATAAAGAGTCCTTGCAAATTTTACTTATTTCTGCGATTAATGATGTTTTAGCCATGGTTGCGCAAAATCGCTCAAGTATGGCGAATGATGTTTTAGGCGGTTTTGGAGGTATGAAATTATGAAAAAAATTTTAATTATTTGCATGCTTTTTACTTTGTCTTTTGGTATAGAAAGACCTAAATTTGAAGATTTTTTAGCAGGTTATGAAAGAAATAAGGCAAGCATGCTCAACTATGAAGGAATGCCAGCTTTTGCACTCAGTGAAAATTTACTTGCTGTGTTAAAACAGCCTAATACTAAGCTTAACAAATATGTAAAATACGATCCATTTTTAAATTTATATCTTGTAAGAACTGACTTTAGCCTAATCCCTACTCCTATGGGTGATGAAGAAAAACTTACTCGTAATGATTGGGTTGGAATTTGGGATCCTAATAAACCTTATATAGGGCATATTAAGTATTTAGCTCAAAATATTGATGAAAAAGATCAACTTGATTTTAATTCTAAAATAGGACTTTTAGGGACTCCATGCTGTGAAATGATGGGGATTGCTTTAAATAATAGCTCTTTTATAGGCAATCGCTATTTAAAACATTTTATGAAATATAACGATGTTTATTGGGGGGATATTGGCGTTGATTTTGTTGTTCGAGAAAATAAAATTTATGTTAACAATGTAAGAAAAAATCCACAATTTTTAATCAACGATCAAGTTATAAGTGTTGATGGCTTACCCGCCAATGATTTAAGAAAACTCAATGAAAAAATTCTTTTTGCAGATCGCGGAAGCACTCTTTATTTTCAAGTATTGCGTGATAATATGGATTTAAATATTTCTACTGAAGTTTTTGCAAAAGATTTAAGCAAATTTAACCTTCCTGATTCTAAACCAAAACCAAAAATTACAAATTTCACAAGCAATCTTGGTTTAACGGTTAATACTAGTCTTGTTGTAACCAAAATAGATCCAAAATCAAAAGCATCAAATGCAGGATTTATGGTAGGAGATAAAATTTTACGCGTTAATAATATTATTTTAAATAATTTTAAAGAATTACAAAATATTTTAAGTGCTGGTAATGACTTTAGCATCTTAATTGAACGCAAAAGTACTAAATTACCTTTATCAAATTTCAACAATGAACTAGGCGGAAATGCCAACTCAGGTGGCGATGGTAAATTTCAATTTTTCATAAGGCTTACTAAGTGAATTTAAAAGAACTTTTTATCCATCACTTAGAAAAAAATCTACCTAAAGTTGAAAGCTTTCATCCTTTTTTTAATGAAGCTTTAGCCCTTATGCTAAAAGCGGGAGGAAAGCATTTTCGCGCACAATTGCTTTTAAGCGTAGTACAAAGCAATAAACCTGAACTTTTAAATCAAGCTTTAGATGTGGCTTTAGCTTTGGAATTTATCCATACTTATTCACTCATACACGATGATTTACCCGCTATGGATAATGCGGATTTTAGACGAGGAATTCCAACCTTACACAAAAGCTACGATGAAACTACAGCCATCTTAGTTGGCGATGCTTTAAATACTGAAGCTTTTTTAGTTCTAAGTCATGCTCATTTAAAAGATGAAATCAAAATCAAACTCATCAAAACCCTTGCCTTTAATGCAGGACTTAATGGAATGGTTATAGGACAAGCTATTGATTGTTTTTTTGAAGACAAAAGACTGAGTTTAAATGAACTTGAGTTTTTACACACACATAAAACCGCAAAATTGATCGCTGCAGCTTTAAAAATGGGTTGTGAAATTTGCGAACTTAACAACGAAGAAAGCAATCAAATTTACAAACTTGGTTTAAAACTAGGACTGATTTTTCAAATCAATGATGATATTATCGATGTAACTACAAGTCAAGAACAAAGCGGAAAGCCTACTAATAACGATATTCATAAAAATTCTTTTGTCAATTTGCTTGGACTTGAACAAGCCATAAAAACAAAAGAAAATCTTCTTAGTGAATGCGAACAAGATTTAGAAAAACTTAATGAAAAACTCGCACAAATGATACAAAATTTAATAATTCAATACTTATAAAGGCAAAAAATGGACATTCAAATTTTACAAGAACAGGCAAATACTCTAAGATTTTTAAGTGCCGATATGGTGCAAAAAGCAAACTCAGGACACCCAGGTGCACCTTTGGGCTTAGCAGATATTTTAAGTGTTTTAAGTTATCATTTAAAACACAATCCCAAAAATCCAACTTGGCTAAACCGTGATAGACTTGTATTTTCAGGTGGACATGCAAGTGCTTTACTTTATAGTTTTTTACATTTAAGTGGCTATGATTTAAGCCTAGAAGATCTTAAAAATTTCCGCCAACTTCATTCTAAAACCCCAGGACACCCTGAAATTTCAACTCTTGGAGTAGAGATTGCTACAGGCCCTTTAGGACAAGGCGTTGCCAATGCTGTAGGCTTTGCTATGGCGGCAAAAAAAGCACAAAATTTACTAGGTAGTGATTTAATCGATCATAAAATTTATTGTCTTTGCGGAGATGGAGATTTGCAAGAAGGCATTTCTTATGAAGCTTGTTCTTTAGCAGGACTTCACAAGCTTGATAATTTCATACTTATTTACGATAGCAACAATATCTCCATAGAAGGCGATGTAGGTTTAGCCTTTAACGAAAATGTAAAAATGCGTTTTGAAGCACAAGGATTTGAAGTTTTAAGTATAAATGGACACAATTACGAAGAAATCAATAAAGCCTTAGAACAAGCTAAAAAATCCACAAAACCTTGTCTTATCATCGCAAAAACAACTATAGCAAAGGGTGCAGGAGAGCTTGAAGGCAGTCATAAAAGCCATGGTGCACCTTTGGGCGAAGAAGTGATTAAAAAAGCCAAAGCACAAGCAGGTTTTGATCCAAATATCAGTTTTCATATCCCACAAGCAAGCAAAATCCGCTTTGAAAGTGCTGTAGAACTTGGGGATTTAGAAGAAGCAAAATGGAAAGATAAGCTTGAAAAAAGTGGTAAAAAAGAACTTTTAGAAAGGTTATTAAATCCTGATTTTAGCAAGATAGCTTATCCTGATTTTAAAGGAAAAGATCTTGCTACAAGAGATAGCAATGGTGAAATTTTAAATATTTTAGCTAAAAATTTAGAAGGATTTTTAGGTGGAAGTGCGGATTTAGGCCCTTCAAATAAAACAGAACTTCACGGCATGGGAGACTTTGTAGAAGGTAAAAATATCCATTTTGGTATCAGAGAACACGCTATGGCAGCGATTAACAATGCTTTTGCAAGATATGGAATTTTCTTACCATTTTCGGCAACTTTTTTCATCTTTAGCGAGTACTTAAAACCTGCTGCAAGAATAGCGGCTCTAATGAAAATCAAACATTTTTTCATTTTCACACACGATAGCATAGGTGTGGGCGAAGATGGACCAACACACCAACCTATAGAACAACTTAGCACTTTTAGGGCTATGCCAAATTTTTTAACCTTTAGACCTGCTGATGGAGTGGAAAATGTCAAAGCTTGGCAAATAGCCCTAAATGCAGGTATTCCAAGTGCTTTTGTGCTTTCACGCCAAAAACTCAAAGCTCTAAATGAACCCGTTTTTGGAGATGTAAAAAACGGAGCATATTTACTTGAAGAAAGCAAAGATGCTAAATTTACACTTTTAGCGAGCGGAAGCGAAGTTTGGCTTTGTCTAGAAAGTGCAAACGAACTTGAAAAACAAGGTTTTGCTTGTAATGTTGTTTCCATGCCTTGTTTTGAACTTTTTGAAAAACAAGATAAAGCTTATCAAGAAAGATTGTTAAAAGGTGAAGTTATAGGTGTTGAAGCAGCACATTCTAATGAACTTTATAAATTTTGCCATAAAGTGTATGGCATAGAAAGTTTTGGAGAAAGTGGCAAAGACAAAGATGTGTTTGAACACTTTGGCTTTAGCGTTTCAAAGCTTGTAAATTTTATCCTTAGCAAATAAAATGAATACAAATTTCAAATTTCAAAATAACACTCTTTTTATCTTTGGAATTTGGGATAAAACAAGTATTTATAAGTTAAAAATAAAAGATTTTTTAGCTTTGATTCAAAGCAAGGAAGTGATTTTTGATTTTAAAGATCTAAAAGCAATCGATACCGCTGGAGTGAGATTTTTCCTTGCTTTGGAAAATGACCTTAAAGATAAAAATATTAAAATCACCAAAGAAGGCTTAAATTCACGCTTTCAAACCCTTTTTGAACTTTGTGAAAAAAACTACCAAAGACTAAGCAAAACAAAAAAATCACATAAAAATTTCAGTGAATACTTTATCGATCTTGGAAAATTAAGTTTAGAACTTTTAAAAATTTTAAGAAAATTCATCAATTTCACAGGAGCTTTTTTCACAAGTCTTTTTTTATGCCTTAAAAATCCTAAAAATTTTCGCTTTATTGCTTTTTTATATCATATAGAAAATTCTGCTTTTAAAGCCTTGCCTATAGTTATTTTAACTGCTCTTTTAGTAGGAGTGGTTTTAGCCTATCAGGCCGCTTATCAACTCGCACAATTTGGAGCCAATATTTTCATAGTGGATTTGATGGGAATTTCAGCCACTAGAGAACTTGCACCTTTAATCGCTGCCATAGTGATCGCAGGAAGAAGTGCAAGCTCTTATACCGCACAAATTGGAGTGATGAAAATCACTGATGAAATTGCAGCTATGAATACTATGGGTTTTCGTTCTTTTGAATTTATTATTATTCCACGTGTTATGGCTTTGGTAGTGGCTATGCCTTTAATCGTTGCCATTAGCGATGCAATCAGTATTATAGGTGGAATGATGGTTGCAAAATTAAATCTTGATATTTCAATTGCCGAATTTTTAAGACGCTTTAGAGAAGCTGTAGATATAAAACATATCTTTATAGGACTTGTAAAAGCACCTATTTTTGGATTTTTAATAGGGCTTATTGCTTGTTTTCGTGGTTTTGAGGTAAAAAACACTACACAAAGCATAGGAATTTATACCACAAAAAGCGTTGTAAATGCTATTTTTTGGGTGATAGCTTTTGATGCTTTATTCTCTGTTATTCTAACTTCTGCAGGAATTTAAATGGTTATTAAAGCACAAAATATCATTACAAAATTTGGAGAAAAAATCGTCCATGATGGCGTAAGTTTTGAAATCAAAAAAAACGAAATTTTTGGTATTTTAGGAGGTAGTGGAAGTGGAAAATCCGTCCTTTTAAAACAAATGCTTATGCTTGAACATTTTGATGGTGGAGAATATGAAATTTTAGGCTATAAACTTAAAAATATCAACGAAGAAGATGCACTTGCTTTGCGTAAAAAATGGGGTGTGGTTTTTCAGTTTGCTGCACTTTTTAGCTTTTTTAATGTTTATGAAAATATAGCCATTCCTTTAAAAGAATACACTCATTTAGATGAAAATAGCATACAAGAACTGGTTTTAATGAAGCTAAAAATGGTAGGTTTAAACGAAAGTGTTTTAAAACAATTTCCAAGCGAACTTAGTGGTGGTATGCAAAAAAGAGTGGCAATTGCTAGAGCTTTAGCACTTGATAGTAAGTTACTTTTTTTAGATGAACCTACCTCAGGACTTGACCCTCATAGTAGTCGCGAATTTGACGATTTGGTTTTAGAATTAAAAAAAAGTTTTGATTTAAATATCATTTTGGTTACACATGATAAAGAAAGTATGAAAAATTTACTCGATCGCTTTATCATTTTAGAAAATAAAAAAGTTGGATTTTGCGGTACTTATGAAGAATTACGCCTGCAAAATGAACGACTTTTTAAAAGATTTATGGAGTAAAAGTGGAAAATAGAGCAAATTATTTTTTTGTAGGACTTTTTGTTTTTGGAGTGTTTTTTGCAAGTCTTGGTTTCATACTTTGGCTTGGTGGATACTCTAAAGAAGAAAGTTTTAAGTATTATGAAATTCACACGCAAGAATCCGTTGCAGGACTTGGCATAAAAGCACCCGTAAGGCTTTTGGGCGTGGAAGTAGGTAGCGTAGAAGAAATCAGCATTTACAATCAAGATGAACTCGGCGTTAACATACGCATTAAGGTCAAAAACAATACCCCTATAAAAGAAGACACCTTTGCTACTTTGCAACTTCAAGGTATCACAGGGCTTAAATTTGTCCAACTTCAAGGC
The DNA here is from genome assembly GCF_001762445.1 of Campylobacter sp. BCW_6877. Lineage (NCBI taxonomy): Bacteria > Pseudomonadati > Campylobacterota > Epsilonproteobacteria > Campylobacterales > Campylobacteraceae > Campylobacter > Campylobacter sp. BCW_6877. The sequence continues at coordinate 27,007 of NZ_MJWW01000033.1, read as the reverse complement.
GGAAGCAAAAATAGCAAAGATTTAGTATCTATACAGGGAAAACTTCCAGTCATTCCTTTTAAAGAAAGTTTTTTAGCAACCATAGACAGACAAAGTGAACATATTTTTTCTTTGGTTAAAACGGCCGATGATAAATCAAAAGAACTTTTAAGCGAAAAAAATCTTAAAAATCTAGAAATCTTTTTGCAAAATCTAGCAGAATTAAGTGCAAATTTAAATGCTAATTCTAAAAATTTAAGCCTTAATCTTTCAAACACAAGTTTAAAAATAGGAAAAATGGCTGATAATATAAGCCTTAGTGCGCAAAATTTCAACTCCAGTCTTAAAGACATAAAAGAAAGCACGATGATTTTAAAAAATTTCATAAAAAAAGCTGATGAAAAATTAAACACTTATGATGATATTAAAGCATCTTTGATGCAAAATTTAGAGCTTTTTAAACGAATTTTAATTGAAAGCAATATTCTAATAGAAAATTTACAAAACAGCCCTGCTGATTTGATTTTTAAAGAAACTAAACCTAAACTAGGACCAGGAGAAAAATAATGCTAAAGCAATTATTCTATATTTTGACTTTTATTTTTATATTATGCGGATGCTCTTTAAGACACGAAACCATCAATAAAAATGAAAATATCATATTAAAAGATGAAGGAATAGACTCAAATATTTTTTTTAAAAAAACCGGTAAAATTCTTAAAATTCGCAATGCAAATGCACCTTGGTATTTAAACTCGCGAGCTATTGTTTATATAGATAATGGTTTTAGCAACAAATACGCACATTATTTCTGGGGAGACTTACCAAGCAATCTTTATTCTTTTTTAATTTTATCAAAATTTGAACAAAGCAATATTTTTACAACCTTACTTTCTTCAACAAGCTCTTTAAATGCGGATTATGCCCTTGAAAGCAGGATTAACTCTTTTGAACAAATTCTTAACAACAATGAAAACTACGCTCAAATTTCTATAAGCGTAAATTTCATAAATCTTGAAAACAATCAAATAATAGCTCATAAAATTTTCAATACTAAAGAAAAAATAGAAAAAAAAGATATCCGCTCTACTTATAATGCTTTTCAAAAAGCCTTAAATAAAATTGGAAATGAGATTGTTTTTTGGGTAAATTCTAATTTATCCTAATTTAGGAACACTTTTTGCTTTTTAAATATTTAGCAATATTTTTGAAAGGTAAACAATGAAAAGTGATTTAGATATATTTAAAAAACACTTAGGCGAAATTCAAAGCGTGAATGAATTTAAAGCAAATCAAATTTGCTCTCAAATCAATGATGCAAATGATTTTATAGGAGCACTTCAAGTACTTGATATGTCTTTAAAAAAAATAGAAAAAAGCATTCTAGAAAGAATAGATGAAAATTCAGATGATATGCAAAAAAGAACTCTTGATGCCACAGCATCACAACTTATACAAAACTGCTCTTTCATGGGAATAGCCCTTTTTGGAAATATTTTCAATGTTTATGTTGGTAAAAAACTTTTTGAATTTGAAATTGCTAATCCACTTTTAATTCTTCAAACAAGTAATTACGAAGGTGTATTAGCCTATATACAAGATAAAAGAGATGAAATAAAAATCATTCTATCAGAGTTAGCAACCGCAATCACCATGGGCGAAACTGTGGATAATGCTGGAATTTATAACTCTACAATGGATTTTAAAAATTTATTTAAATAAGAATAGTAATCATTTGTTCTCTTTAAGCAAATATAATATATTTTAGCTTAAAGAGATTTTCCAAACTCTAAAAGAGAGTTAGGCTACGAATAAAAAGGGGGAGGGAAATAGCCTAACCCAAACGAGATCTTAAAAGATCTCTTTAAACTAAAATAAATATTTAGATAATTTAATAAAAATTATTAAATTATCTAAACCATATTTATGTTTTAGTTTAATACGATGTGACACTTTATTCTAATAACACTTAATATATGATAAAAATATTATTTAGTAACTTAAATTATTAAAGAATATTACTACAATATTATTTAAAAAATTTTAAATTTTTAGGATTTTAAGAAAAAAATATTATTTTTATAATTTAATATCATATCATAGAAAGAATTTCAGCACGCCCATTAATCACAGCAACACAATGTTCATAATGAGCCGCATTAAGCCCATCAATACTTCCAGCATCCCATTTTCCATTATAATGTTTTGGTGTTCCATCTTTTTGGCATATCATAGGCTCTATGCAAAACACCATTCCATTTTTAATTTTAGGGCCACTTTTTGCACTCGCACCTTTTTCTAAATAATTTAAAATTTCAGGCTCTCCATGGGGCTTTCGTCCTATACCATGTCCACAATATCCACGAAGCGGGACAAAACCTCTTGCATGGATAAATTCGCCTAAAGCAGCTGAAAGTTCCTTAAAACGCATTCCATCATGAATAATATCTATAGCATGATATAACGCGTCTTTAGCACAAGAGATTAAAGCTTTATCAGTGGGTGAAACTTCTCCTATAGCAATAGTTCTTGCTGCATCCCCATAATACCCATCAATCAAACTTCCCACATCAAGACCTAAAATATCACCCTCTTTGATAATTTTATCATCTGGAATTCCATGGATACAAACTTGATTTAAAGATGTACAAATGGCACCTGGAAAACCATAAAGCCCCTTAAATGATGGCTTGGCACCAAGGCTTAAAATATAATCTTCTGCCATTTTATCAATTTGTTTTAAACTCATTCCTATTTTAATTTCATTCTCTAAAAAATTTAAAGTTTTTGCTACAATTTGATTTGCTATTCTTAATTTTTCTATTTCATCTGGTTTTTTCAATTCTATCATTTTGTTTCCTTATAAATTTAGCCAAATTTTAGCAGTATTTTTTAAAGATTCAACATCGCTTGAAGCATAAAAATGCAATCTTGCTTTATGATTTTTCAAATCTATATTTTCTCTTTCTTTAAGAAATTCAACTATAGCATCTCCTGAATGAATTAATTTTGTTTTATCGCCAAAATACTTACTTAAAGAACGACCTAGTAAAGGGAAATGAGTACAAGCGAGTATCAAAGCATCTGGAGTTGTGATATTTTTAAAATAATACTCCATAGCACTTTGCAAAAAATCTCCTTCAAAAATACCTTCTTCAACCATAGGCACAAAAAGCCCTGTAGCTAAAGCATTTATATTTGTATATCCTTGAGATAATAAACGCTTTTGGTATTCTTCTGATTTAATGGTTGCTTTTGTTGCAATGACTAAAATTTCTTTATTTTTATCATGTAAAGCTTTTATCGTTGCTTCAACCCCTGCATCAATTACGCCATATACTGGAAAATGTGCTTTTGCTTTTAAAGCATCTAAAGCATAAGCACTAGCAGTATTACATGCAATGATAAGCATATCAATTTGAAATTGTTCAAAAAATTCCAATGCTTCAAGACAGAACTTGATAATAGTATCTTTATCTTTTACCCCGTAAGGAACTCTTGCGGTATCTCCATAATAGATAATTTCATCAAAAAGTCTAGCTTCATAAAGAGATTTTAAAACACTAAGCCCCCCTACTCCGCTATCAAATACACCTATTTTCACTTTAATACCTTCTTGCTCCTATATAACGAGCCTTCCAATAAGAACTATTTAACTCGACTTCTTTTACTCCACCTTTAGTAGATAAATGTATAAATTTTCCCTTGCTCGTATAAATACCAACATGCATACCATTTGGCCCTCTACCTGTCTTAAAAAATACCAAATCTCCTGTTTGCAATTTTGATTTAGAAACTTTTCTCCCAGAACCTAATTGAGTTTTTGTAGTGCGAGGTATGCGTATATTAAGCTGAGCTAATGCACTCTGCGTAAATCCTGAACAATCAGCACCTTTTTTAGTAGTTCCACCTAAAACATAAGGAGTTTTTTTCCATTCATTTGCTATAGTCTTAAGTTTTGTTTCTTTATTTGTATTATAAATCGGACGAGTATAGTTTAAATTCTGATAAAAACTACATCCACTTATAAAGAATACAATCGTGATGATGAAAAAAATATGCCTCATCAGTCCCCTTAAGATCGAGTAGCAAAGAATTTAAGATAAATAAAACCCCAAATCCCAGAACAAAATGAAGCTATAAGAATAGCTAAATTATCTGCATAATTAAAAATATCACTGACTTCATACGCCAAGCCATCGATAAACAAACTCATTGTAAAACCAATACCTGTAAGTATACAAACCCCATAAAGTTGTTTCAAATTTGAACCTTGGGGCAAGGCTGCAAATTTAAAGCGGATTGCCAAATAAGAAAACAAAAATACACCCACTTGTTTACCCACAAAAAGCCCCAAGAAAATACCTATACTTACACCTGAAAAAATTGCTCCTATGTCGATATTGGATAAATTTACCCCAGCGTTAGCAAAAGCAAATAAAGGCAAGATAACAAAAGCGAGCCAAAATTTTAGACTTTCATAAATTTCTTCTAAAAATGCTTCTCCATTTTTAGTTTGCATCGGTATAAAAAATGCTGTTATGATTCCAGCCAAAGTTGCATGCACACCACTTTTTAAAACACTAATCCAAAGAATAACTGAGCAAATAAAATAAAAAGACTTTCTTGTTATTCCTAAAATATTTAAAACAAGCATTACCAAAATAGCAATTCCTGCAACGACAAAAGCAACTATTGATAATTTTGTCGTATAAAAAATAGCTATAATTAAAATAGCACCCACATCATCAAAAATAGCCAAAGAAAGTAAGAAAATTTTTAAACTTGATGGAATATGCTTACCACACATCATTAAAATCGCTAAAGCAAACGCTGTATCTGTAGCTGTAGGTATAGCCCAACCTTTTAAAGTATAAGCATCTCCTATATTTACCAAAGCAAACAACATCGCAGGTATAAGTATACCCCCTAAAGCAGCCATAAAAGGTAAAACAATATTTTTAGGATTTTTAAAATCCCCATGCAAAAATTCCTTCTTAAGCTCAAGCCCTATAGCAAAGAAAAATATAGATACAAGCCCATCATTTATCCAAAGCAAAAAAGGTTTATTAAGCTCAAATTCACCTACACTAAATCCGACTTTTAAATTTAGAAATTCTCGATAATGTTCGCTAAAAGATCCATTTTGCACAAGCAAAGCAAGCAAAGTACAAACTATAAGTAAAACACCACCAAAAGCCTCATTTAAAACTAAAGTTTTTAATTTATGTACTATATTATTCATTTAACAATCTTAAGATAAATAAAACCAACAATGGCACTTAAAAAACTAGCTATTAAAATAGCAAGTTTATCCGCATGTTCAAAAATATCACTATTTTTATAGGCCAAACCATCAATAAATAAGCTCATCGTAAAACCAATGCCTGTTAAAATACATATACCATAAAATTTTCCATATTTAATATTTTCAGGTAGTTTTGCAAGCTTAAGTTTGATAGCAATAAAACAAAAAGTAAAAACACCTAGTTGCTTTCCTAAAAATAATCCTAGAATAATTCCAAGGCTTACAGGTGAAAATACTGAACCAAGATGCATATCTCTGATATCAATCCCAGCATTAGCAAAAGCAAATAAAGGCAAGATAAAATAAACCACCCAAGGATTTAAATCCTTAAGAACTTCATGCAAATAAGGTTTTTTATTTTTTGTATCAAGCGGTATAAATAAAGAAATAATCACACCAGCCAAAGTCGCATGTACTCCACTTTTAAGCATAGCTATCCACAATACAACACCTACTAACACATACAAAGAAAGATGGGTGATGTGATAATAATTTAACAAAAGCAGAGCAAATATACAAAACAAACAAATAATAATCGCCAAAGCTGAAAGCTGATCTGTATAAAATAAAGCAATAATAACAATAGCGCCCAAATCATCAAAAATAGCTAAAGAAAGTAAAAAAAGCTTTAAACTTGTAGGAATTTTATTTCCTAAAAGCATCAAAATGCCTACTGCAAAAGCTATATCAGTTGCTGTAGGTATTGCCCAACCTTTCATAGCAAAATCATGGGAATAATTAATAGTAGCAAAAATTAAAGCAGGAGTAATCATACCCCCAAAAGCTCCAAATATAGGTAAAGACACAGCTCTTATATTTTTAAGCTGTCCGCGTAAAATTTCATATTTTAACTCAAGCCCTATACATAGAAAAAATATAGCTATCAAACCATCATTTATCCATAAATCCAACGACTTTGAAATTTGAAAATGATCAAATCCTACTGTAAAATTAGCATGAAAAAAATCTGTATAAATAACACTTAAAGAAGAATTTTTACATAATAAGGCTAAAAATGTAAAAAATATAAGCAAAATACCAGGGAAAGTTTCACTTAAAACCATCTTCTTTATCATTTGCATCCTTGCTCCTAAATAAATATTATAAAAATTTAATACGATAAATAAAATGGCAAAATTATAACGAAAAAATACTAAAGAAATAATTATTTAAAAAAACAAGCTCAAGATACCAACAAGTTCTTAAGCTTGTTCTTAAGATATTTAAGCGTAAATATCCAAACCACTAGAGCTAGAAACTTGTGGAGCGGAGGCTTGAGAGACACCTTCCATACCTTCGATGAGTTCATTCATCAATGCCTCGTTTGTGTCCATAGATTTTTTCAAAACTGAAGTATTAACAGCAGTCATTAAATTAGCATTACCCATAGAAACATCTGAAACCATATCATCCTCCTTTTAGATTGAGTCTTAAGACTTTATTTAAATCGGATGATATTTTTAAAACTTAATATTTTTTACTAAACTTTTTAAAATTTTTCAAGGAAACCAATATCTGAAATTAAAAATCATAAATTTTTTAAGATAAAATCCTATTTTAAAAATTTTTACACTATGAAACAATAAGCAAAATATAAATGGTTGGTACTTTTAAAAGTGAATTAAATGGATAAAAATTTATTTCAATAAATTTAAGTTTTATCTTATTTTATACGATTTATAATATAATCAAAAATTACAACTTAAGAAAAAAATGAAAAAAATATCTTAAGTTTAGTAAACATTGTAAACTAAGAGGTTAATGAAATGATACTGGTAACACCTTGTGGCGTTATGGATACCACAAATTTTGGCAAAAGTGAAGTAAATAGGCAAACTATAGATTTTTCTTTAAAATCTCAAGAAAAAAAAGAGAAAGTAGAAGCTGAAGCTGAGAAAGAAGAAGTAAATAAAGACAATAGCGATTCTACAAACACAGATACCAACAAAAAAGATAAACTTTTGGATATATCTGCTTAGTCTAAAATATACTATAGCTATATCTCCTTAAAGAATACGCAATAAATGATTTTTTGATTTTTATTAAGCTTTTAAAACACTAAAAAATGAAAAATTAAAAATACAAAAACAATATCCCAAAGTGCATAGCTTAGAAGAAAGCCTTGCGATACTTAAAAACAACCCATATTAAATCACAAAAATAAGATATATTTAAAAATTTATTAAAATATATCTTAAATATAATTAATAAAAAATATTATCGATACAAAAGCTTATTTTTTAGTTCTATTTAAGATTTTTAATATTATACTAGCCATTATTTATTTTGATAATAAATATTATTTTTATCAAAAACCAAGGGTAATGATAATGAAAATTTTTAAAATTATATTTTTAATTATAAGTATTTTTTTATCAAGCTCAGCTTTTGCTAGAGTAGATGATTATATTAATGAAGCAAATCTTATCAAAGATATGCTAAAACAAAGCATAGAAACTTACAAAAAGGGTGATAATCTAGGTGCTAAAAAGCTTAGCGAAGATGCGTATTTTCAACATTTTGAAAATATGGAAGGCCCTATAGGAAGAAACATAGGAAGAAAAGCCATCACCATGGAGCGTAAATTTGTAAATTTGCGTCGCATGTATAAAGATGAAGCTCCTTTAACACAAATTAATGCTTTAATTGATAGTCTTTATTATGATCTTGATGAAGTAGCCCCAATCTTACAAAATGGATATCGTTTAAAAGCAGAAGCAAGCGATACAAACTATGATAAGGCTAAAGCTGAAAAATCAAGCCTAGAAGCCAATGCCAAACGCGAAGCTGATGCAGAAGCTTTAATCGCACAAATGATGGGCGTGGATAAAAAAGATTTAGCACAAAGTTCTTTAGACACTCAAACTCCTAATACACCTACAAACAACGATGCGAGCAAACTTACAGATGATAATGCAAGCGCTGATTTACAAGCTGCTGCTGCAATGGACGTAAGATTGCAATTTATACTAGATAATATCTCTACCAAATTTTCACAGGCAGCTAATGCTTTTAAAGAAAAAAACTACCAAGCTAGTAAAGATTTTTTAAATGATGCCTTATTTAGTGATTATCGCAATACCAAAGTAGAAATTTTAGTAAATAAATTTACCAAAGCAGGAAACGATCAAAAAATTCAACAAGCCATACGCACCCTTATACGCCAAATCAACGATGCAAAAATAGATGAAAAAGACTTAAGAAATGGCTTAGATAACATAGAAGAACAAATTTTTGATGTTTTCTTACAAATTCCAAATTCAGAACTTTCAAGTTTGCAAATTTCAGGCTTTAATGATGAAACAAAAGGCAAAGATTATGCCAAAGTTTCTAATGATATCAAACTTGCCTTAGATGGAATTTTGAAAAATTATGATGGCTTTAGCGCTTCTATAGTAGATGATTTGCAAGGAATTTATCTAGATACTTTTGAAGCAAGCGGTATGGAAAATAAAATCGGTGCTGTAGATAGCGGCTTAAAACTTAAAATAGAAAGTTTATTTTCCAAAGGCGTAGCACTGATTAAAGCAAGTGCAGATAAAAAAGAGCTTGAAGCTACTTTTAATGACTTAGAACAACTCATAGCAAACAGTGTAGATAAAATTCAAGATTCTACTCCTTATTCGTTGTTTATATGGGCTTTAGGCATTATTTTGCGTGAAGGCTTGGAAGCTTTGATTATCGTTGTAGCCATTGTTTCTTATCTTGTGCAAAGTGGTAACAAAAATCGTCTAAATATCGCCTATAGTGCTCTTTTTACAGGAGTGATTTTAAGTTTTATTACCGCTTTTGGAGTTTCTTGGCTATTCAAAGAAAATGCAGGACAAAGTAGAGAGCTTATAGAGGGTATTACCATGCTTATAGCCGTATTACTACTCTTTTATGTGGGCTTTTGGCTACTTTCAAACGCACAAAATAAAAAATGGACAAGCTTTATCAAACAAGGTGCTATAGATGCTATATCAAACAATAGTGCAAAAACCCTTTGGATCACCGTATTTTTAGCTGTTTATAGAGAAGGTGCAGAAACTGTGCTTTTTTATCAAGCCTTGCTTTTTGATGCTAAAACAAGCACTGATTTTAGTGCTGTTTTTGGTGGGCTTGGACTTGGAATTTTAATACTTATTGTTTTATATTTTCTTTTAAAAGCAGGAGCCATTCGCATACCTGTAAAACAATTTTTCTATATCACTTCTTACATTATTTTTTACATGGTTTTTGTTTTTACAGGCAAAGGCATAGCTGAACTCATAGAAGGAAAAGTCATCATTCCTAGTCTTATACCTATGAATTTTGAACCGATTTTATGGCTTGGAATTTATCCTTACTATGAAACCTTAATATCTCAATTTATAGTTTTGATCATGCTAATTATTGGCATTTTAATAACAAAACAAATTTCAAAAAAAGGAGTAAAATCATGATAAAAAAAGTTTTATCAGTAGTTGCTGCAGCTGCGGTTATTAGTACAAATTTATTTGCAGGCGAAGTGCCAATCGGCGATCCAAAAGAACTTAATGGCATGGAAATAGCCGCTGTTTATTTACAACCCATTGAAATGGAGCCAAGAGGTATTGATTTAGCTGCATCTTTAGCAGATATTCACCTAGAAGCTGACATTCACGCACTTAAAAACAATCCAAATGGTTTTCCAGAAGGTTTTTGGATGCCTTATTTAACCATAGCTTATGAACTTAAAAATACCGACACAGGTGCGATTAAACGTGGAACTTTGATGCCTATGGTGGCTGATGATGGTCCTCACTATGGTGCAAATATCGCTATGGAAAAAGATAAAAAAGGTGGCTTTGGCGTAGGAAATTATGAACTTACTTTTTATATCTCAAATCCAGAAAAACAAGGTTTTGGACGCCATGTTGATGAAGAAACAGGCGTGGGTAAGTGGTTTGAACCTTTTAAAGTAGATTATAAATTCAAATACACAGGTACGCCAAAATGATTTTACGCTCGGATTTTCCGAGTGTTTAAATATTTTTATTTTTATTTGAAAAATTAAAATAACAATGTTTAAAGAGTAAATTATGAGTATATATTTTGTGCATTTTCTTATCAGTGTTTTACCGCTAAGTATTTTAATGGCCTTTATCACTCCTGATAAAAAATATATTTTTAAAAGTTTTTTAGTAGTTTTTTTGGGCTTTTTATTTGGATATTTTGCTTTTTTTATCGCAGCACAATTTTTAAAAACTGAAAATTTAATCTTTAATTTTGATTTTGTTTTTATAGGTTTATTGCTAGTAAGCTTTATATTTTATTTTTGGAAAAAAATTGAAATTTTAAATTTTATTTTATTAGGAATTTTAAGTTTTTGCACCGCTTTGCATTATTATTTTTTAAGTCAAGATTTCCCTATTTTTACTAGCTCTTTAATCGATAGCGAAGGTATAAGTTCTTTAGGTTTTATTGCTTTAGCCTTGCTTGCTTGTATTTTGATTTTCTTCTTTTTAAAATGGCAAAAAAATTTTAATCAAAAAACAAGCTTTATGCTGTTTTTACTGCTTATCCTTATAGAAAGCGATAAAGCTCTAGCCAATATCTTGCTTACTTTAATGCGAAATTCCATCATAGAAACTCATACTTTTTTGGTGAGTTTTGTAGGAAAAAGTAATTATTTTGGTGTTTTTGGAATTTATGTTTATTTAATTTTCATCGCTTTTTTAGCATTCTTAAGCTTAAAAATTCGCAAAAAAAATATAAGCAAAAAACAAATTTTAGATATAAATTATCGCAAAAACGAAGCTAAAACAAGTCTTATTAATCGCTATTTTTCCAGTGTTTTTATCTCCTGTGTTATAAGTTTTTGCATTGTTTTATACTTTTTTATGGTAAGCTCTAAGCCTTTAACCATAGATGAGCCTAAAGAAATTTTACCCGATAAGAATGGCAAATTTATCTTTGATATAGCTCTTTTAAGGGACAACAAACTCCACCGCTTTGCTTATATCAGTGCTGAAGGCAAGGTGATAAGGTTTTTTCTTATCAACAAAAGAGAAGATAAGGATTCTCCTGTAGCTGTTTTTGATGCTTGTATGATTTGTGGAGATATGGGCTATATCAAAAAAGATGGACAACTCATTTGCATTTCTTGCAATGTACGTATTTTCTTGCCTAGTGTAGGCAAAAGCGGGGGTTGCAATCCTATCCCACTCAAATACGAATACGATGGTAAAAAAATCACCATAGATGTTAAAGATGTAATAGCAGGATCTAATTATTTTAGCCAAATCAAAGAAATCGAAGTGCAAGATCCTGTATCAAAAACAAAAATTATAAACACCCAAGCTCCTTTTTCTTATAGTTATAAAGGGATTACTTATTATTTTTCAAATCAAAACAACTATGAAGAATTTAAAAAAGATCCTACAAAATATGTAGAAGAAAACGAAGCCCAATTTTTAATCCAAAGGAGAAACGATGTTGGCTAAAATGATTTTTAACTCTATATTTAAAAACAAAATTCAAAAATTTTTAGCCTTTCTTACTTGTTTTTTAGCCACGCTTTTGCTCTCTACTATGCTAAATATTACCCTAAGTATAGGCGATGAAGTAACTAAACAACTCAAAAGCTATGGCTCTAATATCCTTGTTTTACCCAAAGGCTCAAGTCTTAGTATAGAAATAGGTAATGAACTTTATGAACCCTTAAAAAACAAAAACTACCTAGAAGAAAAAAATTTATATATGATTAAAGACATTTATTGGCGTAACAACATCACCGCACTTGCTCCTTTTTTGGAAGGTAAAATCGCAATTGAAAACTCCCAGCAAAAAGCACTTATTTATGGCACTTATTTTCAAAAAGCCATAAAAATTAAAGATGATGATGATTTTATCACAGGTATAAAAAGTCTTTATCCTTATTTAGCAGTGCAAGGAGAATGGGCAAAAGATGATAGCAATGAAATCATGCTAGGCGAAGACTTTGCTAAAAACAATAAATTAAAATTAGGAGATACTATCAAACTCACAGGAGAAAACAATCAAAGCAAAGAAGCAAAAATCGTAGGCATTTTACTTCATGCCAATCCTAAAATGTCGAATAAAATCATCGCTCCTTTAAATTTAGCTCAAGATTTACTCAACAAACAAGGGCTTTACTCAAGTGCAGAAGTAAGAGCTTTTACCATACCTGAATCAGCCCTTTCTGAAAAAGTGCGTCGCATGGGCGAAGAAAAATTAGATCAGTTAGAATATGACAAATGGTATTGCTCAGCTTATGTAGGCTCAATCGCTAGTCAAATTAGTGATGGCTTACCAGGTGCTGATGCAAAAGCTCTAAATGCTATAAGCGATGCTCAAAGCTTGGTGGTTAAAAAGATCCAATCCTTAATGGGCATTACTTGCATTATTTGTCTTATTGTTGCAAGTATTGCGATTTCAAGTCTAATGAGTTCTGAAATTCATCGTAGAAAAAAAGAAATAGGACTTTTAAAAGTACTTGGTGCTAATACTTTTCAAATTTATCTCATCTTTGCTAGTGAAAATTTAATCGTAGCTTTATTTGCTGCTTTATTTGGCTTTATTTTTGGCACAGCACTTTCTCAAATCATCAGCCTTAGCATTTTTGGATATTTTATTGATATAGCCTTTATAGCTTTACCTTTAAGCTTTATTTTTGCAGGACTTATTGCCTTACTAGGTTGCTTGCTTCCTATAAAAAATATCACACAACTTTCAGCTGCAGGAGTGCTTTATGGTAGATAAGTTTTTCCTTAATGAGCTTTTTAAAAGCATTAGCTTTTCTTATCAAAGACTTTTTATTATAGTTTTAAGTGTTTTTATAGGAGCACTTACTTGCTCAGCTTTTTTAAATATTTATTTTGATATTGACACCAAACTTTCTAAAGAATTAAAAGCTTATGGAGCAAATGTAATGATAAGCCCTAAGCACGATGAAAATTTTATCTCCAATGCTGAGTATGAAAAAATAAAAGAAAATTTAAAGGCTAGAGCTTTAACTCCTTTTTTGTATGATTTTTTAAATTTAGGTAGTACAAGCGGAGTGGTTTTAGGCACTGATTTTAGGGCTTTAAAAATCACTAAACCTTTTTTAGAAGTTAAAGAAGGAAGCTTTTCTCTAAATGATTTTGATGAAAATTCAGCCTTTTTAGGGGTTAATTTAGCCAAGCAACTAGGTCTAAAAATAGGCAATGAACTTCAAATTTACAATCCAAACAACGGAAAAAGCATAAAACTTACCATAAAAGGCATACTTTCAAGCAATGATGAATTTGATAGCATTGTTTTAGCTCCTTTAAGCGTGGTGCAAAATTTAAGCGATAGAGCCGGTATTAACTATGCTAATGCTGTAGTTTATGGAAATTTTGATGAAGTTAAAGCCAAAACACAAGCAATCAGCAATGAATTCATCGATTCAAAACCTATATCTTCAGTATCCTTAAGCGAAGGTTTGGTGCTTGGAAAAATCAAAGCTTTAATGTTTTTAATCATACTTGTAGTATTGATCATAGTCACTACTAGCGTTAATACGACCTTAAGTTCTATTATATTTTCTCGCAAAAAAGAAATCGCACTGCGTTTAGCCTTGGGTGCGAAAAAAAGTGAAATTTTTAAACTTTTCGCTAGTGAATGCTTTATAGTAAGTTTTTTTGCTAGTTTAATCGGAGCTTTTTTTGGGATATTTTTAGCTAATGTCTTTGGTTATTTGATTTTTAATTCTAGTATTGATTTTAGATTTATAGCTGTTTTTATAGCCTTAATCATTTCTTTGATTTTTGCCTTTTTGGCTGCATTTTTTCCTATAAAAAGAGCATTAAAAATCAATGTGTGTGAAAATTTGAAAGGTGAATGATGAAAAAAGAACTTATTAAAATAAACAACTTAAATAAAGAATTTGGCAAAGTTAAAGCCTTAAACAATATCAACTTAAGAGTCTATGAAGGAGAATGGCTTGCCATCATGGGTCCATCAGGAAGTGGAAAATCAACGCTTTTAAACATACTATCACTCATGGATACTCCAAGTTCTGGAGAGTATATCTTAGACAATGACAACCTAGAGCAAATGGATGAAGAGCAAAAAATCACCTTGCGTCGTGAAAAAATAGGACTTGTCTTTCAACAATTTCATCTTATCCCCTATCTTAACGCCTTAGAAAATGTTATGCTTTCTCAGTATTATCACTCAAGTGTAGATGAAGAAGACGCTAAAATGGTTCTTGAAAAAGTAGGACTTTCGCATAGACTCACTCATTTACCTAGCCAATTAAGTGGCGGGGAGCAACAAAGAGTTTGCATAGCAAGAGCTTTGATCAACAACCCAGAGCTTTTACTCGCAGATGAACCCACAGGAAATTTAGATGAAGCCAATGAAAAAATCGTTCTTCAAACCTTGCAAAAATTAAAAAATGAAGGCAAAACCATAGTTTTAATCACACACAATCCTGATTTGGCTAAATTCGCAGATCGAACCCTTATCTTACAACATGGGGTGTTAAAATGAAAAAAAGCCTTTTAATCTTAAGCATTTTGTTTTTGCTCAATGCTTGTTCTTTTGAAAATTCAAAAGATACTGGAAAAGTTGGAGAAAAAAGCGCTGAAATTTCAGCTAAAGATACTTTAGGAAAAGCTGTAAAACTTGCTGATGATAATACAAGTTTAAAAGTCTTAGTCTTTTTTCAAAATGGCTGTCCTTCTTGCTTAAAAGAACTCCCTTCTTTAGATGAATTCATACAAAATCACCCCAATAAAATCAGTGTTTATGCTATAAATTCCATGGATAATGCCAATGTAGTTAAAGTTTTAGCTGAACAATTTAACTTTAAAAATGTAAAAGTTTTAAAAGACGATCTTAAAATCACCAATGATCGTTACGCTGTGTTTGCAACCCCTACTACCATCATCATTAAAGATGGGATGATAAAAGATAGAATTTTAGGAGAAAAACCATGGGAATTTTTCGAATCCAAGCTTATTTCTTTGCTTTAATCATAGCTTTATTTTTTGTAGCTTGTGATAGTGGAGAAAATTTTAAAGCTTTAAATAGTGATAAAACCTATAATTTTGCCTACAATGGTTTTGAAAAAAGCCTAAAACTAAATGATAAAACACAAAATTTTGCCTTAGTATTTTTCACAAAAGATTGTGGAGTTTGTAAAGAACAAATTCCTATTTTACAGAATTTAGCTAAAAATTATGATTTTAATATCTTTGTGGTTTTAGGCGATGCAAATGATGCAAATGATGCAAAAGCTTGGGCTGATGAAAAAGGTTTATCTAATTTAGCAATGTTTTATGAAAAAAGAGCTGTTAAATACCTCTCAAGTGCCATTGGGGAAATATACGGAGTGCCTGTGCTTAGTTTTTTCAAAGAAGGAAAAATGGATGAAAAATTCATAGGCTTAACTCCTTATAGCATACTTGAAAAAGAAATCAAAAAAGTAAAAAGCTAAAAATTTACTTTAAAGCTTTTTATCTCCTATAAAATATCCATAAAGCTCATAGCTTCCATCTTTTTTCATCAAAATTACAGGATATTTTTCACTATATCCTTGTTCCATTCCTGGGCTTCCTTGTGGCATGCCAGGAGCTGAAATTCCTATAGCATCTTTAGGTTTGTTTTCAAGCAACCAGCTTACAGCACTTTCAGGAACATGTCCTTCAATAGCATAACCTTCGATCACACCTGTATGGCAACTTTGATACTCATCTTTTATACCCATTTTTTCTTTGATTTTAAGAAAATCATTGGTTTTATGAACACTAACCTCATAGCCCTTAGCTTTCATATAATCAGCCCAAAAATCACAACAGCCACAAGTAGGACTTTCATAAACTTGTATTTCCTTAGCCTGCGTAAGAGTGAGTAAAAAAAGAATGGTTAAAATTGTTTTTTTCATAATTGCTATCCTAAGTAAAAGATATATAATAATACTTTTATAAAGTTAATATTATCACATTTTTAACACCAAAAAATAAATTTACAAAATTTAATCAAGAAAAGATTTTTAATTAGTGCTAATTTTTCTTTACAGCAAAGATATAAAAGATAAAACGATTTAAAAAACTAGAAATTTTTAACTTAAAAAGCTTAAAATTTAGATATATTTTATACTTACTATGTTTTTTTATAGTTAAAACCTTTATGGTGTGAAAGCTCTAAAATAATAGAGCTTTCAAGTATTATTTGAAATTATAGAACTTATCAGCAGCTCCACCATCACAAGAAACCTTATCGCTTGATTTTGTATATTTACCCCCTTTAACACATTTAATATTCCATTCAGCAGCCCAATTTGTTTTTCTATCTACAACTAAGAATTCATTATAATAAATAATCTTTCCTTTTGCTATTTCTTGTTTCATTACTTTTAAAGGACCCCTTTGAATAACATCATATTCATGCGGATCATCTTTTTTGATACTTTCTATAGCATAAATCTCTAAGTTATCAGTGTTAAATTGACTTTTCATTTCTTCTTTAGCATCTTCTAAAGCTATTTTTGCATAGGCATCATCTCCTCCTGATACTTTAACTAAATTAGAATCATGTATAGTGATAACCCCTGCAAATGCTGACACATTTAAAGCAACTAAAGCTGCTAAAGCTAAACCTAATTTTTTCATTTTAATCTCCTTGAATTGAATTTTGTATATTTTAATTATTTTTCAAATCTTTTGTAAGATAATTTTTGAATTTATCTAAATTAAATTTGCATTTTATCTAGCAATCATAAGAAATTTTAAAATGAAATAAAAATTTATGAGAAATCAACTCTTGTTTGAAAATGATAAAAGTAAGTGGTGCGGATGAAAGGACTTGAACCTTCACGCATTGCTGCACCAGATCCTAAGTCTGGCGTGTCTGCCAATTTCACCACATCCGCTAAAGTGGTACGCCCAAGAGGATTCGAACCTCTGACCTACGGCTTAGAAGGCCGTTGCTCTATCCAGCTGAGCTATGAACGCATATAAAATCTTGGTGGTGCGCCCGATAGGAATCGAACCCATAACCTACAGATCCGAAGTCTGTCGCTCTATCCAGTTGAGCTACGAGCGCTAGTGGGGTGAGTGATGGGAATTGAACCCACGACCCTCAGGACCACAATCTGATGCTCTAACCGACTGAGCTACACTCACCATTTTGTATAAATTTATAAAAAATGGTCGGGGTGAAAGGATTCGAACCTTCGGCCCCTTGGTCCCAAACCAAGTGCGCTAACCAGACTGCGCTACACCCCGAATAAATAAAAGGAAATATTTTATCACAAAATAATTTTAAAGTCAAGGATTTTCATCTCTTATTCTTAAAAACACCGGAAAGCGAGGTAAGGAATTTTTGGTCAATCCATTAAATTTATAAGTCACAATACTACCAATTTTTGGAGGATTTTTTCTATCTTCATCTTTTAAACCACTGCCTATTTTAATGATTTGTCCATTAGGCATTTTACAAAGTAAGGCACCTACTTGATTTTCAAATTTACCCTTACCCTTGCGAAATCCTACCAACTCACATTCTGCATCATCATAGGGTTTTAATTTCATAGCATTTTTACTTCTGCCTTTTTCATAAGGACTTAAATTTTTGCGTATGACAATACCTTCACCTTGATTTTTTATAATGCTTTCGTAAAATTGATTTAAATTATTTTGATTTTCAACTGGAATTTGAGGAATAATTTTTATATAGACACTAGGATATTTTTGCAAATACTCTTCTAAAACAGCCAAACGATTTTTAAGCGTGCAAGTAGAAATTTGAAATTCTTCGCAAGCATTTGGTACATCAAAAATATTATAAGTTACTTCTTTCCATAAGGTCAAATTGCTATCGCCACTACGAATTAAAGCTGAAATTTCATCAAATTTATTTCTTGCTATCCAAAGCTCACCATCAATAGCGAAAGGAGGGAAATTTTTTGTAAAAAAGTCAGGAGTTTTTATTTTGTAATTTTGGCGAGTTTTTAGATATTTTCCATCCCAAATTCCACGTACTCCATCAAGTTTTTCGCTCATCAAGTAAGTATTAAAATCTTTAGAGTTAAAATCTTGCTTATCGAATTTGCTAAGAAGTAAAATTTCATTAGCAAAAACTAAACAAGCGCAACATATTAAAAAAATAAATCTCATCAAAGCAGATTAATCATATATCCAGTTGCATCTTTTTGAATATTATAATTATAAGTTCCATCAAGATATATTACAAGTCGATAATATCCTTTATGAGATCCAAAGTCTATGCGTTTAAAAATAGAATTGCTAAGGCGTATGTTTTTTGTAGGGCTAATCAAATTAGACCTAAAATCTATAACGATTTTGCTTGGATTTCCTACTGAAAAATCTGTGATCATTTCATCACTAGTGTTAAGTTTTATTTTGTTTTTATAAACCGCGTAAGAAATAAAATCATAAATCTTTGCAACCTGTAAAGGTATTTCAACATTGGCTGTTGAGTTTGATTCTTGTTTAGAGCTATTTTTTTCAGGTATAGTAACTGAAACATCAAGTACTTTTGAAGGATCAGGGCTTTTAAATCTTGATATAGTATAAGTATCGTGCCAATCAATACTTTTATTAACATCTAAATCAATCTTATCTTCACTTCCGTCTAAATTGATATAATTAAAAGTGATGCTTTTTAAAATTCTTGCACTAGAATTAAATTTAACTTCCTCTTTTTGAAATTCAGGTGGAGCAACCAAAGTTATATTTTGATCTGCCTTGAAAGGATTTTCATCAGCATATAAAAGAGAGGTAAAAATAAAAAATATTGCTAAAATTCTAGTTTTCATTTGGGTATAATCCTTTTAATTCAAAATAATCTTTTTGTGCTTTAGCGTTTTGTTCTTTGAGTAAAATAATCTTTTTATTAAGCTCTTCTTTGGTATTTTCTAAGCTTAATAAAGTATCCAAAGAATACTGCCCAAAAAACATATTGCCAAAATAAATTGCTCCAATTACAACAAGAAAAGCCCAAAAAATCATTTTTATAACATGGGTATAAAAACTTTTTTTTCTTGTGCTTTCGTCGTATTCTTTAAGTAAATCGCTCAGAGCTTTTCTCCTAAGTATTCATCACTTTCAAGTTCAATTTCAAGCAAGCGATTGTATTTTGCAGTTCTTTCGCCTCTTGCTAGGGCTCCTGTTTTGATTTGTCCTGTATTTAAAGCTACGGCAAAATCTGCTATAAAAGCATCTTCACTTTCGCCGCTTCTATGACTCATCACGCATTTATAGTTATTTCTTTGTGCTAAACGCACAGTTCTCATAGTTTGGGTAATAGTTCCGATTTGATTTGGTTTAATAAGCACAGCATTTGCCATTTTTTTGATGATGCCTTCTCTTAAAATATCTTCATTAGTTACAAACAAATCATCGCCTACAAGCTGAATTTTATTGCCCAATTTTTCAGTAAGCTTAATCCAACCTTCAAAGTCATTTTCAGCTAAGCCATCTTCGATACTGCAAATTGGATATTTTGCACAAAGTTCTACATAGCGTTCGATCAAATCCTCGCTTGAAAAAGCCTTGCCTTCCATGTGGTATTTACCATCTTTGAAAAATTCTGTACTTGCTACATCAAGAGCAATTTTTACACGATTTTCATAACCTGCTTTTTTGATACAAGTCATTAAAAGATCGATAGGTTCTGTGTTATTAGCTAAATTTGGAGCAAAACCGCCTTCATCACCTAAAGCTGTAGAATGTCCAGAATTTGCGAGTTCTTTTTTTAATATCGCATAAATTTCACAAACTGAACGCAAAGCTTCTTTAAAACTAGTAAAACCAAAAGGCATGATCATAAATTCTTGAAAATCTACATTGTTGTTTGCATGAGCACCGCCATTTATGATATTACACATTGGTACAGGCAAAATGCTTGCATTTGCACCACCTAAGTAGCGATACAAAGGCATTCCCAAAGCAGCTGCAGCTGCACGAGCTGTTGCCATAGACACGCCTAAAGTCGCATTTGCGCCTAAATTTGAGTAATTATTTGTTCCATCAAGCTCACGCAAAGTATCATCAAGTTGAGTTTGATTAAAAGCATCTAGCCCTAAAATTTCATCTGCAATGGTTTCATTGACATTTGCAACAGCTTTTAAAACGCCTTTTCCGCCAAATCTTTCATCATTATCACGCAATTCTAAAGCCTCTTTTGAACCTGTACTTGCACCACTTGGAACTATGGCCGCACCTACACTTCCATCGCTTAGCGTAACTTCAGCTTTTACGGTTGGGTTTCCTCTACTATCAAGAACTTCATAGGCTCTAACATCTTCAATTACTAACATTATTCTTCTCCTTCGTCATCTTCGCTACCGCTGAACATACCTTCTATTCCCATAGAATTTTGAATCGCTTTTGTGATTTCATCTGCAATTTCAGGGTTTTCTTTTAAGAAAGCTTTTGAGTTTTCTCTACCTTGTCCAAGTTTTTTATCTTTATAAGAGAACCACGCACCACTTTTATCTACGATATCAAGTTTTACACCGTAATCAATCAACTCACCTTCACGGCTTAAACCCTCTCCAAACATCACATCAAATTCAGCTTGTCTGAATGGAGGAGCAACTTTATTTTTAACTACTTTTACTTTTACACGATTTCCTATAGGTTCTTCGTTTTGTTTTAAGGTTGCTACTTTTCTAACATCTAAACGCACAGAAGCATAAAATTTTAACGCATTTCCACCTGTTGTGGTTTCAGGAGTACCATAACCCATAGCGCCGATTTTCATACGAATTTGGTTGATGAAAATTACTGTGGTATTCATTTTATGAACTATACCTGTAAGTTTTCTTAGAGCTTGAGACATAAGTCTTGCTTGAAGTCCTACATGTTGATCACCCATATCGCCTTCAATTTCTGCTTTTGGGGTAAGTGCTGCAACGCTATCTACTACGATAAGATCTACTGCACCACTTCTTGCTATAGTTTCTACAATTTCTAAAGCTTGCTCTCCAAAATCAGGTTGAGAAACATATAAATCATCTGTATTTACACCTAAATTTTTAGCATATTTTACATCAAGCGCATGTTCTGCATCGATAAAAGCACAAACTCCACCTGCTTTTTGGCATTCTGCGATAATGTGTAAAGTTAGAGTGGTTTTACCTGAACTTTCAGGCCCATAAATTTCTATGATTCTTCCTTTTGGAACACCGCCTATACCTAAAGCAAGATCAAGCCCAACTGAACCTGTACCTATGCTATCGATTTGCTCGACTTCTTTATCCCCTAGTCTTAAGATAGTGCCTTTTCCAAAGGTTTTATCTAAACTTTTTAGGGCAGCATCTAGGGATTTTCTTTTATTATCATCCATAACTTTCCTTAAAAATTCTAAATTTTTAGTTAGAATTCTAACAAAATAAAATTAAATAATGGTTTATTTTGCTAGAATTAAAGCAAAGATTTACAAGGAAGCATAGATGAAAAAAATTACTATTGCACATTCTCCTGATGCTGATGATATTTTTATGTATATGGCTATTAAATTTGGGTGGATGGGGAATGATTTTGCTTATGAAAATACAGCTTTAGATATACAAACTTTAAATGAATTTGCCTTGAAAAATGAATTTGATGCTACAGCTATTTCTTTTGGGCTTTATCCTTTAATCGCTTCTGAGTATGCGCTTTTACGCACAGCAGTGAGTTTTGGCGAAGGTTATGGGCCAAAACTCATCAAGAAAAAAGATACGCATTTAAAAAGAAATTTTAAAGTCGCTTTGAGTGGAGCAAATACCACCAATGCTTTGATTTTTCGTATGAAATATCCTGAAGCTAGAATTATTTATAAGAATTTTTTAGACATTGAAAATGCAGTTTTAAGTGGTGAAGTAGATGCAGGAGTTTTGATCCATGAAAGCATTTTAGAATTTGATCAAAGTCTTTGCGTGGAAGCAGAACTTTGGGATATATGGCTTGAATTTGCTAAAGAAAATTTACCTTTGCCTTTAGGTGGAATGGCTTTGCGTCGCTCTTTGCCTTTAAGCGATGCGATTAAGATCGAAAAGGATTTAACCAATGCTGTAAAAATCGCCGATGCAAATCGTAAAATTTTAGCCCCTATGCTTATGGAAAGAAAACTTATCCGTGTTGATGAAGAAAAACTGGATACTTATCTTAATCTATACGCCAATAAAAACTCCATTAGCATGAATCAAACTCAACTTTTAGCTGTAGATACGCTTTTTAAACTAGGATATGATTATAAATTTTATGATAAAATCATACATGTAAATGATTATCTTATCCCTAGCGAATACGAAGAAGTTAGAAATTCTTAAAAAGGATAAAAATGGATGAAAGTACCTTAGTTGCTCTTGGAGTGCAAACCTTTAAAATCACACTTTTACTTTCCTTGCCTATGCTTTTAGCAGGGCTTATTGCAGGGCTTGTAATCAGTATTTTTCAAGCAACTACACAGATTAACGAAATGACACTTTCTTTTGTTCCTAAAATCATCTTGGTTGTAGTTGTTTTAATCTTTTTAATGCCTTGGATGACTACAACTATGATTGACTTTACTGAAAACATACTAAATCAAATTCCAACTTTTATCAAATGATCATTGATTTTAAAAAATACTCTTCTGTGCGTATAGGAAATGAATTTGAAGTTTTAGTTTTGGATCAAATTTGTGATTTTGATGGTTTTTTAATAGGCGGCGCAAATAACCTTTTAGTTAGCCCAAAACCTAAAAATATAGGAATTTTAGGAGATAGTTTTGATTTTATACAAATTTTAGATCAAAATAAAGATTTTATACATCTTCGCATAGGCTGCAAAACAAAATCAAGCAAAATGTATCGTTTTGCCAAAGAAAATAATCTTAAGGGTTTTGAGTATTTAAGCAAAATTCCTGGTACACTTGGCGGGCTTTTGAAGATGAATGCAGGACTTAAAGGAGAGTGCATTAGTCAAAATTTAATCAAAATTGCTACTTTTCAAGGCGAAATTTTAAGAGAAAATATAAATTTTGATTATCGTTTTTGTCCTTTAAATATGCCTTTTTTTTGGGCTGAATTTAAACTAAATTTTGGCTTTGATACCCTTAAAGATAAAACTTTAAAAAATGCAAGGAGCAACCAACCTAGTGGGGCAAGCTTTGGCTCTATCTTTAAAAATCCAAAAAACGACTTTGCAGGACGTTTAATCGAAGCTGTAGGACTTAAAGGATTTAGCAAGGGAGATGCTATGTTAAGCGACAAACACGCAAATTTTTTAATCAATAAAAAAAATGCAAGTTTTGAAGATGCGTTTTTTCTTATCGAATTAGCTAGAAAAAAAGTCTTTGAAGAATTTGGCATAAACTTAGAAAATGAAGTGATTATAATCTAAACACAGAAAACAATAAAAGTCTAAAAATTTACTCTTAATCTAACTTTAAATAAAACATAAATTCAAACAATATAGTTTTATTATAATAAGTATTTAATAATATTTTAAGTATAACTATTTTAATATTCTGTCGTTTTATTTTGTATTTTATATTATTTTTAAAAAATATAATATATAGAACAAATTATAAAGGGAGGAAATTCTTATGAAAAATATCACATTAACTAAAACACCTATAGGAGAGGGTAAAGAATCCTGTTTAAATTCTAAAAAGATAGTTTTATCTTTGGCTGCTATTTCTTTCTTAGCTAGTTGTGCAAATGCTGCACCTACTCCTGAAATAAAAACTTATGATGAAATAAGTAAAAATACTAAAGCTAGTTCAGCAAGTGTTTATGCTCCTCAAGCTAGGATTAATACGACTGTAAGTAGTTCAATCAACAATCAAATCAACATTTCTGATTCAGGTGTGCATACCATAATAATTGAAGCAGGTGGAACTTTAGGTAGTATAGGTAATAACAATAAAATCATCTATGCCCATGCTAGTGGTAACAACACTCTTACTCTTACTAATCTTACCAATAAAGGAACTATTAACGGTAAGGTAGCTGTAGAACATGATCAAGGTTTTGCAGGAACCATCACTGTTAACACCTTTGAAAATACAGGTCAAGTTAATGGTCAAATTTATATGGGAGTTTGGGGAGGTCAGGGAACTCTCACTGTGGATCAGTTTGATAACAGTGGAACTATAGCTTCAAGCGATAAAGGAGTTTTTTTCCAAGGCCTTGCTAATAATAAATCCACGATTAATAATTTTAACAACACTGGAGTTATAACAACTTCAACAAATAAAGAAGCTGTTCAGTTTAATTATACCGATGTTAAAACCATTACCAATAATGGAAACATTAAAAGCGAAGGACATAGAGGTATAAGCATAAATAATTCAAGTGTACAAACTCTTAATAATAGTGGCACTATTCAAACCAGCAATCAAGATGTAAAAAACTGGGATACACAAGCAATATATATTGGCAATTCTACAATCCAAACATTTATCAATAGCAAAAACGGAATCTTAAAAGGTGATGGAAGAAAAGATCCAGGAGGACCTAATGGGGCTGCATTTGCGAGCTCTGGGGTTAATCTTCAAGCTTCTACTATAAAAAATTTTGATAACTCAGGCATTCTTTCGGGAAGAGTAGGTATAAATATATCAAGTACTACTATAGATAATTTTAAAAACAGTGGCACTATAGAAGGAACATCTGGAGCCAAACAATTATCAGGAGCAGTATTCATTCAAAGTTGGGGAACTTCAAGCTCCACTATTAAAAATTTTGAAAACACAGGCCTAATTAAAAATCAAAACGGCAATGCTATCTTCATAGGTGATGGCAACAAGATAGAAACCCTTACAAATAAAGGAACTATAGAAGCAGGCAACAATGGTATAACTTTTTATGCATTTGATACAAATAAAAATCCCGTTAATATTGGTAAAATCACTATAGAAAAAGGTGGTGTTATTAAAGCAGGCAATGATGCAATCCATATAGATGGAAGTAAAAATGGTATTGAGGGTGAAGGCATTGAAGTTAAAGCAGGGGGTAGATTAGAAGGTGGTAATGCAGGTATTTATATAGGTGGCGGTAAGCAAGTAAATACTAGCATCAATGTATCTGGAACTATCCAAGGTGGTAATGGGGGTATTATTAATACTGGAACCATAGGAAAAGAAGGACAAGAACAACAAACTCACGGAATCACTATTGAAAATGAAGGTCTTATTGCTTCTGCAAAAGGAAGTGGTATTTTAAATACTGACAATGGAATTATTTATGGTAATATTTTCAATAAAAGTAATAATAATTTAAGTTTAAAAAATGATTCTGATGCGACTATTACAAGTGGTATTAAAAATAGTGGTAGTGGAACCATCTTTGTTAATAACCAAGGAACCATAGATAAAGATAATAGTGGCAATCATTTAACTAACAGCGGATCTGGTAGCATAGTCATAGAAGATTGGCTTGTTACTACAGATAAAGATACGGGTAAATTAGACACTATAGTTGTAGGTGGAAGTGGAAATGGAAATGTAAGTGCTGATAAAATTACTATAGATGAGGGCAATCTCGATCTAGGACAACTTGATAATATAAATGATATCATCTCAGGTGTTAATCAAAACAATATTGGCAATATAGGAACCAATGGTAGTGGAGAAATATCTTTAAGCTTTGATCCAATAACAGGAAAGCTTACTACAGATTTTAATCTTAATGCCTCCATATCAGGTGCAACCTTTAGATCTTTAATCTCTACTACTACAAGAAGATCAACCTTTATAGATAATGTTATGGGTAATTCTATGCAAACTTTTGCTTTAGCTTCTTCAAGTAAGTCTCAAAGCATTGCTATGTCTGAAAAGGGTAATTTATATGCAGATGCAAGTGATTATATAAAGAGTGATTTAAATAATGGAAGCTATGGTTCTAATAAAGAACATTCTTTATTCATCCTTCCTTATGCTTCTTCACAGAATGTTGAACTTTCTTTAAATGAAGAAAGTAAAGGACACACTAAAGGAACCATTATAGGTTATTCTACTTTAAAAGACAGTGGAATATATGGTGTGTATGCAGGTTATGAAGATACAAAAATGGGTTCAACTTATTTTGATATTAATAATAGAACCTATTATGCAGGTTTAAAATATTTTAATACCTTATTTACTACAGAAAAAGGTCAAGAAGTTTATATCAAAGCTCAAGGTAAAGCTGCTTTGATTAAAAATGATTTAACTAAAAAAATAGGAAATAATGAAGCTAAAGCTGAACCTAATTCTTATGCTTATGGAGTCAATACAGCCTTAGGTATGAATTTTATTTCTAATAAAGATATATTCTCCCCTGAAATAGGTCTTGCTTATGAAGGAGGTTATACTGAAGCTTTTTCTATGAAAGATACTATAGGACAAGCAACAGTTAAAGGTGGAGAAAGAACCTATGCAAACTATTTAAATCTTTTCTCTACTAAAACAAGCTTTACTTGGTTTAGAGATTGGTTGCCTAATTTAAAAACTTCAGTAGAACTTGGAGCTAAGTTTAATATCAATCCTAAAGTAGAAGCTGAGGCTAGATTTGGAAATATAAAAGTAAGTGATGAGTTTGATTTACCAAGAATACAAAAATTTGTAAGCACTTCTTTTATCGTTCCTGTTAATGAAGCTTTCTATTTTAGTTTAAACTATAATGGAATGTTTGATAAAGATGGCAATACCCATACAGGATTTGCTCAGTTTAATTATCTTTGGTAATCTTATAAAAGATCATACTTAGTTTAATTAGTTTACTCTCCTACTTGTTAAAAATTTCATCCT